>NZ_JBEXOT010000052.1:0-43837 GCF_040611675.1 Streptomyces sp. NPDC006551
CCGGCCCCGCCCGCCGGCCCCGTCCGCCGGCCCCGTCCGCCGGTTCGGACGCCGGCGCGGACGCCGGCGCGGACGCCCGCGCAGACGCCCGCGCGGTTCAGACGTCGGCGCCGGTCTCCACGTACACGGTCGTGCCCAGTCGGCGGGCCCGGTCGATCTCGGCGAGGCGCGCGAAGTTCCGGGGGGTCATCTCCCGCTCCCACTCGGCGAGGGTACGGACGCTGAACTCGCTGTGCTCGTCGGGGTCGAGAACGACGGCGTCGATCTGTTCGGGCGTCAGGACCCCGCCGTCGAAGATGAAACCGATGTGGTTGGCCGGCCACTCCTCGCCCCGGTCGGAGACGAAGTGGGTGCCGAGCAGCTTCGGCTTCCCCCGGAAGACGATCCCCGTCTCCTCGTGGCATTCGCGCACCGCGGTCTCCCACGGCGTCTCCCCCGGGTCCATGTTTCCGCCCGGCCACTGCCACAGCTCGGTCCGGTACGACGCGCGCAGCTGGAAGGGCCGGCCGTCGGTGTCGGTGAAGTACAGGCAGGCGTACGCCGTCGCTCTCGGCAGCGTCGCGATGTACTCGGCGGGCGGCAGCCAGGTGTTCGCCATGGGGCAGCTCTCTCTCGACGGACGGACCGTGTGGATCACCCCCATACAAGCGGTCCGCGCGGCGGCGTCGGCCGACCCGCGAGCACGTCACCGGATCGTGTGATCACGAGGTCAGCCCACGGCCACCAGCCCCGTCTCGTACGCGATGATCACCAACTGCACCCGGTCACGGGCGTCCAGTTTGGACAGCAGCCGAGTGACGTAGGTCTTGGCGGTGGCGACACTGATGACCAGGCGCTCGGCGATCTCGGTGTTGGACAGACCGCTGCCGATGAGGGTCAGCACCTCGCGTTCGCGCTCGGTGATGGCGGCGAGGTCCCCCTGTCGCGGCGCGCCCGGCGCCGGGCGGCCGGCGAAGTCCTTGATCAGGCGGCGGGTGACGCTCGGCGCGATCAGGGCGTCCCCGGCGGCGACGACGCGGATCGCGGCGAGAATGTCGTCCAGGCCCATGTCCTTGACGAGGAAGCCGGAGGATCCGGCCCGCAGCGCACCGTAGACGTACTCGTCGTCGTCGAAGGTGGTCAGGAC
The DNA here is from genome assembly GCF_040611675.1 of Streptomyces sp. NPDC006551. Classification (NCBI taxonomy): domain Bacteria; kingdom Bacillati; phylum Actinomycetota; class Actinomycetes; order Kitasatosporales; family Streptomycetaceae; genus Streptomyces; species Streptomyces sp. NPDC006551. The sequence continues at coordinate 1,127 of NZ_JBEXOT010000052.1, forward strand.
GAGCACCCGGGTGGGGCCGGGGTCCTCCATGATCCTGCGCGTGGCCTCGATGCCGTCCATGCCGGGCATACGAAGGTCCATCACCATCACCTCGGGGCGGAGGCTCTGTGCGAGCGCGACCGCTTCGGCGCCGTTCCCGGCCTCCCCGACGACATCGAGTCCGGGTGCCTCGGCGATGACCATCCGCAGAGCGGCGCGGACCAGGGGCTGGTCGTCGGTGAGGACGACGCGTACGGCGTGGTCGGTCATCGGACTCCTGTCGGCAGGGGAAGGCGGGCGGTGACGCGGAAACCGCCTTCGGCTCGTGGTGCTGCGGAGAACTCGCCGTGCAGCAGGGCGACCCGCTCGCGCATGCCCGCGAGGCCGTATCCACCACCGGTACGGGCACCTGCACTCGCACCGCCGCCGGCCCCGGAAGCGCTGCCGGAAAGTGCCCGGGCCTCGGTGCCCGTACGAGTGTCGCCCGGCCCGTCGTCGACGACCTCGATGATCAGTTCGTCCCGTCGGCGATCGACCGTCACCCGGCATGACCCCGCGCCCACGTGGCGGACGACGTTGGTGACCGACTCCTGGATGATCCGGAAGGCCGAGAGGTCGATGTCCGGGGGCAACGGCCGTGACTCACCGCGCCATTCCACGTCGACGCGGACGCCGGCGGCCGTCGTGGCGGCGGCCAGCGTTTCGACGTCCGCGAGCCCGGCCACGGGCCGGAGCGAACCGCCGGCATCCCCCTGCCCGGCCCGGTCCCCGTCCCGTCCCGTGTCCTCGTGCCGCCGCAGGGCGCCGAGCATCCGCCGCAGTCCTGACAGCGTCTCCCGGGCGGCGGTCTCGACCGCCACCATCGCCTCGCGCGCGGCGTCCGGCCTGGTGTCGATCACCCGGACGGCGGCGCCGGCCTGGAGGGCGACGACCCCGATGGTGTGGGCGACCATGTCGTGCGTCTCGCGGGCGATGCGCAGCCGTTCGTCGCTCACGGCACGCGCCGCGGCCTCCGCGTGCGTCCGCTCGGCGTGGACACGGGCCTGGTACGCCGAGTTGCCGATCAGCCAGGCGATGACCGCGGTCAGCGCCACGGCCAGCTCCTCCGACGTACCGACGCTCCAGCCGAACGCCAGACGGGTGGTCAGATAGCCGGCGAGCACGGTGAGGGAGAGGGTGAGGGCGATGACACCGGTCCGCCGTGGCCGGGTGGCGGCGATGAAGTACAACGTCACATCGACCATCAGGAACTGGGGCAGCGGGATCTCCCCGACACTGAGCGGGAGCGTGCCCAGGGCGGCGGCGGCGAGGAGCAACCCCAGCGCCGTCAGGGCCCGTTCGCGCATCAGCAGGCTTCCAGCCACCACCAGGCCGGTGGCGAGCGCCAGCAGGGTCAGACCGTCCCATCGGAGGTAGAACACCCCCGCCCGCACCGCGGGCCCGTCCTGGCCGGGGAGTTCCATCCGCGTGAGGAACGTGAACGCCGTGCCCGCGCACCAGGCGACGACCGGCCAGACGCCGAACGGTACGCGCTTGAGCCGGGGAAGAGGGGCGGCGGCATGCATGATCAGATCGTAGGTTCGGGCTGTCCCGTGGTCATCGGACCAGGGTTGTACAGCCCCGGTCGACAGCGTGTCCCGCCGAGTGTCGTCGCCGGTCCGACGACGCCCCGGGGGCTCCCACGGCACCGTGGAGCGCATGATCGAAGTCAACGAACTCACCAAGCGGTACGGCGGAACCACCGCGGTCGACGCGCTGACCTTCACCGTGCGCCCCGGGCGGGTCACCGGGTTCCTCGGCCCGAACGGCGCCGGCAAGAGCACCACTCTCCGCATGATCCTCGGCCTGCACGCTCCGACCAGCGGCAGTGTCACCGTCGACGGACGCCCCTTCCGGGACCGCCCCCGGGGGCTGCGGCACGTCGGGGCGCTGCTCGACGCGGGTGACGCGCACGGCGGGCGCACGGCGGCGGCGCACCTGTCGGTGCTCGCCCGGGGCAACCGCATCCCTGGGAGCCGGGTGGCCGAGGTCCTCGACGAGGTGGGTCTCGCGGGCGCGGCCCGGCGCAGGATCGGTGGCTTCTCGCTCGGGATGCGGCAGCGGCTCGGGATCGCCGCCGCGCTGCTGGGCGATCCGCCGGTGCTGCTCTTCGACGAGCCGCTCAACGGGCTCGACCCGGAGGGCGTGAAGTGGGTGCGGGGGCTGTTCCGGCGGCTGGCGGGCGAGGGCCGTACGGTCTTCGTCTCCAGCCATCTGATGTCCGAGATGGAGAACACCGCCGACCGGCTCGTCGTGGTCGGCCGGGGTGAACTGATCGCGGCGGAGAGCCTGGCGGAGTTCTCCGCCCGGGGCACCCGGCCGAGCGTGACGGTGGACGCCGCCGACCCGGCCGCGCTGACTGCCGTACTCCTCGCCGAGGGCGCGGCGGTACGGGAGGAGGGCGGCGGCCTGCTGAGCGTGACGGGGCTCGCCGCGCCGCGGATCGGTGAACTCGCCCTGCGCCACCGTGTCCCGCTGCACCAGCTGACCACCCGGACCGCCTCACTGGAGGAGGCCTTCACGCAACTGACCGCCGACAGCGTCGAGTACCCGGCAGGAGAAGCCCGATGACCGCCTTCGCACCGACCACCACTTCCCACGGCGCGTCACGCTCGCCCGAGCCCCGCCCCCGCTTCGTCGACCTGGTGGCGGCCGAGTGGCTGAAGCTCCGGTCGCTGCGCTCGACCGGCTGGTCCCTGCTGCTCGGCACCCTGGCCGTGGTCGCGTTCAACGTCGGGACGGCCTATGACGACTACCGCTACTGGCCCGAGTTCGACGCGGTGCACCAGGCCGGCTTCATTCGATTGAAGATGGCGCTGTGGGACGCGTTCACGGGGAACGGGGCCATGGTCCTGATGCTGTGCGCGGGCGCGATGGGCGCCGTGACGGTCGTCGGCGAGTACAGCACCGGCATGATCCGTACGACGTTCGCCGCGGTCCCCGCCCGCCGTTCGGTGATGGCGGCGAAGGTGCTGGTCGTCGCGGCGGTCATGGCGCTCTTCGGCGGGGTCGTGGCGGGCACCTCGTTCTGGCTGACCCAGGCCGTCCTGGCGGGGAGGGGCGCGGGACTGTCGATCGGTGAGCCGGGCGCCGTACGCCTGGTGGTCGCGTCGGCGCTGCTGGCGCCGGTGTCGGGGCTGGTCGGCATGGCGATCGGCACGCTCCTGCGGCACAGCGCGGCGACGATGGTCGCGAACGTGGTGGTGCTGCTCCTGTCGCCGATGGTGATCGGCGACGACCGGCGCTGGTCGGCCGTCCTCGCGCACGGCCTGCCGTACCACGCGTGGCAGCGGCTCGTGCGGGCCGGACCGTACGAGGTGGCGTACCCGTGGTCGCTCTCCGGAGCATGGCTGGTGTACGGCTCGTGGGCGGCGGCGGCCGCGGTGGTGACGGTGACGGCCGTGCACCGGCGGGACCAGTGAGCGGCCGTCGGCCCCGCTGTCAGGGGAGGTCGAGAGGCTCGCGGTCGAGCCGGCGGACGACCCGGTGCTCATGGATCATCCGGCCGACCAGCGCGGCTCCGTAGACGACGAAGCCGACGCCGACGAGCCAGGACTGCAGCACGAGGACCGTGCCGAACTCTCCGTAGGTCACCGCGTTGGAGGCGATCAGGGGGGAGAAGACGAACTGGGAGAAGACACGCAGCCCGAGCAGCCCCAGGGCGGTGCAGAGGGCCCCGGGGGCCAGGGCGCGCCAGCGGATGCGGCCGCAGAGGAGGAAGCGCTGCGACCACCAGAAGAAGAGGAAGGCTCCGGTGACGTCGGCCGCGGCGACCAGGACGGTCACGGCGGCGGAGGCGTGCGACGGTTTCGGGGCGGCGACGAAGACGAGGAGGGAGGCGACCAGGACGGCGAGCCAGACGACATGGCGCCACATGGTGTGCCAGCGGGCGGTGGGCAGGTCCCACACCCGTTCGTACCCCGTCTGTACGGCGGAGCCGAAGGTGACACCGAACGCGGCGAGGGCCGCGAGGCCGAAGGCGGTGGTCCGTTGCAGCGCCTGCCCCGGCTTGCCGAAGATCCGTTCGACCTCTTCCTGGGAGACCTCGGAGACGCCGAGGCCCTGGATCAGCCAGCGGGCGAAGCCCTGGCCGCTGGCGAGGTCGGCCGAGGCCACGACGATGAGAAGCGGTACGAGGGTGAGGAGGCTGAGGGCCGCGAAGCCCATGGCGCGGTGCATCAGCTCCATCTCCCGCCCCCGGCTCCAGGCGAGCCCGACGGCCGAGGTCAGGACCCGCTGGTGAAGGCGGTGGAACCAGTGACCGTGTTCGGCGGGGGCACCGTCGTGCGGCGCACCGGAGGTGGGGGGCATGCCACGGGGAGTACCCGCCGAGGGGCGGGACCCCTCCGGCATGCCGCCGAACGGGGGTACGCGGAGTACGACGTCAACGACGGCCGGACGCGAGGCAGGTGCGGGTGCATCCGTCCGGCACGGTGTCCACGGGGTCCGGGCCGTGGGTGGAGGCCTGGAGCGCGGCGCTCACCAGCGTCGCCAGCAGATCGATGTCCGATCCCATCTCCAGACGGACGGTCACCCAGCCCGATCCCGCACGCAGCCGCACGGCGCTGGATCCGAGGAGGGCGGGCCGCAGCTTCGCGATCATGGCGCGGCTGAGGTGGACGTCCGCCTCGTGTTCCCCGTGGAAGTGGACGATCTCGCGCGTCTCGGTCCGCAGACCGGTTTCGGCTCCGCAGAGGGCGGGGTCGGCGATCAGCGAGGGCCAGCTCATCAGGCGTTCACTGGCGTGCCTGGCTGTGTTCATACCGAGGAGCGTGCCGGGACGGGCTGCCGCGCACAAGCGTCCTGCCGAAAGAATCCCGCCGCGGCGTGAAACATGCGCAGGAGCGGTGACCGGCGGTGCGGCGGTGGTCACGGTGACGGCATCGTGGGGAGGGGATCCCGGGGCGTACGAGCCGGGTGGGCGCGGCGGGCGCGCAGCGTCCGCGGAAGCACCGGAGCGTCGGGCGAGCCGGGTCCCGGCACGATCGGCGACACACCCCCTAGGAGGCCGGGGCCGGGCGTTCGCGGACGCGGGCGGCGAGGACGGCCACGTCGTCCTCCGCGTTACGGGCGTCGAGGCGGCGCAGCACCTCCTCCACGACCTCGTCGGGGCCGGAGCCCGCCGGGAGGCGGAGCGCGGCGAGCCGGGCCAGGGAGACATCGATGTCCTCGCCGCGCCGCTCGACCAGGCCGTCGGTGAAGAGCAGGAGCGTGTCGAACGTGGTGACCGTGCGGGTCACCGACTCGTATCCGCCGAATCCGGTGCCGAGCGGCGGGCCGACGTGGAGTTCGATCGGCTCGGCGGAGCCGTCGGCGGCGAAGACGACGGGCGGCAGGTGGCCGGCGCTCGCGAAGGTGGCCGCGCCGCGCGCCGGGTCGACCTGGATGAGCAGGCAGGTCGCGGGGCGGCGTCCGCCCTCGTCGGCGAGCGCGTCGAGCCGGCGCAGGACGCGGTGCGGGGGAAGGTCGGTCGAGGCCACATCCCGCAGCGCCGAGCGGTAGGCGTTCATGTCCACGGCGGCGTCCAGACCGTGCCCCATCACGCGCCGCACGCCCGGGACCAGCAGGGTGTCACACTCCGTGAATCCATGGGCGGCACTTTCCCCACTGCCCGCCGCACTGTCCGAGGCCGTCGCTATGCTCCGTGCGTGCTTCCCCTCGACACCCATGGCTTTCCGCCCGCCCTCGCAGCCGTGGCGGGCGTCGCGTTCGACCACGACGGCGACGAAGACGTCGACTACACGCCGTACGAGGGCTTCCTGACCGCCGAGGAGACCACCGACTGGTTTCGCGCCTGGACGGGCAACGCCGAGCTCGACGGCGACGCCTTCCGCGTCATCGGCCAGAGCGGCAGCGGCGGCTACGTGGCGTTCTGGCGCATCCGGCCGGGCCGGCCGGTGGCCGAGCAGCCGGTGGTGTTCTGCGGCTCCGAGGGCGAGATGTGCGTGCTCGCCGAGGACCTGGCCGGCTTCCTGTGGTTCCTCGCCGACGGCTGGGGCCCCATCGACGTCGCGTACCCCGGCCACCGCGTCCCCCGGCCGAGTCCGGAACTGGCCGCGGTGGCCGAGCGGTTCGCGGGCGCCGGGTCCCGCCGCCCGGCGGCGGAGATACAGGCCGCGGCCGCGCGCGCGTTCCCCGGCTTCGAGGAGACCGTCGACGCGCTGTGCCGCTGACGCCCGTGCGGCGCGTAGCTCCCGGGTGTACGGGCGGGGGCGGCGCGAACTAGCGTGGCCCCATGGAACTCATCGGAAAGATCACGGCCGACCGACCGCTGCTCGTCCTGGCCGTCAAGGAGGAGGCGCAGTTCCTCGACACGGATCTGCCGATCCTGCTGACCGGCATGGGCAAGGTGAACGCGGCGACCGCGCTCGCCACGGCGCTCGGCCGGGGTCCTCGGCCCTCCGGCGTCGTCAATCTGGGCACGGCCGGCGCGCTGCGTCCCGGCTGGACGGGTACCCATGTCGTCGGCACGGTGCTGCAGCACGACCTCGACGGGGAGCTGCTGGCCACGCTGACCGGTGAGACCTACGGCGCGCCGCTGACCCTCCCCGACGGCGGCGAGGTCGTCCTTGCCACCGGTGACGCGTTCATCGCGGACGAGACCGCCCGTGCCCGGCTCGCCGTCCGCGCCCCGCTGGTCGACATGGAGGGTTACGCCCTGGCGTCCGCCGCGGCCCTCGCCGGGGTGCCGCTGCGCATCGTCAAGCACGTCAGCGACGAGGCGGGTGACGGGGCGGCCCGAACCTGGCGCGATACGGTCGCCGACTGCGCCCGCTCCCTCGCCGACTGGGCCGCGGCGAACGTTCCGTACCGCTCCTGAGCCGTCCTCGGTATCAGCCGTTGGCCGGGCCGAAGCGGCGGCGGTAGGCGGACGGGGTGAGTCCGGTCTCTCGGTGCATCAGGGCGCGGAGGTTGGCCGCCGTGCCGAGGCCGCTGGTGCGGGCGACGACGTCCAGGCGCGCCTCGCCGCGCTCGATCAGACGGCAGGCCAGGGCCACCCGCTCGCCGGTGAGCCAGGCAAGCGGCGTGGTGCCGAGCTGGGCCCGGAAGCGGCGGTGGAGCGTCGCCGGGCTGACGGAGGCACGGGCGGCGAGGTCGGCCACCGCGAGCGGGGAGCCGAGGCGTTCCTGCGCCCAGGCGAGCAGCGGGGCGAGGGACTCGTCCGGCAGGTCGGGAACCGGGCGCTCGACGAACTGGCGCTGTCCGCCGTCCCGGTGGGCCGCGAACACCAGTCGGCGGCTCACCGCGTTGGCCACCTCGGCGCCGTGGTCGCGGCGCACGACGTGCAGTCCGAGATCGAGGGCGGCGGCGCTGCCCGCCGCGGTGAGGATGTCGCCGTCGTCGACGAAGAGGACGTCCGGTTCGAGCCGTACGGAGGGGAAGCGGGCGCGGAAGGAGTCCGCCCACTGCCAGTGGGCGGTCGCCCTGCGGCCGTCGAGGACCCCCGCCTCGGCCAGCGTGAAGGCACCGCTGCAGAAGCCGACCAGGCGCGCGCCGCGCGCGTGGGCGCGGCGGATCGCGTCGAGCACGGCGGGGCGGCGCGGGACCTCGACGTCGGGGCGGTTGGGCACGATCAGCGTGTCCGCCTCGTCGGCCGCGTCGAGTCCCGCGACACCCGTGAGGGTGAAGAACCCGTCACGCATGACGGTCCGCGGCTCGGGTGAGCAGAGCCGGAAACCGTACAGTTCGCGGCCGATCTCGGGCCGGCGCAGACCGAAGATCTCCGTCGCGCAGCCGAGTTCGAAGGGGTTGGAGTTGGCGTCGACGATGACGACGACCCGGTGGAGGCGCCTCCCGTCCTCCTTGCTCTCGTGCGAGGATCGTTGCGACATGTGCTCTTTCTAGCACTCGCGGCGGCTCGCGGTCACGGCCCAGGATGAGCCCATGAGCGACCTGAACAGTGAGTCGAAGAACGGCCCCATCGCCCTCGCCCGGGCCCTGTCCTCCTTCGAGGAGCTGTGGAGCCCCCGCATCGTCACGCGCGTGAACGACTACGACGTACGCGTCGCCAAGGTGGCGGGCGAGCACGTCTGGCACGCCCATGACGACACCGACGAGTTCTTCCTCGTCCTCGACGGGGAACTCCACATCGCGCTGCGCGAGGACGGGGCGGAGCGCACGGTCTCCCTCCCTCGCGGCTCGGTCTTCACCGTGCCGAAGGGCGTGGAGCACCGCCCATACGCACCGGTCGGCGCGTCCATCCTGGTCTTCGAGCCGACCGGCACGCTCTCGGTCGGGGACCGGCACGACGAGATCCCGGACCACGTGGACGCGACGACGGGACACGCCCTCGGCGCGTAGCCGTGCCGCCCGTGAGCCGTTGAAGCGCGGCGGGGAGGAGACCATCCTGGAGTGGAGGGAGGGGCCCGCCGAAGGGCAGGAGGCGAGACACGTGCAGGTGTCCGACCCCGGCGCGAGCGGTGGCAAGGCGCGGTTCGACGACGTCTACGACGAGCCCGACCCGCGCGCGTACTTCCGGCGTCTCGCACCGCTGGAGTACGAGATCCCGCAGCGGGCCCAGGCCGCCTTCCGCCGCGCGGCGGCCGAGCGGGACGGCGGCGTGGTGCTCGATCTGTGCTGTTCTTACGGGATCAACGCCGCCCTCCTCAACCACGACCTCACCCTGGCCGAGCTGTACGCGCGCTACACCGGTCCGGACGTGCGGGAGCTGAACGGCGCCGAGCTCGCCGAACGGGACAAGGCGTTCTACGCCGCCCGGCGCCGCCCGGACGCCGTCCCCGTCCTCGGGCTCGACGTCGCCGGCCACGCGCTGCGCTACGCACGCGAGGCCGGACTCCTGGACGACGTCTTCGAGGAGAATCTCGAAGGGGACGAGCCCCCGAGCCCCCGGCTGCGCGCGGCCATGGCCGACGTCGGGCTGATCACTCTCACCGGCGGCGGCAGCTACCTCACCCGGCGCACCTTCGCCGCGCTGCTCACGTGGGCGCGGCGGCCGCTGCGGGTGAGCGCGTTCGTGCTGCGTACGGTGGATTACGCGCCGATCGCCGCGTGCCTGGCGGACTACGGGCTGCGGACCGTCGCCGACCCGTCGGTGACCTATCCGCAGCGGCTGTTCACCGACGAGCGTGAGCAGCGGTTCGCGGTGGAGGCGGTGCGGGCCCTGGGGGCGGACCCCACCGGCCGGGAGACGGAAGGCCGCTTCCACACGGTCCTCTACGAGTCGTTTCCCGAGCCCGGCTGAACGGGGAGGGGGCCGAGTCCTAGCCGGTCGGCCTGGCCTGTTCGGGCCCGGCCCGGTCAGCGGCGTCGCACCGGCTCGGCGGGGTGGGCCGAGCCCGGGTGCTGCGGGTGCTCCGGGTTCCGCGGGCCCGCGTCCGTCCCGGCAGTCCGAGCGCGACCATCGCGCCGAGTGCGGCGACGGCCGCCAGGACCAGCAGGGCGGTGGCCTCCCGGCCGGGGCCCGCGCCCGGGTCGCTCGTCATCAGCGCCGTCGCGACGGCGACGCCGAGCGCCGGGCCGACGTTCATGGCCGTCTGCTGGAGCCCGCCGGCGACCCCGGCGTCGGCCACGTCCGCCCGGCGCACCAGCACGGCGGTCGCGGTGACCATGACCGTACTGAATCCGGCGCCGACCAGGGCGAAGCAGCCGCCGGTCGCGACGGCCGTCGCGCCCTCGCCGAGGCGGGAGAGCAACAGGACGCCGAGGGCCAGGAGGGCCGCTCCGGACACGGTCGTACGGCGCGGGCCGAAGCGGCGCGGGAGCAGCGCTGCGACGGGGGCGCCGAGCACCATCAGGACCGCGAGCGGCAGGACCCACAGCGCGGTGCGCAGCGGGTCGAGCTCGAGCACGTCCTGAAGGAGGTACGTCGTCACGAACAGCGTTCCGGACAGGGCCGCCGCGGCGGCGAGGAGCGCGCCGAGTCCGGCGAGGACGGGGGCCGACCGGAGGACCTCGGGGGGCAGGAGCGGGTGGGCGGTGCGCCGCTCGTGCCGGATGAGGGCGGTCCCGGCCGCCGACGCCGTGACCAGCGCGAGCACGCTCGCCGCGGGGTGGCCGCCGGAGCCGACGACGATTACATGGACCAGACAGGCGAGCGTCACGGCGAGCAGGCAGGCGCCGGGCAGGTCCAGGGAGACGCGCGGGGCGCGCGCGCCGGCCGGCGGGTCCGGCAGCCGCAGGGTGAGGGCGAGGAGCCCGACGGCCAGGGCCGGGGCGGCGGTGAGGAGGAAGACGGCGCGCCAGCCGTACGCGCTCACCAGCGCGCCGCCGACGAGCGGGCCGGTCGCGGCGGCGAGTCCGATGGCGCTGGTGCGCAGGGCGATCGGCATGGCCAGCCGGTCGGGTGGGAAGGCGGCGCGCAGCATGCCGAGGGTGGCCGGTTGCAGCAGCGCGCCGAACGCTCCTTGGGCGACGCGCAGTCCGATGACCCAGCCGATTCCGGGCGCCGCCGCGATGCCTGCCGAGGCGGCGGCGAAGCCGAGCGCGCCGAGGGCGAGGATCCGGCGGTGGCCGTAGCGGTCGCCGAGCCTGCCCCCGAAGACGAGGAGGCTCGCGACGGCGACGAGGTAGGCCGTACTGGTCCACTGGACCTGGTCGATGTCCGCGCGCAGATCGCGCTGGAGTGCGGGCTGGGCGAGGGTGAGCAGAGTGCCGTCGAGGGCGACGACGGCGGCGCCGAGGACGCTGCAGGCGAGCGTGCGGTGGCGTGGCGGTGTCACCGTACGCGCTCCGCCGGCCCGAGGTGCGCGTCGACGGCGGCCCGGAGCAGGGGCTCCACCTCGTGGGTGCCGGTGGCGAGCTGGAGACTGCCCCAGCCCCACAGCTGGGCGATGCCGTGCAGATTCGCCCAGAGCGCGCCGGCGACGTCGGACGGCTGGGCGGCGCCCGCGTCGTCGGCGGCCGGGCGGGCGTGGGCGACGAGTCCGGTCAGCAGCTCGAAGAGAGGCAGGCTCGTCTCCCGTAGTCCGAGCCGACCGCTCTCCAACAGATCGTGACGGAACATCAGCTCGTACATGCCACGGCGGTTCAGGGCGAAGTCGAGATAGACGCGGGCCAGGGCGTGCAGCCGGGCGCGGGGGTCGTCGTCCGGGCCCTGTCCGGGGCCGGCCGCGTCGGCGACGCGGGCCGCGAGTTCGGCGAAGCCCTGGCGAGCGATGGCGGAGAGCAGGTCGAGGTGGGTCGGGAAGTAGCGGCGGGGTGCCCCGTGGGACACCCCGGCTCGCCGGGCGATCTCGCGCAGGGAGAGGGCCTGGGCGCCTTCCGCGTGCACCAGGTCCACTCCGGCTTCGATCAGGCGGGCGCGCAGGCCGGCCTCGGCTTCGGGTTCACGGGTCATAGACACTGTCTACCAGGGGCCGTAGACACTGTCTACCAAGATCGTCCGCCAAGGTCGGCGAAAGCCTTCGCTACACTGGTCGGCAGCGAAGGGGAGTAGCCCCGCGAACCGGTCGTCGACACACTGGAACCCCCGGGTTCCCGGTGGCCGGGTCCGTGCGGAAGCGCGGACGGGCGAGACCTTCGGCCAGGCATTCGCCACGCCCGCACACCGTGGGCGTGGTCCGTCATGCCGGGCCGAGTGGTTCTTCCCGTCGCCCACCGCGGTGCCGTGCGGATCCCGGGCCCGGACCGAGCAGAGAGCCCCGGTATGCACCTCGACCCCTTGGCGATTCTCACCGCCTTCGGGCTGATCTTCCTCGCCGAGCTTCCCGACAAGACGATGTTCGCGTCCCTCGCCATGGGCACGCGGATGCGTCCGCTGTACGTCTGGTTCGGCACCTCGACGGCGTTCGTCGTGCACGTCGCCCTCGCCGTCGGCGCCGGCAGCCTGATCGGCCTGCTGCCCGACTGGATCGTCCAGCTGATCTCCGCCCTGCTCTTCGCCTTGGGCGCCTTCATGCTGCTGCGCGGCGGGGACGACGACGGGGAGGACGAGGCGGGCGGCAGGACCGTGACCGGCTTCTGGCCCGTCTACTCCACCGCGTTCATGGCCGTGTTCATCAGTGAGTGGGGCGATCTGACCCAGATCACCACGGCCAACCTCGCCGCCACTGACGGCACCTGGTCCACCGCGATCGGCGCTGCCGCGGCCCTGATGAGCGTCTCGGCCCTCGCCCTGGTCGCGGGCCGTTTCATCGCCAAGCGCGTCCCCCTGAAGACGGTTCAGCGGATCGGCGGCCTGTGCATGGCGGCCCTGGCGATCTGGTCCCTCACCGAGATCTTCGTCGGCTGACACCCGGACGGCACCAGCGCGTCCGGGCCGCCCCACGGCCCGGACGCACCGTTCTAGAAGGTCCTGAAGACCCCGTCCGGGTCGTCGTGCGCCGCCCCGGCGTACTCCTCGAAACCCATGTTGGCGAGGGACAGGTTGACGTGGATGCCGTGGACGCCCGCCGGGGCCGTACGGAAGCGGGCGCCGAACGCGGTCAGCCGCGCGTACTCCTCGTCGTCGTCGCACTCCGCCCGCGTGAGCGTGGTCACGGCGAGCAGCGCGCGGTGCGCGGACGTCATCGTCGCCCGGTCGGCGAGGAACACGACGCTCAGCTCGTCGTCGTGGGCCACCGCCGTCAGCACGTCGTCCACGCCGGCCCCGGCCCAGGCCGGATCGTCGACGACGTGCGCGGCCGACTCCGGGTCCTCGTCCAGGGCCGCCCTGACGGCCCGCCAGGCGCTGTCGTCCGTGTAGTCGGTACGGACCACGAGGGCGTCGAACGCGTCACGTCCGGTGACCGGCGGCCTCGGCGCGCGGGAGCGTGGGATCAGCCGGGGGCGGGCGAAGTCCGCGTTGTCGACGACGGCGTCCACCCTCGGGAGCGGGGCGACCTCGTCGAGATAGATCCGCTGCGCCACCAGGTACCGGTCACGGTGGAGGGACTCCGCGTCGGAGCCGGCCCAGTCCTGGTCGCGCAGCGCCCCACGGCTTACGGAGAGTTCGGCGTCCACGTCGAGCCACACGCGGTAGTCCCAGTAGTCGTCGATCTCCGGCCGGAAGGCGAAGACCCCGTCCACGACGAGCACGGAGTCCGGGGCGAGCGGGGTCCGCCGGGCCGAGTGGTCGAGCTGGGTCAGCGGGTCGATGGCGCACAGGGAGCAGGATTCCGCCTCGGACGAGCGGCACGGGTCCAGCAAGAGCCCCCTGACGGCCTCGTAGTCGTAGGCGTTGCGGTAGTACCCCTCCCCCGACTCCCGGTCGTAGAGGTGCCTGTCCTTCCACGGCCTCTTGAAGTCGTCGAGCGTCGCGCGCAGGACGGGCCGGCCCGTGGCCGCGATCCGCTCGGCCACTTCGTGTCCGAAGCTGGTCTTCCCCGCCGCCGTGAGGCCGTCGACGCCCACGAGCAGGCGCCCGGGGCCCCGGGCCAGGATCGCCTCGGCGATCTGTCCCACCAGCTCGCCGCGCGCCGCGGAGGCGGCGGCCGGCAGCGGCTGCCGCCACGTCGAGGACGAATGATGGACGGCGGCCCGCTGAAGAGTCATGGGGCGAACCTATCGACCCGCTCCGGCGCCGGACACGGATGGGCCGGCCCGGGGCACCCCGGGAGCGCCGGCCGCCGTCCGCTCTGTCGCCGCCCCGGCAGCCCCGGCCGGCCCGAGGGCCCCTCCCCCTCCGGCTGACCCGGTATCCACGCCGCACGCCCCTTGTTGAAGCAATGAATCACTGCTTCACTTCTTCCATGCCGTACCGACGTACGCCCGCCGTCCAGGCCCGTCTCGACGCCCAGCGCGCCACCGTCGTGGACGCGGCCATCGGGCTGCTCGCCGAGCACGGCTACGCCGGCTGCACCATGGCCGCCGTGGCGGCGCGGGCCGGGATCGCCACCGGCAGCGTCTACCGTCACTTCGCCGGCAAGGCGGAGTTGGCCGTCGAAGTGTTCCGGACGGTGGTCTCGCGTGAGGTCGCCGCCGTGTCCGAGGCGGCCGGCCGGCCGGGACACGCGGACGCCGCCGAGCGGGTCGTCGCCGTCATCGAGACGTTCGCCAACCGCGCCCTGAAGTCGCCGCGCCTGGCGTACGCGCTGCTCGCCGAGCCCGTGGACCCGGCGGTGGACGCCGAACGGCTGGTCTTCCGGCGCGCGTTTCGCGATGTGTTCGCCGAACGGATCGCCGAGGGCGTGCGCACCGGCCGGCTCCCGCCCCAGGACGCCACGTTGACGGCCTCCGCGCTCGTGGGAGCGGGAGCGGAGGCGCTCGTCGGCCCGCTGGCGGCGGGAACGGTCGGGCCGGACACCGTACCCGCCCTGGTCACCTTCACCCTGAGAGCCCTGGGAGTTCCCGATGCCGAGCACGCATGAGGTCACCAACCAAGTCCCGCCGCTCACCGGATACGACGTGTCGGCCGACCCGGCCCTGCTGGAGGGCCTGCGCCGTGAGGGTGCCGGCTGGGCCGAGGGGGAGGTGCGCGAACTGGGTGTGCTGGCCGGTGGTGAACAGGCCCAGGAGTGGGGCCGGTCGGCCGAGCGGAACTCTCCCGTGCTGCACACGCACGACCGCTACGGCCACCGTGTCGACGAGGTGGAGTTCCATCCGTACTGGCATGAGCTGATGACGGTGGCCGTGCGGCACGGGCTGCACGGGACACCCTGGCGCGACGAGCGCCCCGGGGCGCATGTGGCGCGTGCGGCGAAGGTGTTCGTGTGGGGGCAGGCCGACCCGGGCCATCTGTGCCCGGTGTCGATGACGTACGCGGCGGTGCCCGCCCTGCGGGCGCAGCCCGATCTGGCCGCGGTGTACGAGCCCCTCCTCACCTCTCCCTTCTACGACTTCGGGCTGCGCGAGCCGACCTCGAAGCGCGGGATCATCGCCGGGATGTCGATGACCGAGAAGCAGGGCGGCTCGGACGTCCGGGCGAACACCACACGTGCCGTACCGACGGGCGAGGACGGCTTCTACGCGCTGACCGGTCACAAGTGGTTCACCTCGGCGCCGATGTCGGACGTGTTCCTCACCCTGGCGCAGGCCCCCGGCGGTCTGTCCTGCTTCCTCGTCCCGCGCGTCCTGCCGGACGGCTCACGGAACGCGATCCGCCTCCAGCGGCTCAAGGACAAGCTCGGCAACCGTTCCAACGCGTCGTCCGAGATCGAGTACGAGGGTGCTCTCGGCCGTCTCGTGGGCGAGGAGGGCCGGGGCGTGGCCACCATCATCCGGATGGTGAACATGACCCGTCTGGACTGCGCGATCAGTTCGGCCTCGGGGATGCGCCAGGGGCTGGTGCAGGCCGTCCACCACGCCACGTACCGCAGCGCGTTCGGGGCGCGCCTGGTCGACCAGCCGCTGATGACCAACGTCCTCGCCGACCTGGCCGTGGAGGCGGAGGCGGCGACGATCGCGGGGCTGCGGCTGGCGGGGGCCGTGGACCGGGCGGCGGCGGGTGACGCGGACGAGGAGCTGCTGCGCCGGATCGGCCTCGCGGTGACCAAGTACTGGGTGTGCAAGCGGGCTCCGGCGCACGCGGCCGAGGCCCTGGAGTGCCTGGGCGGCAACGGCTACGTCGAGGACTCGGGACTCCCCCGGCTCTACCGCGAGTCGCCGCTGCCGTCCATCTGGGAGGGCTCCGGCAACGTCGCCGCGCTCGACGTACTGCGGGCGATGGGGCGGCAGCCGCACGCTGTCGAGGCGTTCTTCGCCGAGGTCGACCGGGCGGCGGGCGCCGACCGCCGGCTGGACGCGGCCACGGCGCGGCTGCGCAAGGAGCTGGCCGACCTCGGCGACCCCGCATCGCTCCAGTACCGCGCGCGCCGTCTCGTCGAGCACATGGCGCTGGTCCTGCAGGGGTCGCTGCTCGTCCGCCACGGTCACCCGGCGGTGGCGGACGCGTTCTGCGCCTCGCGCCTGGACGGCGACTGGGGCGTCGCCTTCGGCACGCTGCCCCCCGGCCTTGACACGACGGCGATCATCGAGCGGGGTAGGCCGATGACGGCCGCCGCCTGATCCCTCCGGCCCTCGGCCGTGCCCGCTTCCCTCCGGCCCTCGGCCGTGCCCGCTTCCCTCCGCCGCCGTGAGCGTTTCCGTTCCGGCGAGCGTGACCGGGGCGGCGTACGACACCCTGGAGGGACGGTCGTACACCGAGAGGACGTGGCCCCTTGAGCAGCGCAGCGATCCACGACGAACTGGACCGGCGGGCCGAGAAGGCGGCGGCCCAGGTCGTCGCCTGGCGCCGGCATCTGCACCGGAACCCGGAGCTCTCCAACAGGGAGGTCGGGACCGCGGCGCTGGTCGCGGACCATCTGTGGTCCCTGGGCCTGGACGAGGTCCGTACGGGGATCGCCGGGCACGGTGTCGTGGGTGTGCTCAGGGGCGGCGTCCCCGGCGGACGGGTGGCGGCGCTGCGCGCGGACATGGACGCGCTGCCCGTACGGGACCTGTGCGGCGCGGAGTTCGCCTCACAGACCGTGGACGCCGGGTATCCGGGCGGCCCGTTCCCCGTCTCGCACGCCTGCGGCCACGACTGCCACACCGCGATGCTGCTGGGGGCGGCCACCGTGCTGGCCGGTGTGCGGGAGCGGCTGCCGGGGACGGTGCTGTTCGTGTTCCAGCCGGCCGAGGAGGGGCCGCCGGTCACCGAGGAGGGCGGGGCGCGGGCGATGGTGGCGGAAGGCGCGTTCACCGATCCCGTACCGACGATGGCGTTCGGGATGCATGTCACGCCGTACCCGAAGGGGTACGTGGGCTACCGCGTGGGCAACCAGTACGGCGCCTCCGCCCTCGTGAAGATCGTGATCAGCGGCGAGCAGGTCCACGGATCCACGCCGTGGCAGGGCATCGACCCGATGCCGGCGGCGGGCGCGGTGCTGACCGGCATCGGGCAGCTCTACCGACAGGTGTCGGCCTTCGACCCGGTCACGGTCTCCATCGGCCACGTCGAGGACGTCGGACGCTTCAACATCATCGGCCAGACCGTCACCTTGTGGGGCACCGTCCGCTGTGCGGTGGAGTCGGACATGGCCGAGGTCCGGCGACGGCTGACCAGGCTCGCCGAGCACTCGGCGGAGGCGTACGGCGCCACGGCGACCGTGGAGTATCTGCAGCCCGTGCCGCCCGTCCACAACAGCGCGGAGTGGGTCGCGGCCGCGCTGCCGACCGTCCGCCGGGTGGTGGGCGAGGAGCGGACGGTGCCGACCGGAGCGACGCTCGGGTACGACGACGTCTCGGAGTTCGTGAACCGGTTCGGCGGTCTGTACGTGATGCTGGGCGTCCAGGACGCGTCCCTGGACGCGAACGGCCACCCGGTGCCGACACCCGGCGGTCGGGGACTGGTGACCAACCACCATCCGCGTTTCTACGCCGACGACGACACCCTCGTCACCGGCGTCCGGCTGCACGCTCAGGTGGCGTACGACCATCTCGCCGGAACCCTGACCGTCGGTTAGCGGCGCGGCCGGTGTCCGTCAGCGGCGTTCCCGTACCGTCTCGACGAAGGCCCTGATCAGCCCGTTCTCGGCGGCCGTCGGCCATACCAGGCCGTACTCGACGGGTGGTGCGTCCGTCAGCGGAACGTACGCGATGCCGAGGCGCGGGTGGTAGCGCGAGCCGCGCGCGGCGCCCGGGGAGACCCCGCGGCCGGCGCCGACATGGGAGAGGACCTCCTGCCAGGAGGCGGCGACCGGCCCTCGGGGGATGAGGGCGCCCGAGGGGGTGCGGCGGGGATAGTGGGCGTCGAGCCAGTAGCGGGGGTTGGCGCCGGCAGGGGTCACCAGGGGCACGCCGGCGAGGTCGTCGAGGCCGACGGACGCGCGGCGGGCCAGCGGATGGGCGGCGGGCACGAGCAGGACCCGGGGTTCGGCCGAGAGGACGGGGCCGGCGGTGAGACCGGGTTCGCGGACGGGGAAGGCGGTGAGGAGCAGGTCGAGCGCGCCGTCGTGCAGGAGCTGGAAGCCGCCATCGAGCTGGACTTCACGGAGGTGGGTCTCGCAGCCGGGATGCCGGGCGAGGAACGCGTCGGCAGCGGCGGTGAGCAGCTCGCCGCTCCAGGGCGCGGCGAAGCCGATCCGGAGCGCGCCGTGCACCCCCCGGCCGGCGGCGACGGCGCGCTCCAGGGCGGCCAGGATCCGCCGGTGGGCCGGGCGTAGGTCGTCGCGGAGCATACGGCCCACCGGGGTGAGACGGACACTGCGGCTGGTCCGCTCGAACAGGGGCGTGCCGATGCGGCGCTCCAGCTTCTTGACGGTCTGGCTGACGCGTCCCGTGGAGACCCCGAGCCGCTCGGCGGTGCGCCCGAAGTGGAGTTCCTCGGCGAGCGTCAGGAACGCCTCCAGTTCGTACCGTTCGAGCATCGGGCCGCCCCTCCATCGTTGAGTCTCGCTCAACGTCGGTTGCATTCTCGCACCTTGATCGGCGGGGTCGGCGGACGGGAGCCTGAAGTCCATGGATTCCCCGATCGCCGCCGTACCACGGGCCGAGGTGCCGCCGCTCGCGGCGCGCCCTGCGCCTCGGGCGCACGTCCTCGTCCTGACGGTGGCCGGTGCGGTCACCGTCGCCAACATCTACTTCCCGCAGCCGCTGCTCGCGGCCATCGCCGGGGGCCTGGGCGTCTCCGGCAACACCGCGGGGCTCGTCGCCTCGGCCGCGCAGCTCGGCTACGCCCTCGGCATTCTGCTGATCGTGCCGCTCGCCGACACCGCGCGGCTGCGCCGTCTCACCACCGTCCTGCTCGCGCTGACCAGCGGGGGGCTGTTCGTCGCCGCGGCGGCGCCCAACGTACTCACCCTCACGCTCGCCACCCTCGCGCTCTCCACGACCACCGTCCTGCCGCAGATCCTCACCCCCGTGGCGGCGTCGCTCGCCGGGCCGGAGCGGCGCGGCCGGGTCGTCGGAACCATCGGCCTCGGCCTCACGCTGGGCTCGACCGTCTCCCGTGGTGTCTCGGGCGCGGTGTCCGACGCCGGGGGCGGCTGGCGTACGGCCTATGTGGTCGCCGCGGTGGCGACCGCCGCGCTGCTGTTCGTCCTGCCGCGCGCCCTTCCCGAGTCCCTGGGGCGGGCGGGGCGGGCGGGAGGCCGGCTGCCGTACCACCGGCTGCTCGCGACCCTGCCCCGGTTGTTCGCGGAGCATCGGGAGGTACGCGTCTCGGCGCTGACGGGGGCCACCGTGTTCGCCGCGTACAGCGTCTTCTGGGCCACGCTCGCCTTTCATCTCGCGGCCCCGCCGCTGGGGTTCGGACCGGGTGTGGCGGGGCTCTTCGGCCTGCTGAGTGTGCCCGGGGCTCTGGTGTCGGCGTACGCGGGAGGGCTGACGGACCGCTACGGCGCTTCGGCGGTCACCGCCTGGTCCCTGGGGTGCGTCGCCGTCTCGCTCACGCTCGTCGGATTCGGCTCGCGCTCCCCGGTGGCTCTGGTGGCCGGCGCCAACCTGCTGGTCCTCGGCACCGGCGCCGCCCAGGTGGCGAACCAGGCGCGGATCTTCGGGCTCGGCCGGGACGTGGCGGCCCGGGTGAACACCGTCTTCATGCTGTCCTCGTTCGGTGGCGGTGCGCTCGGTTCGCTCACGGCGGTGTGGCTGTACGGGGCGTACGGCTGGGGCGCGGCGGTCCTGGCGGCGGCGGGGTTCGTCGTCCTGGCCGCAGTCGTCCTCGTCGGCGCCCGGCGCGCGGCCCCGAGTTGCGTTCCCCGGGACACGCGCAAGGCTGGGAGGCGAAGCCCGCGCACCCCGCAGGGAGAAACGATGCACGATCTCGCAGCCCTGGCCGACGAGCATCTCGCCAACGCGCACAACGACGCGCATGGCAGGAGCGCCCATCTGGTGGTCCACGACGGAGTGCTCCGGCAGAGTGTCATCGCCCTGACGGCGGGAACGGTGCTCGACGAGCACAACGCGCCGCCCGCCGCGAGCCTGCAGGTGCTGCGCGGGCGGGTGAAGCTGACGGCCGCCGACCGGTCGGAGGAGCTGTCGGCGGGCGAGCTGCAGATGATCCCCAAGGAGCGGCACGGACTCGCCGCCCTGGAGGACGCGGTCGTCCTGCTGACCGCCGTCAACGACTAGGGCCTCCGGCCCTGATCCGCCGGGCAGTCCCGAGGACGCCCCTTCCGGCCCTGATCCGCCGGGCAGTCCCGAGGACGCCCCTTCCGGCCCTGATCCGCCGGGCAGTCCCGAGGACGCCCCTTCCGGGCCGGGTGCCGCCCCGGACGTCCGCATGGCCGGTCTCTGCCGTACGCGATGAACGCCTGGCAGGATACCCGGCAGGGGTGCTGCCCGGTCCGTCCGGCATGCACAAGGGGCAAGACCCAGGGGGGTGTTGTGGAGGCTCTGCGTGCCGGGGACCCCACGAGGATCGGTCCGTTTCCGCTGCTCGCTCGTCTCGGCGAGGGGGGTATGGGCGTGGTGTATCTCGCCCGCACCGTCGAGGGGCGTGCCGTCGCTCTGAAGACGGTACGGGCGGACATGGCGAACGCCCCCGGGTTCCGCCGGAGATTCGCCCGGGAGGTGCGGGCCTGTCGCGCGGTGAGCGGTCCCGGCATGGTGGAGGTGATCGACTTCGATACGGGCGGGGACCTGCCCTGGCTGGCCACCGAGTACGTCTCCGGCCCTTCGCTCGGCGCCGCGGTGGACGTCCACGGGCCGCTGCCGGAGGACTCCGTACGGCACCTGCTCGGGGGCCTCGCGCGGGGCCTGGTCAGGGTGCACGCGGCTGGTCTGGTCCACCGGGACGTCAAGCCGACCAATGTGCTGCTCGCCCCCGAAGGACCCTTGCTGATCGACTTCGGCATCGCGCGCGCGGCCGACGAGACGGCGCTCACCGGTACGGGCATGGTGATCGGCTCGCCCGGATACATGCCGCCCGAACAGGCGGTGGGTCGGACCGTCGAGGCGACGGGCGACGTCTTCTCGCTGGGCGCGGTGGTGGCATACGCGGCGACGGGACGCGGACCGTTCGGTACCGGGGCGGTCCACGAGCTTCTGTACCGCTTGGTCCATGAGGAGCCGGACCTGGCGGGCCTGCCACCGGGACTGGTGGAGACCGTCCGGCGGATGTTGGCGAAGGACCCCCGGCACCGGCCCTCCGCGGAGGAGCTGGCCGCCGTGAACGAGGCCGAGGGCGAAGGAGGGAACTGGCTTCCGGAGGCGGTGTCGGCGGACATCACGCGCCAGCGGGGGCGGCTGCGGGCGCTCCAGGCAGCGGCGCCGACGCTGGCGGCGCATCCGGCGCCCTCCGTGAACCCGGCTCCTGGACCGGCCCTTGAACCGGCTCCTACACGTATCGACCCGGCGCGGCCGGTCTCCCCCGCCTCCTCGGTCCGCGCTGCCCCGCCGACACGGCGGATGAGCAGGCGCGCCCTCTTGGGCACCGGCATAGTCGGCTGCTCCGCGCTGCTCGGCGGCGCCTGGGCCATCATGCGCGTACTGGACCGCGACGGCAGCGGAAGCGGTGGAATGGCGCTTCGGGAGCCGTCCTGGTCGTACACGCACGACGCCGAGATCGTCACCCCGCCCGCGCCCGGCCGGAGCACCGTGGCGTTCGGGGACGCGCGTGGCAGGATCGTCTTGGTGAGCCAGAACTCCCACGCGCTGGAGTGGGCCGTCGATCTCCGCGTCTATGAGGGAGCGGGAACGGTATCGGAAGCGGATCCGCTCGTGCTGCCCGTCGCCGTCGACCGGATCCGGCGGGGCGAACAGGATGTCATCCTGGCGCTGACCAAGGACAACACCCTCCACGGCCTCAGCCAGGAATCGGGCGAGCGCCTGTGGACGCGGACGTTTTCCGGCGACACGGCCAGGCTGCTCCCTCAGGTGGGCGGCAGTCATTTCGTGGTCGTCAGCGGTAACGGGCGGAGCCTCGACAAGGCCACGGTCATGAACGCCGCCGGCGTGGTGCTCCTGGAGACGGACACCCCTGACACGTCCCTGGCCTGGGATGAGGGCGACGCCGTCGCCTTGTACGGCCTGGCCGGCGACTGGGACGGGACGGGGCGCCGGACCGTGTCCATACCGGAGGGCAAGGCTTCCCGTTTTCGCAAGCTGCCGGACGACTTGGCCTCCCCGGCCATCGAGGCGGATGAGTTTCTCTACTTCCACACGCGGCGCGGCGTCGCGTGCGAACCGGTCGATCCGTCGGGCGTCAGCGGGTGGGAATTCACCGCCGACGACGACAGCGTCGTCGTCGACCGCGATCCGCCGATCGTCCAGGACGGGACGGTGATCTTCCGGTACGGGGAAGCGGTGTACGCGGCGGCGGGGGTCGGCGACGCCACCTGGAAGTTCGTCGCGGACGGACAGATCACCGGAAGGCTCTCCTTGCTCTCGCGGGGAGGAGAGGAAGAGAGCCTGCTGTTCTTCGGCACGGACAAGGCAACGGTCTACGCCCTGAACAGCCGATCGGGCAAGGTTCTCTGGAAGCACACGACCGCCGAGGGCACACTCCACGGCCCGGTCCCGCACGGCGACAGCGTGTATGTGGCGCGGAACCGGACCCTCTCCGCGCTGGACGCGGCGGGGCCGCGGTGGGAGTCGTGAACCACCGCCCGCCGTCCGCCGCCCCTGGGCCGTTCCGCCTCGTAGGCGCCGCCGACGGTGAAGAGGGGCTCGGCGCCCTCTCCGTGGGCCCGGGGGTGGTGTCGTGGTGGACGTGGGTCATGCGGCGTTCCAGGGGTCGGCGGCGTTCCAGGCGTCGGCTGGTCTTTCCGGCGCTCACACGGTCTCGTGCAGATCCCGCGCGTAGGACTCGATGGCCCGCCGGTAACGCCGCACGTGTGCGTCGTCGCTGGTCGCCGCCACCAGGTTCAGCAGCAGCCGCGTGGACTCGTGGTGCTCGCCCGTGTTGAACAGGGCCATCGCCAGGAAGGTGCGCAGCGCCCCGTCGTCGGGGAACTCCTCGGCCCCGCGGCGGAGCGTGTCGACGGCCTGCCCGTAGCGGCCGAGGACGCGGTACGTGCTCCCGAGGCCCAGGAGCGCCCCGCGGCGGTCCTCGGTCGACAGGGCGCCCGCGCCGGTGGTGGCGAGCGCCCGCTCGTAGAACGGGACCGCTTCGGCCTCCAGGCCGAGGACATCGTGGGCCCAGGCGGTCTGATAGGCCACCTCGGCGTCGTCGGGGTACCGCGTGGCGAGTTCCACCAGCCGGGCTCTCGCCTCCTCCTGACGGCCCTGCTCCCGCAGCCGTATCGCCTCGGCCAGCAGGCCGTCCCGTCCGTCGGTCACGTCGTCGGTCATGGCGTCATCGTCGCAGGCGGCACGGGGCCGTCGCGCGGCGGATGCCAGATGACGGGGAGCCATAGCGCCGCCCGCCGGTTGTGGCGGCCGGGACCATAGGAGCCGGGGCCGGCGCGCCCCTACTCTCCCGGCCATCCCCCTTCCGTACGAGCCGCCCGGGAGCCCCCATGCGACCACCGTCCCGCCCCGTCCGCCGGCTGGCGGCGCTGCTGCTGTTCGCCGTTGCCGCCGCCCTCTTCCCCACCACGACACCCGCCGCGTCCGCCGCGCCCTCACCCGTGCCCGGTCAGCTGCGGCCGTACAACGTCGATGCCGTCTACACCTCCGGGGTGTCGTCCGGCGGCTACATGGCCACGCAGCTCCACGTGGCGTACTCGGGCACGTTCAGCGGCTCGGCGGCCTTCGCCTCGGGCCCGTACCACTGCGCCCAGAACTCGCTCTCCACCGCTCTCAACGCCTGCATGAACACCACGCAGGACCTCCAGCTCGCGACGCTGGAGCAGACCACCCGGGACTGGTCGGCGCGGGGACTCGTCGACCCGGTGGCCCAGCTGGCGGGCGACCCGGTGTACGTCTTCAGCGGCTCGAACGACTCCACGGTGAAGCGGCCGGTGACCGACGCGCTGGCGGACTACTACGGCCGGTTCGGCGCGCGGGTCCGGTACGACCGCTCCACGGCGGCCGGGCACGCCTGGATCAGCCCCCTCGGCACCAACTCCTGTACGGTCACGCAGAGTCCGTGGATCAACAATTGCGGGATCGACGCCGAGCGGGACCTCCTCGGCCATCTACTGGGCTCCGTCGACGCCCCGAGCGCCTCCCCCGGCGGCACGCTGATCCAGTTCGACCAGAACGCCTACGCCCCCGGTGGCGCGGCGGCGGCGCTCTCCCTGGACGACCGCGGCTTCGTCTACGTGCCCAAGTCCTGCTCGGACGGCGCCGCCTGCACCCTCATGGTGTCCCTGCACGGCTGCAAGCAGGGGTACGGGTACCAGGGCTTCGGAACGCGATTCGTCGACAAGGCGTACCTCAACGAGTACGCCGACACCAACGACATGATCGTGCTGTACCCGCAGGCCGCCGCGACGGCCACGCTGGAGAACCCCAACGGGTGCTGGAACTGGTGGGGTTACCTCGGTGACTCCGCCTACGGGCGGCACGGCGGCAAGCAGATCGAGACGGTCATGGCGATGGTCCGGGCGCTGCGCGGCGGCTCCACGCCACAGCCCGAGACCGGCCGCGTCACCCTGGAGAGCGTGGACGCCGAGGACGGCTATGTGAAGGCGGCGACGGACGGTTCGGGGGCGACGGTGGGCACGATGGAGGACGGCTACGGTCTCGCGCTCGGCCGGGGGACCGACGGCCGGGTGAACCGGACTCTGCTCTCCTTCGACACCTCGCGGATCCCGGCGGGCAAGGAGATCGTCCGGGCACGTCTGACCGTGAACCGCGGCAGCGGTTCCGGCGATCCCTGGGCCTCGCCGGCGGGCAACCGGCTCCTGGTGGACGTCCGCACGGGCTGCTTCGGGGCGTGCGGGGTCGAGGCGTCGGACTGGTCGGCGGCGGCCACGGTGGCTGGCGGGGCGCAGATCGGCGCGTTCTCGTCGGGGAGCGCCACGTCGACGGATCTGTCGGCGGCGGCCCTCGCGGCCCTCGACCGGACCGGGACCACCCAGGTGCGGCTGCGTTTCGAGTCGGTCCCCGCCTCCACCGCGTACCTCTTCGTCAACAGGGACGCTCCGGTGACGCTGACGGTCGAGTACCGCTAGGTGTATTGACCCGCAGGGTCGATACACCCAGGCCGCGCGGCGGGCTCCGGCTATCGCGAGCCGGGGTTCGCCGCCGTCACCAGGACGAGCGGGATCCCGGCGCAGGGCAGCAGGTTCAGCCCGCCCACGCGGGTGGGCGTGCCGGGTCCCGCGAGCACGGCGGCGAAGTCGTGACCCTTGGTCAGCGAGCCGGCCAGGTGCGCCGGGTCGGTGGAGGCGGCGACGCGGCCGCGGGCGTTGACGAGCCGGGCCGGTCCGGGCAGCCGCTGGAGCACGGGCATGACGGCCGCCTCGAAGTGGCGCAGGTAGACGTCCGCGGCGGCGACGCCGACGAAGGTGCCCCCGACCGTGACCGGTGCGGACAGAGTGAGGCTGTACTCGTCGGAGCAGAGGTAGTCGACGTACGGTCCGGCGACGGCCCGCTGTCCGGTCTCGCGGGGCAGCGCGTACCAGTCCCAGTGGGTGTAGTCGGAGTAGGCGGAGTGCTCCGGGTCCAGGTCGAGCAGGAGCGGCCGGACGGATCCCTCCGGCCCGCGCTGCCACCACTCCAGCCAGGCCGGTACGTCGGCGAGCAGACCGGGCGCCGCCACGAATCCGATGCCGGAGACGAGTTCCTGGTCCGCGAGGCGGCCGTGCAGTCCGGGACGGAGCGCCGCCAGGTCGGCGGAGGCGGGCGACGGCTTGTCCCGGTCGGCCACCGAGGCCAGGAGGGCCGCGGTGGCGGCGCGGGTCTCGGCGACGGCGGCGAAGACGCCTTCGAGGGTGTCGCGGACGCGGACGGCGACACTCGCGGCCCGCGCCGCCGCACCGGACGCGGGGTGCGGCGTGCCGGCCGTGACGTCGTCGGAGGCGGCCTCCGTGTCAGCGGCGGCCTCCGTGCCGGAGGTGGTCTCCGCGGGGCCCGCGAGCCCGGTGCTCCTGCCCATGGGTGTCCTCCTCGGGACGAGGCTCGGGTGCGTCGGTGCGGGCGGCGAGCCGAAGGGCGATCAACCGCCCCATCGACTCCCGTACGCAGCTCTCGGCCAGCATTCTGGCCCGCTCGTCGCTCTCATCCTGCACGGCGGAGATTACGGAGCGGTGACGATCCGCCACGCTTTCGACATAGGCGCTGTCGTCGAGGACCAGGCAGAGCAGGGCGCCCAACTCCGTCTGGAGGGCGATCTCCTCGCGGGTCAGGCGTGCGGACTGGGCGGCCGCGGCCAGTTCGACATGGAAGCGTCCGTAGAGGCGGCTGCGCGCGGCCGGGTCCTCCGCCCGCGTCAGATCCTCGACGGTCCGGGCGAGTTGTCGCAGGTCACCGGGTTGGGTGCGCTGCGCGGCGAGTAGGGCCGCGGCGCCGGAGACGGCCGCCCAGTGGTCGCCGAGGTCGCGGAGTTCCTCGGTGGACCAGTCGGCGAGCCTGGCGTGCAGCCGCTCTTCGGCCGGTCCTTCGGGGAGGGTGACGAAGCTGCCGCCGCCCCTGCCGCGACGGGTGGTGACGAGCCCCTGCTGGCGCAGCGCCATGAGCGCCTCGCGCAAGGTCACGGTGGAGACGCCGAGCTGTCCGGCGAGTTCGGTCTCGCCCGGCAACTGCTCGCCGTCGGCGAGGAGTCCGAGCTCGATGGCGTCGCCGAGCCGCCGGACCACCGCGTCCACCCTGGCCCGGGTGTCGACGGGTGTGAACACGACGCGGCGGGCCCCGGCCTCCCCGGCCGCGCCGACCGTGTCGCTCTCGCCCCGTCTGCCCTCTGGTCTCACGGTTTACCACCTTGTGCGTCGAGCGCTGACTCAGGCTTTACCTTAAAGGGGTCTTGAGATTTGAACTATGACTTCATATGTTTGCACTCATGCCCGTCCAACGCTTCACCGCACCAGAAGGGTTCCCGCCCATGGAGGGAATGGCGATCCGGCTGCAGGGATTGCGCAAGACCTACGGCCGGACCGAAGCCGTGGCCGGGGTGGATCTGGAGATCGCCGACGGCGAGTTCTTCTCGATGCTGGGGCCCTCTGGCTCCGGCAAGACGACCGTGCTGCGCATGATCGCCGGATTCGAGGCCCCGAGCGCCGGCTCCGTCGAGCTGGCCGGCCGCGAGGTCACCCGACTCGCCCCGTTCGAGCGGGACGTCCACACGGTGTTCCAGGACTACGCGCTCTTCCCGCACATGACGATCGAGCAGAACGTCGCCTACGGCCTGAAGGTACGGAAGGTGGCCAGAGCCGAACGTCTGGTCCGGGCCCGGGCCGCGCTCGCCCAGGTGCGGCTGGAGGGGCTCGGCAGGCGACGACCCGCCGAACTCTCCGGCGGCCAGCGGCAGCGGGTGGCTCTCGCCCGCGCCCTGGTCGGCCGGCCGCGGGTACTGCTGCTCGACGAACCGCTGGGCGCCCTCGACCTGAAGCTGCGCGAGCAGATGCAGGTCGAGCTCAAAGCGATCCAGCGGCAGGTCGGCATCACCTTCGTGTTCGTCACCCACGACCAGGAGGAGGCCCTGACGATGAGCGACCGGATCGCCGTCTTCCACCAGGGCCGGATCGAACAGGTCGGCACCCCGGCCGAGATCTACGAGCGCCCCGCGACCCCGTTCGTCGCCGGCTTCGTCGGCACGTCCAACCTGCTCAGCGGGGACACCGCGCGCAAGGTGGTCGGCGCCCCCGGCACGTACAGCATCCGGCCGGAGAAGATCCGGATCCTCAAGGACCCCACGCGGCTCGCCGGGTCCGAATCCGGACCGGACCACTCCACGGCCACCGGAACGGTCGCCGAGGTGGTCTACCTCGGCGACGCCACCCGCTTCCTGGTCGACCTGGACGCCGGCGGCCGGCTCACCGCCGTCCAGCAGAACCTGGAGACCTCCTCCGCCGATCTCGCCTCCTTCAGGGGCGCCCGGATCGGACTCCGGTGGCACCGGCGCCACGCGGTCCGCGTCCCCGACGCCCCGTAGGCCCCGCGGCACCCCGTAACGCCGCTCCCCGCGCGTACAGCGAGCTCCCACACCCTCACGTACGGAGAAATCACATGCGCCCGCACCACTCCCTCATGGCGGCCGCGGCCGTCTCCGGGCTCCTGCTCGTCACGGCCTGCGGATCGACCGATCCGGCCGCCTCCGGCAAGCCCGGCGGCCTCAACCCGCCCGCGCTCAAGGCCCGGAAATCGCTCGGCGCCACCGAGGGACAGGTCAATCTGATCGCCTGGGCCGGCTATGTCGAGGACGGCTCCAACGACCCCGAGGCCGACTGGGTCAGCGCCTTCGAGAAGCAGACCGGCTGCCAGGTCAACACCAAGACCGCGGCCACCTCCGACGAGATGGTCTCGCTGATGAAGACCGGCGCGTACGACGCCGTCTCCGCCTCCGGCGACGCCTCGCTGCGCCTCATCGCCTCCGGCGACGCGGCCCCCGTCAACACCGCTCTCGTCCCCAACTACGCGGATGTCTTCGCCGGGTTGAAGAACAAGGAGTGGAACTCGGTCAAGGGCGTCTCCTACGGCATCCCGCACGGCCGGGGCGCGAACCTGCTCATGTACGACACCGAGAAGGTCAAGCCGGCCCCCGACTCCTGGTCCGCCGTCTTCGACCGGGCCTCGGCGCACAGCGGCAAGGTCACCGCGTACGACTCCCCCATCTACCTCGCCGACGCCGCCCTCTATCTGATGGCGACCAAGCCCGAACTCGGCATCAAGAACCCCTACGCCCTCGACCAGAAGCAGTTCGACGCGTCGGTCGCGCTCCTGAAGGCGCAGAACGCGCACATCGGTGAGTACTGGAGCGACTACCTCAAGGAGATCTCCGCCTTCAAGAGCGGTGACTCGGTCGTCGGCACCAGCTGGCAGGTCATCGCCAACCTCGCCAAGGCCGAGGGCGCGAAGATCGAGGTCGTCCTGCCCAAGGAGGGCTCCACCGGCTGGTCCGACACCTGGATGATCTCCGCGAAGGCCAAGCACCCCAACTGCGCCTACAAGTGGCTCGACTGGATCATCTCCCCTAAGACCAACGCCCAGGTCGCGGAGTACTTCGGCGAGGCCCCGGCCAACGCCCGGTCCTGCGCCCAGACCGCCGACAAGAACCACTGCACGACCTTCCACGCCACCGACGAGTCGTACTGGAACCGGGTGCACTTCTGGACCACGCCCATCGAGCAGTGCCTCGACGGCCGTACGGGCACGCGTTGCGTCCCGTACGCCAAGTGGGTCCAGGCATGGAACGAGATCAAGGGCTGACCTCTCCCCATGACCTCGATCTCCCCCGCCGCGCGGGCCGCCGGATCCGTCCGGCGGCTCGCCGGGGCCCTGCACCGCCGGCCCCGGATCGGGCTCGCCGTGCTGCTGACCGCGCCGATGCTGTGGCTGGTGCTCGCCTATCTCGGCTCGCTGGCCGCCCTGTTCCTCTCCGCGTTCTGGACCACCGACTCCTTCACCTCCGAGGTCGTACGGATCTGGACGGCCCAGAACTTCCAGGAGCTGCTCACCTCGCCGGTCTACCGGACGGTGGCGCTGCGGACCGTCGGTGTCGCCCTGACGGTGACCGTGCTCTGCGCGCTGATCGCCTTCCCCCTGGCCTTCTACACGGCCAGGGTCGCCAGTCCGCGCCGCCGGCCGCTGCTCGTGGTGGCCGTCCTGACCCCGCTGTGGGCCAGCTACCTGGTCAAGGTGTACGCCTGGCGGCTCATCCTCTCCGAGGGCGGACCGCTGGACTGGGCGCTGAAGCCGCTCGGCCTGAGCGGACCGGGCTACGGCCTGACGGCCACGGTGCTGGTCCTGACCTACCTCTGGCTGCCCTACATGATCCTGCCGATCCACACCGCGCTCGAACAGCTGCCCGACAGCGTGCTGCACGCCTCCGCCGACCTCGGGGCGCGGGCCGGGCGGACGCTGCGCTCCGTGGTGCTCCCGATGGTCTGGCCCGCGGTCGCGGCCGGGTCGGTCTTCACGTTCTCGCTCAGCCTCGGCGACTACATCACCGTCCAGATCGTCGGCGGCAAGACCCAGCTGATCGGCAATCTCGTCTACTCCAACGTCACCCTGAATCTGCCGCTGGCCGCCGCGCTCGGCACCGTACCGGTGGCCGTCATCGTGCTGTACCTGCTCGCGATGCGGCGCACCGGGGCGCTGCGCAGCCTGTGACCGGCCGGAAGGATCGTGCCCGATGAATCTCTCCCGCCCCGCGCGGATCGCCCTGCGCACCGCGGCCGGGCTCGGCTTCGCGGTGATCTATCTCCCGCTGCTGCTCGTCCTGCTGAACTCCCTGAACCCCGACCGGTCGTCGGGCTGGCCGCCGCCCGGGGTCACCTTCGACTGGTGGACGGCCGCCTGGGAGAACGAGGGCGCCCGTCAGGCGCTGTGGACCTCGGTCAAGGCCGGGGCCGCGGCGACCGTGATCGCGCTCGTCCTCGGCACGCTGGTCGCCTTCGCCGTGCAGCGGTACTCCTTCTTCGGACGCGAGGCGGTCTCCTTCGCGGTCGTCCTGCCGATCGCGCTGCCCGGCATCGTGACGGGCATCGCGCTCAACTCCGCCTTCGGTACGGTCCTCGAGCCGCTGGGAGTGGGGCTCGGCCTCTTCACGGTGATCGTCGGCCACGCCACCTTCTGCGTGGTGGTCGTGTTCAACAACGTGGTGGCGCGCCTGCGGCGGCTTCCGGCGTCGTACGAGGAGGCGGCGATGGACCTGGGCGCCCACACCTTCCGCACCTTCCGGGACATCACGTTCCCGCTGCTGCGCTCGGCGCTGCTCGCGGGGGGTCTGCTGGCGTTCGCGCTCTCCTTCGACGAGATCGTGGTCACCACGTTCACGGCGGGCCCCGGGGTGCAGACGCTGCCGGTCTGGATCTTCAACAACATGACCCGGCCGCAGCAGGCACCGGTGGTCAACGTGGTGGCCGCGGTGCTGGTCGTGCTGTCGGTGATCCCCATCTACGCGGCGCAGCGGCTCTCCTCGGACACGGCGGGCGGCGGCCGGGTGTGAAGCGGGGGCGCGCCGGCCGCCTCCGCTCGGCAGTGTCCGCGAAGTATCGCCGTCCGCCCGAAGGGCGGGGCCCGCGGCGTCCGGTGCGTGCGATCGCGAGGCGCCGGGATGCCCTCGCAGCGGAGCTGCTCGGGCATTTCGGCAACGCGGCATGGGGGGCACCTCCCGTGCCCGAAGGGCTACGGGGGAGTGCGTGCCGGACGCCGCGGGCCAGGCGAGGCTTGCGGACACGACCCAGGGGCTCAGTGCGGGGACTTCGACCATTCCAGCGTCACCCGCATGTTGGCGCTCGTGCTGCCCTTCACGATGATCGCGGTCAGCCCTCCCGGCTCCACGCCGAGCTGGCAGCCGAACTCCACGGTCGCCCGGTCGGGGGCCGCCGCGCGCACGGCGTCGCTGAGCTGGCCGGCGAAGGAGGACAAGGCGCGGGTGACCCCGGAGAGATCGGTGACGTGATCGGCGAGCCCTTCGAGGTCGCCGTCGGGGCCGACGCGCTCCGTCTCCACGTAGAGGGTGCCGTCCGCGACATCGACCTTGGTGACGTCCGGCATCACGCGGCTCCCTCCGGGGTGGGGTCGTGGGCAGGGCGCCAGTCTCGTCGGGCGGTGCCGCGCTCGCGTCCGCAGCGGGCATTCGGCGTAACGGCGCGGCGGAGTGACGGGTGAACCGGCCCTGGTCCGCAGGACCGGCCCTAGCCGGGCGTCGACTCCGTGGGGGCGAACGCCTCGCCGTGGCCCGGGACGATGAGTGCCGGGGAGAGGTCGAGGATCGCTCGGCGGGAGGCGTGCAGGGCGGCAGGGTCTGTGGCGTAGGGGTCCTCGACGGGGCCGTCGGCGGACCACCAGAGGTGCGTGAGCACGACCAGTCCGTCGGCGGTCTCGGCGAGGGTGCTGATGTCCTCCACGGTGTGGCCGGGCGTGGCGGCGAGGCGGATCGAGGGCGAGATCCGGAAGCCGTCGGCCGGGCGGACGGTCCAGAGGTCGTCCTGGTAGACGGCCCAGTGGTCGTGGTAGCGGGCCGCGGGGAAGAGTGCGGCGTTGAGGGTGTGGTCGGGGTGGTGGTGGCTGAAGACCACGTCGGTGACCTGCTCGGGGGCGAGGCCGGCCTCGGCGAGGGGGCCGAGGATGAGCTTGCGGTCGGCGACCATGCCGGGGTCGACGACGACCACGGTGTCACCGTCGCGCAGCAGGCTGACGGTGGAGGCGGTGCGCGGGCCGACGTATCCCGCGGTGAGGATGGTCAGGGTGGCGGTCATGGGCGCACGCTAGCCCGGCACGCCTCCCGAGATGATCGCTTCTCAGCCAGAGAGCGCCGCGAATTCCGGCCAGTCTTCCGGCGACCCACCTCCATCGCCCCGCGCGCCGTCTCGGTCGCCGTCCCGGTCGCCGGAGCGCCTCCTCCGCCCGGATCACCGGAGAAGGCGCCATGGCGCGTACGGCCGTGTTCAGCGCGGCGGCTCCGGGAGCTCCTCGCCCGTCTCCAGAAGGCTCTTCAGGCTGGAGAGCAGGGCCGGCCACCCTTCGCCGATCAGGTCGCGGATCGTGCCGTCGGGCTCCAGGTCGTCGTGCACGACGGTCAGCTTGACGATGTCCCCGGCCGGTTCGATCGCGAAGGTCACCTTCGAGCGGCGCTCCTCGGCCAGCTTCGCGTACATCTCGTCGCCGATCCCGACCGCCTCCGCCCACTCCGGCGTGAAGGTGTGCCAGGTGTACGAGAGGAGCCGGCCGGGCTCGGCCGCGAGGACGATCTGCTCGGGGTCGGCGGTCTTGCGGCCGCCCTCGTCCCAGACCATCGGCGATCCGGCGGTCCACTCCGTGTCGAAGGCCACGCCCCAGTACCGGCGCGTGGCGGAGGGGTCGGTCAGGGCCTGCCAGAGCTCGTCGGGGGTGGTGCGGATGTAGGTGGTGTAGACGAACGCGTTGGTGTCCATCGGGTTCTGCTCCCCTAGCTGACGTCGGGTCGGCGAGCGCGGCGGGTGGACGCGCTCGTGGGCGTACTGCTCTAACGAAGCCCGGTCCCGGCGGGTCGCAGCGCCGCCGTCACCAGCCCCTCGACCTCCTCCGCCGTCACCGTCCCGCCCCTGACCACACGGTCGAGCACCAGCCCGTCCACGCACACGAGCAGCGTGAGCGTCCGCCCCTCCGGGTCCTCGACGCCCTCGGCGGTGAGGAAGCGGCGGACCGCGTCGCGGGCGGGGTTCTCCCGTGGGACCAGGATTTCGCGGAGCTCCGGGTCGCGCACGCTCTCGACCGCGCAGGCGTAGCGGGCGAGCGAACGGCGCCGGCCCTCGCCGGTGAGGCGCGCGGCGGCGAGGGCCGCGATGCCGTCGGCGAGTTCGGCGGCCGAGCGGAGTTCCGGGGTTCGCTCCGCCGCCGCAATCAGCTCCGCCTGGTCGAGTTCGACCAGGCGGCGGACCAGCGCGGACAGCAGGGCCGAGCGGGTGCGGTAGTACGCGGAGGTGGTGCCGGTCGGCAGCCGTGCGGCGGCATCCACCGCCCGGTGGGTCAGCCCCCGCATGCCGGCGTCGGCGAGGACGCCGAGTGCGGCGTCGGCGAGAAGGGTGCGGCGGTCGGGGGCGTCCCGGTCCGGGGTACGGCGAGGGGTGGTCACCCCCTCTTTCTACACCTGTAGAAGCATGGCGCTACTCTTCTACATCTGTAGAAGGCGGAGAAGGGGAGCAGGAGACCATGGGGAACACCGCTGTCGTCGTCGGCGCCGGCATCGGCGGGCTCGCCGCCGCCGTCGGACTCCGCCGCGTCGGCTGGGAGGTACGGGTGGTGGAGCGGGCGCCGGTCCTCGCGGACGCGGGCGCCGGGATCTCCCTGGCCGCCAACGGCATCCGGGCTCTCGACGCCCTCGGCGTCGGCGCCGCGGTGCGGGCCGCCGCTCGTGGCCAGTACACCGGAGGCACCCGGACCCCGGGGGGCTCCTGGCTCGCCCGGATGGACGGCGCCGCCCTCGAACGCGCCCTCGGCACCCCCATCGTCGGTATCCCGCGTGCCGCGCTGCACCGCCTGCTGCGCGGCGCGCTGCCGCCGGGCGTCCTGACCGTCGGCGCCGAGGTGACCGGCCTCGATCGTTCGGCCCCGGACCGTGTACGGGTCCTGCTGAACGGCGCGCCCGACGGAACCGGCGCTTCCATGGACGCCGACCTGGTCGTCGCCGCCGACGGTGTCCACAGCCGCGTCCGGGGTCTGCTCCTCCCCTCTCATCCGGGCCCGGCCTACAGCGGCTCGACGGTGTTCCGGGCGATCACCGACCGCCCGCTGGACCTCCGTACGGACTTCGAGATCACCTGGGGACGCGGGGCGGAGTTCGGGCACATCGCGTTCGCCGACGGCCGGGCCGAGTGGCACGCGGTCCTCAACGCTCCGGCCGGCGTACGGCACGCCGATCCACTCGCCGAGCTCCGCGGGCGCTTCGCGGGCTGGCACGAGCCCGTCGCCCGGCTCCTGGCCGCGACCCGGCCGGACGCCGTTCTCCACCACGACGTCCACGAACTCGCCACCCCTTTGCCGTCCTTCGTCACCGGCCGCGTCGCCCTGCTCGGCGACGCGGCGCACGCGATGACGCCGAACCTCGGCCAAGGCGCCTGCCAGGCCCTGGAGGACGCCGTCGTCCTCGCCGCCGCTCTGGCGGACGCCGCCGACACCGGCACGGCGCTGGCCGCCTACGACGCCCAGCGCCGCCCGCGCGCCACGTCCGTCGCCACAGCGGCCCGCCGAGCCGGTCGGATGGGCCAGCGGCTCAGCAGCCCGCCGGCTGTGGCACTGCGCAACGCGGCTCTGCGGATGGCCCCTTCGGGCATGGCGGTCCGGATGATCCTGCGTCACGCGGACTGGACCGCGCCCCGCCTGCCGACCCCGGAGGCCGGGGAGCGACAGTCACCCGTTGAATAGGTGTGGAAGACGCTATTCAACACGCTGCTAGCGTGTCCGGATGTCCCTCAAGCACGCCGTTCTCGCCGCTCTCCTGGAGGGCGAGGCATCCGGATACGACCTGGCCAAGCTCTTCGACGTGTCCGTCGCCAACTTCTGGGCGGCGACCCCGCAGCAGCTCTACCGGGAGCTGGACCGGCTCTCCGAGGCCGGTCTGATCGCCGCCCGAGTCGTGCAGCAGGAGCGCCGCCCCAACAAGCGGATGTTCACGCTCACCGATGCCGGCCGGGAGGATCTCGTCGCCTACACGACGACGGCCCCCCGCCCCACGGCCATCCGCGACGAGCTGATGGTGCAGGTGCAGGCGTGCGACGAAGGGGACACGGACGCGGTCCGTGGTTTCGTCGAGGAGCGGATGGAGTGGGCGCGGGGCAAGCTCGCGCGGTACGACAAGGCGCGGGAGTGGCTGCTGGACGGCCGGGACGAGGAGACCTACCTGCGTGAGGCCGAGCGGATCGGTCCGTACCTCACGCTGATGCGGGGCCGCTCCTTCGAGGAGGAGAACCTGCGCTGGGGCGAGCGCGTCCTGGCGATCCTGGACGAGCGGCGGTCCGTGCGGCAGCGGTGAGGTCACCGGTCGGCGGTAACGTCACCGGTCGGCGACCGGAGGGACCGGTGGCGGACAAGGGGCTGGGCTGATGAACGTCGGTGACATCGTGGAGGACTTCACTCTTCCGGACGAAACGGGGGCGCCTCGTTCGCTGACCGGGCTGCTCACCGAGGGCCCCGTCGTCCTCTTCTTCTATCCCGCCGCCCTCACGCCGGGCTGTACGGCCGAGGCCTGCCACTTCCGCGATCTGGCGGGCGAGTTCCGGGCCGTCGGGGCCCGGCCTGTCGGCATCAGCGCCGATCTGGTCGAGCGGCAGCAGGAGTTCGCCGACCGCCACTCGCTCGGGTTTCCGTTGCTGTCCGACCCGGATGGCGCGATACGCGACCGGTTCGGGGTGACGCGCGGCTTCTCGCTCGCACCGACCAAGCGCGTCACGTTCGTGATCGGCGAGGACCGCCGGATCGTCGAGGTCGTCCGCAGTGAGCTGCGGATGAGCGCGCACGCGGACCGCGCGCTGGCGGCGCTCCGGGCACGAACGTCCTGAAGCACGGCTCCCGGGAAACTCCCGGGAAACGCCCCACCCCGCTCGCACCGGGGGTGGGACGCGGACGGCCCGGCCGGCCGGCCCGCTCCGCTCCCGCGTGCGGGCGCGGGTGAGGCGGAGCGGGTCGGCCGGGGGCCGGGTTCAGCAGCCCATCGCCCAGGTGTGGGAGTCTCCCCGGTCGTTGGCGGCACCCTGGTAGCCGACCTCCTGGCCGGGGGCCAGGCAGATCGTCATGGCGCCGCCCTGCCAGGCGTTCTCGTAGACGCGGACGTGGTCCTTGACCCCGGGGCCGGAGATGCCGTGGTTGGCCCAGGAGGAGTCGGTGTCGGCGATCCAGTTCTCCCACCAGCCGTCGTCGCCGCTCCAGTTGGCCCTCTGGCCGCCGAAATCGGCGTCCTGCCAGACGCAGAAGTGGCCGCTCGGGCAGTCGGCCGCCTGCGCCGGGGCCGTCAGGGCCAGTCCGCCCGCGAGGGCGAGGAGAGCCGCCGCGGTGGTGGTGAGGAGTCGCTTCATGAAACGTGGTTGCCTTTCTGTGCGGTGGTGCGGGCGGAGAGTTCGACCGCCCGCTGCAGTGCGCGGGTGCGCAACTGCCGGTAGGCGGTGAGCTGGTCCCGGCGCAGGGCGCGCACCTCCGCCAGCTCGGCGGGTTCCAGCCGGGCCCGCACGTCGGCGAGACCGCTCTCGCGTTCGCACCGGGCGGCGACGGCAGGGTCGGGCCGTTCGGGGCGGGGGCGGCCGGGCGGGGCGGCGCACCGGGTCCAGCGGTCCAGTGCGGCGCGGTGAGCGGGGTCGGATTTCATACGGGCCTGGGCCTCGGTGCGCAGGTTGTCGACGGTCACCTGGGCGCGGAACCAGCGCACCTGCTCGCCGTAGAGGGCGCTACGAGCCGTGGCGAGGCAGCCGTCGCTGTGGGCGGTGACGGTCTGGCCCGTGGCGAGGGTGACGGACAGCTCTCGGGGGCCGGCGCCGAAGAGGGCCGCCTGGAGCCGGCTGTCGGCGGCGGCTGTGCGTGGCCGGGTCACCGGAGTGAGGCCCTGGGCATGGAGGCAGCGTTCGACGAGGGTGCGCTCCGCGGTCCGGAGGAGGGCGTCCTGCGCCTGGGGTTCCGAGGGGACCGAGGGTTCGGCGGCGACGGTGGCGCAGCCGGCGAGCAGAAGCGCGGCGACCGTGCTCGCGAGCATGCCGCGGGCGCGCCCGGACCTGTGGAACATGAACGGTCCCCCCTGAGAAGTGCCTGGTCAGCGGGGTCCGACAGCGCGGTCGTCACACCCTGTGACGATCACTGCCCTGGGCGGGTCGGGGGCATGCGGAGGTCACCCGAAGGGGTCGAAAGCGCCGGAGTGTGCGCCGTTCAGGGGCGTTGCGAGCGCCTGCGGAGAGGGGTGGGGAGAGGCCGGAGGCGGTGAGCGCGGCTGCCGGACACGACGAAGCCCCGGTTGGACGGGGGATTCCAACCGGGGCCGATCGCCGTGATCCGCGAAGGGCGGTCACCTCAGAGGGGGGGACCTGGGGACCGGGCCCCTTCGCAGTCACATATTGATGAACGATAAACCACCGCACCCCGTTCCGCCTCACTCCGGATGACCGCTGTGAGGCGTATCACCCCGTTTTCACCCGCTGTCGCGGCTCGGTCTACGGACGGTAGACGGCGCCCGGCTCGGCCTTGCCGGGCGCCAGGAGCTGGGGCACGGTCACGAACGTGAAGCCCCGCCTCTTCAGCTCGTCGATGATTCCGGGCACAGCCGGAACCGTCCCGTCGTAGATGTCGTGCAGCAGGATGATGCCGTCACCCTCGGCGCCGTCGACCGTGCGCTGATGTATGAGCGCCGAATCGGTGGTGTCGTAGTCCTTGGCCGTGACGCTCCACAGGATCTGCGCGAGCCCCAGCTCGCGGCTCACCTCGGAGACCGTGTCGTCGGTACGGCCCTGCGGCGGCCGCATCAGGGTGGGCTTGCGGCCGGTGATCCGCTGTATCGCCTCCTGGGTCCGGGACAGCTCGTCGCGGACCTGGTCGGCTTCCAGGTCGGTCAGTATGCGGTGGGTCCAGGTGTGATTGGCGACCTCATGCCCCTCGTCCGCGATCCGCTTGACGACCTCGGGATACCGGTCGACATGCTTCCTGCCGAGCAGGAAGAAGGTGGCGGGGACCTTCTTCTCCTTGAGCACGTCGAGCAGGCGTGGGGTGTCCCTGCCCGGCCCCGCGTCGAAGGTCAGCGCGATGCACTTCGCCTTCCCGCAGTCGACCCCGCCGGACGTCCCGGCGCCCCCCTTGTCATCCGAGTCGGCGGCCTTGCCCCGGGCTTCGCCGGGGGTCACCGCGTCGACCCCGCAGCCGCCGAGAGTGAGCATCAGCGAGGCCGCCGCGAGAATCGCGACGGCCGGCCCCCGGCGCCTGCCCGGCTTGGTTCGGAACATGCTGCAACCCACTTCCCCGTGTCATCGGTCTCGGTCAGCCGCTCCCGCCAGGTCAGGGGCGGTGTCGTGCGGCTCGCCGAGCACTCTACACAGGGTGTATACACGGCGTGCATAGGGGGGTGGGGCGTGGTCGTGACATGGGGAAGTCGTGGCACACGAATGCCCCGGGCGGCGCCCGCCCGCTCCGCCCGGGGTGTGCGGTCGCCGACCGGGGCGGCCGGCGGGTAAGAGGACCGGCAGGCCAAGCGGCCCGGCAGGTCAAGGGGCCCGCAGGTCAACAGGTCAGCGGGAGGCCAGGAGCAGTCGGGCCTCGGTCTCCTGGTCGCCGGAGACGGACTGCAGCGACTGGATGTCGAAGCTGGCGGCGAGGGTCTTCTCCACCTCGTCGACCGCGTGGTAGCCGCCGGTCAGCACCGCTCCGACCATGGCGCTCAACGGGACGGGACGCGCCTCCTCCCGCCGTCCGCCGGCCGTGTCGAAGGTGGCCATCCAGACGGTGGGCGTCGGGGCGGTGGACGCCGCCGGCCCGGGCGCGGTCATGTCCTCGAGTGCGTAGACGCTGTCGAGGACGTCGAAGACGGCCTGGGCGTCCTCCCGGTTGCAGTCGCTCAGCTGCACGGTGACGTCGGTGTCGATGTGCATGTCGTACACGTCGCTCATCTCCTCGCGCCCCGAGCGGGCCGCTCGTCGTGTCACGCTTCCAGCATCCCTCGCACCCCAGCTTCCCGCGAGACCCGCTCCACGGCGGTTGGCGAGGCGCGGGGCCGGGGACATCAGGGGCCGGACCTGCGCCTCAGCCCTCGACGCCGGTTGCTCCGTGCGACGCCCCGACCGGCTTGGACTCGGGCGAGCCTCGCTGGCGCAGAAAGACGGCGAAGATCGCCATCGATCCGACGGCGAGCAGTTCGGACTGCCAGTTCTGGAGCGTACGGCTCCAGAAATCGGGCGACCCGAGGTACTCGGACCAGGGCACGGGGTCCTGGAAGGAGCGGAGCCGCTCCTCGCTCTCCGCGGCCGCTCCGGACACCGACTGGGCGAACCAGGAGCCGATGAAGATCACGAGCATCAGAGCGCCGAGGGACCGCGAGTAGAGCGCCTGGCGCACTCCCCCGACCGCTGCCCACCGCGGGGAGTCGGGGCGCGCGTGGTCACCCGCCCGCTGCTCGCGGTCGGTCTCCGTACCTGCCTTGTGCAGCTCCTTGGACTCGGGGGATCCGCGTTGCAGCAGCCAGACGGTCAGGAAGATGAAGAGGAAGAACTGCAGGTACTCCGACTGCCAGTTCTCGGTCACGTTGACGGCGAAGTGCGCGGTGGTGAGGTACTCGCCGAAGCCGATCGCCGAGGCTCCCTCCGCCCGGAGCTCCTCGTTGAACTCCGCGCGGCCGGCCAGCGCCTGACCGAGCAGTGCGAGCAGGAACCCGACACCGAAGACGACGGAGATGCCGTTGTCGCGCAGGAAGCGTGTGGCCCGGTTCATCCGTGCGTCGCCCCCATCACGGAGAAATAGACCAGGCCACCGGCGAGAGCCAGCAGATAGAGCACGAACATCACACGCATGACGGACTCAATCCCCCTTCACATCGCAGTCGTAGGGGCGGTCGGTGCGGGGGGTGCAGCCCGCCGCCGTGACCAGCCAGCCGTCGGGGGAAGAGCGGAGGAAGAACGTGTCACCGTCGAGGGTGACCTGCGCCTGGCGGCCGTACACGGCGGTGGCGCGGACCGCTCCGGCGAACGGCAGATCCGCCTCGGCGAGCCCGTCGGCGCAGGTGGGGCCCGGGTCGTCGGCCAGCTCCTCGCGGACCGTGGGCGCCAGAAGAGTGCAGGCGGCCGCCATGTCGTCCGCGGTGGACACCCGCGCGAACTTCTCGGCCGCGTCGGTGACCGCCTGAACGCGGTCCTCCGGGACAGAGCAGCCGCCCGTCAGCGCCACGGCGACGACAGGCAGCAGAACGACTGAGGCTCGACCCGGTCTCATTCCGCGGACCTCCTCACGATTGAGAGTCGCTACGGGCGGTTACCCGCAACGCGGGGATGAAAAACGGGAGGTTCCGTGTCCAGCCGTTCTGATTCAGGACAAAAAGGCGAGGACGGTCTCATAAGAGGGCGTCACGAAACGCCGGAGGAACGCGCTGACCGGCGCTGGGGCGAACTCATCCAGGAGATCAGGGTCGCCCAGACGGGCGTCCAGATCCTCTTCGGCTTCCTGCTCACCGTCGTCTTCACCGCCCGCTTCCCGGAGCTCACGGTCGCCGACCGGACGATCTACATCGTCACCGTGTCGCTGGGTGCGGCGGCGACCGGCGCACTCATCGGCCCCGTGTCGTTCCACCGGCTGGTGGCGGGGCGTCGGATCAAACCGCAGGCCGTGGCGTGGGCTTCTCGGCTGACCTTCATCGGTCTGGTTCTGCTGCTCGCGACGCTGGCCTCGGCGCTGCTGCTGATCCTGCGGGTGGCGACGGACGACGACTACGTTCCGTGGCTGGTGGGCGCACTGGTCGCGTGGTACCTGCTGTGCTGGTATTTGCTGCCGCTGTGGGTCCGCCATCGGTACACCAACAGCTCCCGTGGCTCGGGCGACCGCTCCCGCGGCTCCGGCCCCGATCCCGACTCCGGCAACACCCGGGGCGGCGGGGGCGGCGGCGCGCGCGACTGACGTCCTGATCAGGCCGGCGAGGCGGCGCCGGTGACCTGCTCGATCGTGTCGGCCTGGGAAGCGGGCTTGTCGGGACGGTGACGGAGGACCCGGGCGAAGCGCAGGGTGACTCCGGCCGGGTAGCGCGTGGAGCGCTGGAGGCCGTCGTAGGCGATCTCGACGACCAGTTCGGGCCGGACCCGTACGGTGAAACCGTCGTCCTCCACGGCCAGTTCACGCAGTATCTCCGTCTGCCGGCGCAGCATCTCGTCCGTGAGGCCCTTGAAGGTCTTACCGAGCATCACGAACGTTCCGTCGGCGGCCCTGGCTCCGAGATGGAGGTTGGAGAGCAGTCCGGTGCGGCGCCCATGGCCCCATTCGGCGGCGAGGACGACGAGGTCGAGGGTGTGAACGGGCTTGACCTTCAGCCAGGTACGGCCGCGGCGGCCGGCCACATAGGGTGCGTCGAGGGCCTTGACCAGGACTCCCTCGTGGCCGCGGGCCAGGGTGTCGGTGAAGAAGGCCTCGGCTGCCTCGACCCGGTCGGCCGAGGCGGGGTCGTCGACGACGGTACGGCGGACCCTCAGGGGCTCGGGGAGCAGACGGGCGAGGACCGCGTGGCGTTCGAGGCCGGGCCGGTCGATGAGGACCTCACCGTCCGCGGCGAGAACGTCGAAGAAGACGGGCGACACGGGCAGCGCGGCGCGGGCGGTGGCCACGTCGACGCGGGAGCCGACCCGGGATGCGATGTCCTGGAAGGGCAGGGGCCGCCCGGTGGCCGGGTCGAGCGCGATGACCTCGCCGTCCAGGATGAAGGAGTCGGCGGACGTCTCGTGGGCGACGGCCACGACTTCGGGCAGGCGGGCGGTGATGTCGTCCAGGGAGCGGGTGAAGACACGCACCTCGTCGCCCTCGCGGTGCACCTGGACACGGATGCCGTCGAGCTTCTCCTCGACGACACAGGGCCCCAGGGCGGCGATGGCCTCGGTGACGGACGCGGCGGTGTGGGCGAGCATCGGCTGGACCGGGCTGCCGACGCGCAGGGCGAAGGCGTCCAGGGCGGCGGGGCCGTCGGCGAGCACCGCCTGCGCGACGCGGGGCAGCGATCCTTCCAGCATCACGGCGCGACGGAGGTCGGCGGACGGTACGCTCGCGGCCCGCGCGACGCCCTCCAGCGCGATGGCGTCCAGGGCGCCCTGGCGCACCTCCCCCGACAGCAGCCGAAGCAGGAACTCCTGCTCGGGCAGGGTGGCGGCGGCCATCAGCTCGTGGACGAGGCCGGCCCGCCGTGCCTGGGACCCGGCCCCGGAGACGGCGGCGAGTGCGGTCATGGCGGCGTCGGTGCCGGCGAGGGTGAGGGTGGGGCGCTCGGCGGGTGGTACGGCGGGCGGGAGCGCGTTCTTCAGTACGCTCCAGCCCACTCCGATGCGGCCCTGTGGGAGCCGCCCGGAGAGATAGGCGATGACGAGTGGGCTCTCCTCGGGCGCGGCCTCGGAGAACAGCTCGGCCAGGACCGCGATCTTCCGCGAACGGGCGGAGGTGGCGGCGACCTGGTGGGAGGCGTCGGCGAGTCGTGCCAGCAGCATGCGGTCATCGTGCCCGCGCCCCACCGTCATCGCACCTCGACCACCGAAGCCGGGCATCGGTCACCCACCGCTCCCGGGCGCCCCTCGGCCCCGCACTTCACGCATCTTGCCAGGCACCTCCAGCCCCGCGCCTCACGCATCTAGGTCCTGTCTGACAAAAGATCTTGGATGGGTTCACGGAGCCAGAGGATGAGTGAGGCGATGTGGACTCCGGCCTTGTAACGGGCGGCGAGTT
>NZ_JBEXOT010000053.1:0-43771 GCF_040611675.1 Streptomyces sp. NPDC006551
ATGATGCCGCCCTTGGTCTCGATACCGAGGGACAGCGGGGTCACGTCGAGGAGCAGGACGTCCTTGACCTCACCCTTCAGCACACCGGCCTGCAGAGCGGCGCCGATGGCGACGACCTCGTCCGGGTTCACACCCTTGTTGGCCTCCTGGCCACCGGTCAGCTCCTTGACGAGCTCGGCGACGGCCGGCATACGGGTGGAGCCACCGACGAGAACGACGTGGTCGATCTCGGAGAGCTGGATGCCCGCGTCCTTGATGACGTTGTGGAACGGGGTCTTGCAGCGCTCGAGCAGGTCGGCGGTGAGCTGCTGGAACTGAGCCCGGGTGAGCTTCTCCTCCAGGTGCAGCGGACCCTCGGCGGAGGCCGTGATGTACGGCAGGTTGATCGACGTCTCGGTGGAGGACGACAGCTCGATCTTCGCCTTCTCCGCGGCCTCGCGGAGACGCTGGAGAGCCATCTTGTCCTTGGCCAGGTCGACGCCGTGGCC
Organism: Streptomyces sp. NPDC006551; assembly: GCF_040611675.1. Taxonomy (NCBI): domain Bacteria; kingdom Bacillati; phylum Actinomycetota; class Actinomycetes; order Kitasatosporales; family Streptomycetaceae; genus Streptomyces; species Streptomyces sp. NPDC006551. The sequence continues at coordinate 489 of NZ_JBEXOT010000053.1, forward strand.
GTTCTGGAACTGCTTCACCAGGTAGTCGACGACCCGCTGGTCCCAGTCGTCACCACCGAGGTGGTTGTCACCGTTGGTGGCCTTCACCTCGACGACGCCGTCACCGATCTCCAGGAGCGACACGTCGAAGGTGCCGCCACCGAGGTCGAAGACGAGGATCGTCTGGTCGTCCTTGTCCAGGCCGTAGGCCAGGGCGGCCGCGGTCGGCTCGTTGACGATGCGCAGGACGTTGAGGCCCGCGATCTCACCGGCCTCCTTGGTGGCCTGGCGCTCGGAGTCGTTGAAGTACGCCGGGACGGTGATGACCGCGTCGACGACCTTCTCGCCCAGGTACGCCTCGGCGTCGCGCTTCAGCTTCTGCAGGATGAAGGCGCTCATCTGCTGCGGGTTGAAGCTCTTGCCGTCGATGTCGATCTTCCAGTCGGTGCCCATGTGGCGCTTGACCGACCGGATGGTCCTGTCGACGTTGGTGACCGCCTGACGCTTGGCCACCTCGCCGACGAGCACTTCGCCGTTCTTCGCGAAGGCGACGACGGACGGCGTGGTCCTGGCACCTTCGGCGTTGGTGATGACGGTGGGCTCGCCGCCTTCAAGAACGCTGACGACGGAGTTAGTCGTGCCCAGGTCGATGCCGACCGCACGTGCCATTTCGATTCCTCCAGCTGACCTGACTTGAGTGGAACTGACTCAAGGATGCACGACGGACTTCACCACGTCAACAGACCTGAGTGGAGTCGACTCAACTCTTCGACCTGAGATTCACTCAAACAAGCCCTCTGGGCGCGTCGATCCCCCTCATCGGACACCCCTCCATGAGAGAGTCCGATACCTCACGAATATCCCACGAAAGGGTGTGGTGGGGGCATGACGGCCAAGCGCGGACTCGACCTTCTGGGCGGACTGGCCCTGCTGCTCACCCTCTCCCCCCTCTTCCCGGCCGTCGCGCTCCTGATCACCCTGGACCGGCGGGGCCGACGGGACGGGCTGCACGGGCCGGACGGGCGGGACGGGCTGCTGCGCCGCCGGATCATGGCGGGCCGGGACGGAAGGCCGTTCCCGATACTGACCTTCCGCACACCCGGCCCGCTCGCCGCGCTGCCGCTGCTGCTCCATGTCGTACGGGGGGAGATGTCCCTGGTGGGTCCGTGCCCCCTCGTGCCTGGCCACCGGGAGTGCGTGGGCGAGGCCCGCCGCCGACTGGCCGTACGCCCGGGGATCACCGGACTGTGGCAGATCAGCGGTCGTTCGGAGCTGCCGTGGGAGGAGCGCGAACTGCTCGATCTCCACTATGTGGACCATCACTGGCTCGGGATGGATCTGGCGATCCTGGCGCGTACGCTTCCAGCAGTCCGCAGACGTCGCGCGGCGGCGGGGAAGACCCGGCCGGCAAGGCTTGCCTGAGCGACACAGATCACCGCAGGCGCCGCTACAGCGCGGCGCCGTGAAGCGGTAATCTCGGCACGGACTGAATAAGTTACCGCTTAGTAGTGCCACACTCGGCAGTGTGGCACTCCGCCTCGCAGGCCCGCCCGAGGAGCCCCTCATGCAACTCGCCGCGATCATCGTGTCGCTGGTCATCACGGTGGTGGCCGTCGCGCTGTTCGGCCGCGCCATCGCGCAGATCTACCGCTTCGTGAAGCTCGGCCAGCCCGTCCCTGCGGGCACCCGCACCGGCGACCCCACCCAGCGCACCATCACCCTGGTCAAGGAGTTCCTCGGCCACACCCGCATGAACCGCTGGGGCGTCGTCGGCGTCGCGCACTGGTTCGTGGCCGTCGGGTTCTTCTCGCTGCTGCTCACGATCGTCAACGCCTTCGGCCAGCTCTTCCAGGCCGACTGGCTGATCCCGATCATCGGCGACTGGCTGCCGTACGAGATCTTCACCGAGTTCCTGGGCCTGATGACGGTCCTCGGCATCCTGACCCTCATCGTGATCCGGCAGCTGAGCCGGCCGGGCAAGGCGGGCCGCAAGTCCCGCTTCGCGGGCTCCAAGACGGGCCAGGCGTACTTCGTCGAGGCCGTCATCCTGATCGTCGGCGTCTGCATCATGACGCTGCGCGCCCTGGAGGGCGCCCAGCACCACGTGACCAGCTGGGAGCCGGGCTTCTTCGCCTCGTACCCGCTGATCGCCGCGCTCGACGGGCTGAGCCTCGGCACGCTGCAGCACCTCACCTACTTCTTCGCGGCGCTCAAGATCGTCACGTCCTTCACCTGGATGATCACGGTCTCGCTCAACACCAACATGGGTGTGGCCTGGCACCGCTTCCTCGGCTTCCCGAACATCTGGTTCAAGCGGAACGCCGACGGCTCCACCGCGCTGGGCGCGCTGCAGCCGATGACGACCGGCGGCAAGGAGATCGACTGGGAGGACCCGGCCGAGGACGCGGTCTTCGGTGTCTCCCAGGTCGAGCAGTTCTCCTGGAAGGGCATCCTCGACTTCTCCACGTGTACGGAGTGCGGCCGCTGCCAGTCGCAGTGCCCCGCCTGGAACACCGGCAAGCCGCTCTCCCCCAAGCTCCTGATCATGTCGCTGCGTGACCACGCGCACGCCAAGGCGCCGTACCTGCTGGCCGGCGGCGGCAAGACCATGGAGGGCGACGAGAAGGCGTCGGCCGAGCAGCTCGCCGACGTCCCCGCCTCGGCCCTCGCGGAGGCCGAGCGGCCGCTGATCGGGACCGCCGAGGAGAACGGCGTCATCGACCCGGACGTCCTGTGGTCCTGCACCACCTGCGGCGCCTGTGTCGAGCAGTGCCCGGTCGACATCGAGCACGTCGACCACATCGTCGACATGCGTCGCTACCAGGTGATGATCGAGTCCGCCTTCCCGTCGGAGGCCGGCACGATGCTCAAGAACCTGGAGAAGAAGGGCAACCCCTGGGGGCTGGCCAAGAAGCAGCGCGTCGAGTGGACCAAGGAGGTCGACTTCGAGGTCCCGATCGTCGGCAAGGACGTCGAGGACCTCACCGAGGTCGACTACCTCTACTGGGTCGGCTGCGCGGGCGCCCTGGAGGACCGGGCCAAGAAGACCACCAAGGCCTTCGCCGAACTGCTGCACATGGCGGGCGTCAAGTTCGCGATCATGGGCGGCGAGGAGAAGTGCACCGGTGACTCGCCCCGCCGCCTGGGCAACGAGCCGCTCTTCCAGCAGCTGGGCGCCGAGAACGTGGCGATGCTGAACATGGCGTTCGGCGAGGACGACGAGGACGAGTCGACCAAGAAGCCGAAGTCGGCGAAGAAGATCGTCGCCACCTGCCCGCACTGCTTCAACACGATCGCGAACGAGTACCCCCAGCTGGGCGGCGAGTTCGAGGTCATCCACCACACGCAGCTGCTCCAGCACCTCATCGACGAGGGCAAGCTGATCCCGGTGACGCCGGTCGAGGGTCTGATCACCTACCACGACCCCTGCTACCTGGGCCGTCACAACAAGGTCTACACGCCGCCGCGCGAGATCATGGACAAGGTCCCGGGCCTGCGCCAGCAGGAGATGCACCGCCACAAGGAGCGGGGCTTCTGCTGTGGCGCCGGTGGCGCGCGGATGTGGATGGAGGAGCGGATCGGCAAGCGCATCAACAACGAGCGCGTCGACGAGGCCCTGTCCCTCAACCCGGACATCGTCTCCACCGCCTGCCCGTTCTGCCTGGTCATGCTGACCGACTCGGTCAACGGCAAGAAGAACGAGGGCAAGGCCAAGGAGTCCGTCCAGGTGGTGGACGTGGCGCAGCTGCTCCTGGAGTCGGTGAAGAAGCCGGCGGAGGAGCTGCCGGCGGAGCCGGAGCACGAGCCGGAGCCGGCGCAGTAAGGCGTACGTACGAGACGACGAAGGGCCGTCCCCGCGGGGACGGCCCTTCGTCGTCTCGTACGGCCTCGTTCAGCGCTGTCCGGTGCCGCCCGCCCAGATCTCGGCCTGGTAGTCGTGAACGGGGCCCCGAGGCCCCCTAGGGGATGTCACAGCTCAGTGGCAAAGGCGCGCCCTCGCAGCGGGACCGGGTACGTTCGATACGTGGCTGGATTCAGGAACGGACGCGGCCGGGACAACCGCCCCCCGCAACAACAACCGCAGCAGGCGCCGTACGGGTACAACGCGGCTCCGCCGCCGTACCCGCAGCAGCAGTGGCCCCCGCAGGCTCCACAGGGGGCCCCACAGGGAGCGCCGCAGGGGTACGGGGAGCCGGAGTACTTCGGGGACCCCTACCCGCAGCAGCACGCCGGCACGGCGAACAACCCGGGTCACACGCAGGCGTTCAGCATCCATGACGACCCCTACGGCAGCGCCGCCACCTATCAGGCCGGCGCCGCCCCCGCCGCCCCCACGGGCCCGCGGCTGCCGTGGAAGGCCCTGCTGAGCGGCATCGTGCTGCGCCCCGCGCAGACGTTCCTCCAGATGCGGGACTACGCCGTCTGGGGCCCGGCGCTGGTCGTGACGTTCCTCTACGGCCTGCTCGCGATCTTCGGCTTCGACAAGGCCCGCGACGAGGCGATCAACGCGACCCTGTCGACGGCGATCCCGTACGTCCTGATGACGGGCGTCGGCTTCGTCCTCGGTGGAGCGATCCTGGGCGCGGTCACCCACACCCTGGCCCGCCAGCTCGGCGGAGACGGTTCCTGGCAGCCGACCGTGGGCCTGTCGATGCTGATCATGTCGATCACGGACGCGCCCCGGCTGGTCTTCGCGATGTTCCTGGGCGGCGAGAACGGCCTGGTGCAGGTCCTGGGCTGGCTGACCTGGCTGGCGGCGGGCGCCCTGCTCACGGTGATGGTGAGCCGCTCTCACGACCTGCCCTGGCCGAAGGCGCTGGGCGCGTCGGCGATCCAGCTGGTGGCACTGCTGTCGCTCATCAAACTGGGCACCCTCTAAACACGTACGAGGAAGGCCCCCACCGGAATCCCGGTGGGGGCCTTCTCGTCGCTCCGTACCGGAACGGGCGTCTCGGGTGCTCAGGCGTCGAGGACCTGACCCTCGCGCTTGACGACGGGCGGCTCGACGGACCAGGGGAAGTTGATCCACTCGTCGGTCTTCTTCCACACGTACTCGCACTTCACGAGGGAGTGCGACTTCTCGTAGATGACCGCGGAACGGACCTCGGCGACGTGGTCGACGCAGAAGTCGTGGACGAGCTTGAGGGTCTTGCCGGTGTCGGCGACGTCGTCGGCGATCAGGACCTTCTTGTCGGAGAAGTCGATCGCGTTGGGGACCGGCGCCAGCATGACCGGCATCTCCAGCGTCGTACCCACGCCGGTGTAGAACTCCACGTTCACGAGGTGGATGTTCTTGCAGTCCAGCGCGTACGCCAGGCCGCCGGCGACGAATACGCCGCCGCGGGCGATGGAGAGCACGATGTCGGGCTCGTAGCCGTCGTCGGCGATGGTCTGCGCGAGGTCGCGGATGGCCCGCCCGAATCCCTCGTACGTCAGGTTCTCGCGTACTTCACTCATGACGACCGCCGCCTCACACCTGGGTCCGATGGAAGTTCAGGAACGAACGGGAGGCCGTCGGCCCCCGCTGCCCCTGGTAACGCGAGCCGTACCGCTCGCTGCCGTACGGGAACTCGGCGGGCGAGCTCAGCCGGAACATGCACAGCTGCCCGATCTTCATCCCCGGCCACAGCTTGATCGGCAGGGTGGCGAGGTTCGACAGCTCCAGGGTCACGTGCCCCGAGAAACCGGGGTCGATGAACCCGGCGGTCGAGTGCGTGACGAGCCCGAGCCGCCCGAGGGAGCTCTTGCCCTCGAGGCGCGACGCGATGTCGTCGGGCAGCGTGATGACCTCGTAGGTCGAGGCGAGCACGAACTCGCCGGGGTGGAGGATGAACGCCTCGTCACCCTCGGGCTCGACCTCGCGTGTCAGGTCGAGCTGCTCGACGGCGGGGTCGATGTGGGGATAGCGGTGGTTCTCGAACACCCGGAAGAAGCGGTCAAGCCGCACGTCGATGCTCGAGGGCTGCACCATGGATTCGTCGTACGGGTCGATGCGTACCCGCCCGGCATCGATCTCGGCCCGGATGTCCTTGTCTGAGAGAAGCACGCCCCCACGATACGCAGAGGGCGCGGACCTGCCCCAATCGGCAGGACGCCGCGCCCCGGCAGGCATCAGCGCTGCTCAAGCTCCACGGGCACCGCATGCCGCAGCCGCGCACACCGTGGACACCGGACGAGCCGTCCGGGCCCGATCCGCCCGGCACCGAGCTGCTGCAACGGGAACGAAGCGGTACTGAACACGTGCCCCTCGGCACAACGGACGACGGTGCGCTCCATCGAACCCATCAAGTCCCTTCCCCGACAAGTGGTGGACGAGACAGCAACATTAGGGGATCAACGGGGCACCACTCCAGGCGGCACTCCGCCCACGGAGGGTACGCCTCAACTGCACGATGGGGTACAGTGTCCCAGTCTGCGGTACCGATCACCGGGCCGCTGCGCGGATGTAGTTTAATGGTAGAACATGAGCTTCCCAAGCTTATAGCGCGGGTTCGATTCCCGTCATCCGCTCTTGAACGAAGCCCCAGGTCAGCGACCTGGGGCTTGGTCGTTGTCCAGACCTCTCGGGGCCTCTGGCGGGGCACCGCCGCTGGACGAGATCGTCCGGGAGGGCGCGCGCCGGATGCCGGCCGCCGCGCCGGAAGCCGAGGTCGACGCCTGCGTAGCCGAGTCGGCCGACGAGCGGGACGAGAGTGGCCGTCGGCTGGTGGTACGCAACGGCTACCACCAGCCCGGGAAGGTCACCACCGCCGCAGGATCGGTCGAGGTGCGGGCTCCGCGGGTGAACGACAAGCGGGTCGACACGGTCACTGGGGAACGCCGGCGGTTCTCCTCGGCGATCCTGGTGCCCTGGTGCCGCAAGTCTCCGAAGATCACCGATGACCAGGACGTGCCACTGGAGTTCTACGACCACCCGGCCGAGCACTGGATCCACCTGCGGACCACCAACCCCATCGAGTCGACCTTCGCCACCGTTCGGCTCCGCACCAAGGTCACCAAGGGCGCCTGCTCCCGCGCCGCCCGGCTCGCCATGGTGTTCGAGCTCGTCGAGTCGGCCCAGGCCCGCTGGCGGTCCGTCAACGGCGCCCACCTCGTCCCACTTGTCCGGACCGGAGCGCGCTTCGAGCGCGGTCAGCCGGTCGAACGCCCTGAGACCCGCGCGGCATGAGCCACCTCGGCTGATCTGCAGAATGCGAGTGGATCTCAGGCATCCCTGCACCGTATGTGCAGATGACCGTCGAGAGGGAAGGAGGGCAGCGCCGCGGGCAGGACGCCCTCGAACTCGTACCGGCTCTTCTGCGCAACCCGGCACGAGGCGGAGTTGTCCACCTGGTGCAGGAGTTCCAGACGCTTCAGTCCTCCCACCCCGAGGGTGTCGAAGGCCCAGCCAGTGAGGGCCTCCAGAGCGCGAGGCGCCACACCCCGCCCGCGAGCATGCGCCGCAGTCCAATAGCCCACCCCCGCCGAGGGTTTGCCGGAGGCGACTTCCTTGAGGACCACATTGCCGACCAACTGGCCATGGGTTGAATCGGGTTGCGCTTCAAGGACCGCAAAGCCGAATCGGTCGCCCACCGCCCATCCTCGCTGCTGGGCCCGCACCCACCGCACCGCGTCGGCGTCGTTCTCCACGGAAGAGCTTGTCCAGTGGCGCAAGGCAGGATCCCGGTACGCCTCGACCAGCGCAGGAACGTCCTGCATGCGCCAGGGGCGAAGAACGAGGGCGGACGCGGAAGGCGCCGCGTCCACACGCAGTACGACGGTGTCATTCACCGGCGGATCGTACGCGGCGGCGTCTGGCCCCGGCGCCCACCGTCCCTGGCCCACTACCGCTGCGTCCGAACGCGCAGGGCCTTGACGGACCAGTCGAGTATGGGCGCCAGGCTCTCCGGAGCAGGCCAGCTGTTGATCACTGCGAGTAGCTGGAGGTGCCGGTCTCTGCGCGGGTCGTTCACGCTCTCCAACCGAAGCAGTAGCCGACGGCGGAGCTCGGCGTCGTCAGGGCGGCCGCAGAGGTGCGCGTAGTCAGCCGCAAGCGCCGCGACGATCGGATCGGCCTGATGCGAGGCCGGATCGATGCCCGCCGCCAAGGCCGGGGCGACCAGATCACGGACAGCTGCGGCGAAGTCGGGGCGCGGGCCCGTGGTGTCGCCCTGTGCCCGTTCGGCCGCCAGACCCTCGGCCATTCGTCGCACACCGGCACGGAAATCCGGGTCCAGGGCCAGTTCGGCCCACTCCACCCATGCCCGGGCCTGCTCCGCCTCGGGATCATCGGGCAGTTCGGGGGTCATCGAGCGCATGACCCCCGCGAACGCGGGGTCGGCGCCGAGACCGTCGAAGACGGCGCCGAGGAAATCACCGATGAGATCTCGGCGTTCGTCCTCGGAAAGCTGGGCAAGCTGGTGCATGAGATCGGTCTCCTCGTGAGTGAGCCCACGCTCGGCCACCATGGTCAGCACCGCGTGCCGCAGACGCAGGATGCGCATCTGCACCGCCAGTGCCTCGGCATGCGCCGCCGCGACCTCAGGGAGCGAGAGCTCCCGATCGACGACCTTGCGGATCGTGGGAAGGTCCAGCCCCAGCGTCCGCAGGGTCCGCACGAGGTCCAAGCGCGCGACGGCGCCGATGTTGTACAGGCGGTAACCGGCCGGGCTGCGGTCCGTCGGCGTCACGATTCCGCGATCGGAGTAGAACCGAATGGTCTTGATCGTGAGACCGGTCCGCCGGGCCAGCTCGCCGATCGAGTAAAGCGTGTCGCCGTCCATGCCCCTACCTTGGCGTCTCCCCTTACGGGAGACTCAAGTCCCCTCACCTGTCGACGGCCAGCCCCCTCGTACACAGGTCTTGGCTCTTCCTCGTCCGCTGAGCTGGTGAGGTTCTCCCCGTCGAGGGGCAGGTCGCCGGCGACGGGGTGGTGGGTGGTCTTGGAGCCGAAGGTCCGGCGGGCCACGAGGTGGTCTGCCCACCGTGACCGGAAATCAGGGTCCCGGAGGGAGAGTTCTCCGACAGTGAGCTCTGGCGCGGGTCGTCGGGACTCTTCGCCGCTCCATGCGCAGATCGCCTACCCGAGCCCACCGAGACGGAGAGATTCTCTTACCTCGCTGAGCTTCACGGTCGTCTCTGGGGTCTGCTCCTGCGACTATGTCGACGCCCGCCGGGGCGACGACCTGCATCGCCCGGATCCCGGACGCGCTGACTCCCGGCAGCAGGACGGCCGGCCGCCGCTCGTCGAACTCGACCCACCAGGCTTCGCCACCTCGCACGGGCCCTCCTGGGTTCAAGACGGCGGTGGACGCGCACACCCTGCGCCCGCGTCCTGGGTGATTCCCGGTACGCGGGGACACGGGCATGCGCGTCAGCCCAGGGCGAGCCAGCGGATGCCGAGCTGTTCGACCTGCGCGGCCTCCGCTTCGTTCAGCGGCTCCCGGCCGGTGGCCTTGCGCAGGAAGCGGGGACGGCTCCACTCCAGCTCGTCGGCCGCCGCGGCGTGCTCCCTGCCCAGGAGCAGCTCCGTCACGGCGTCACCGGCCGCGGGGGTGAGCCAGGCTTCGCGTCCCAGTGCGTCGGCCAGGTCGAGGCCGTGGACGGCGACTTCCACGACGCGGGTGAGGACGAACTCCGACAGGAGCATGGCGTCGCCATGGCGTGTCCGGACGGTCCGACCATCCGGCTGGGCCCGGCACAGCCGGTCGACTCGCCGCCACGTCGCGGCAAAGTCCTCGGCGAAGGCGGCGCCCTCGGCCGACCCCGCCGCATGGTCCTGGGCCAAGGCGATCCGTTTGCCGTTGGTCTGCGGTGAGAAGCGGTCGTCAGGGCGGTAGTACTCCACCGCGGAGATCTCCGCCTCGCCGGGTGCCGGCGCGTCCAGCATCGCCGGAAGCCAGTCGATCACCACGCACACGTGCCCGAGCAGGTCGCGTACGGACCAGGGAGTGCAGCGCGTCGGGAGGTTCCACTCGGCCTCGGACAGTCCGGCCATGGCGTCGCCGAGGGCCCCGCATTCCAGCTGAAACGCTTCGAGAACCTGGTCGTGACCCACGCTGTGTCGCCTTCCGTCCGTTCACTGTCCCGCGCTCACTTCGCCGTCCCACCGGTTCCGCTCCGCGTTCGCTTCTCACATCATCGCCACGCGCGCCGAAGCGGTCCCGGTTGCAGACCGCCGGAAAAGATCGCCAGGCAGGCGCCGGGCTTCTCCGCCGATCGTCCTCGCAGAGCGTGCGATAGGTTCGGCGAACCCGTGGTGCTCTCCACCCAGAGCGACAACGACCGCGCGATGCGCCTCGCGGCGAAGCTGGGCTTCACCGAGGTCGAGCGGTTCGAGGAGTACGGCGCCGAGCAGTGGTTCGGCGTGCGACCCCCGGCCACGCCGGCCGGATGAAGGGCGGCACCATGAGCGACATCGTGCTGATGTCGGATCCGAAGGTCGCCGCTGTACCTGTGGTCGAGTCCGGCGAGCGCCTCGTGGACGTCCGCCACGACGGCCGCCTGCTCGTCGACACCCGCAAGCAGGACCCGGCGGACGCCTTCGCCCACCTACGGGAAGGCGTGTTGGAGCGGTTGGTTACAGCCCAGACGATGCTGCCGGTGGGCATCCGGCTGCTGTTCGTCGAGGGCTACCGGCCCCCTTCCCTCCAGCGGGAGTACTTCGAGGAGTACGCCGGTGAGCTACGGGCCATCCACCCCGCATGGTCTGCCGATCAGATCCACTCGGCGGCGAGCAGGTACGTGTCACCTCCCGGCATCGCGCCGCACAGCGCCGGCGCGGCCGTCGACCTCACCCTCGCCGATGCCGACGGGCACGAACTGGACCTGGGCACGCGCATGAACGCGGACCCGGAGGAGAGCGCCGGCGCCTGCTACACCCACGCCCCGAACATCGGCGAGGAGGCCCGCGCCAACCGGAAGCTGCTCGGCACCGTACTCACGGCCGCAGGGCTGGTGAACTACCCCACGGAGTGGTGGCACTGGTCCTTCGGGGACCGCTACTGGGCCTTGCTCACAGGAGAGACCACGGCCCTCTACGGCCCGAAGGAACTCGACTCACGCAGCTGACAGACCGCCCATCCCTTGTGGCCCCGGCAACGCACCCATGGCGGAGCGTCCGCCCTGGTCCGTCGACGTGCCCCATCTGTGCCCATCACGGCGGTGAAGAGCGGTCAACGACGGCTCTCAGGGGCCCTGGAAGTCGCCCCGTCCACACGCCATATCACCAGGTCAGACGCCCATACAGGCGATCCAAGCGACGGTGATTCCCAAGCTTATAGCGCGGGTTCGATTCCCGTCATCCGCTCGCGAGCAAAGCCCCAGGTCAGCGACCTGGGGCTTCGTCGTTGTCTAGAGCGCCAGCTTCGCCGTCCTCGGCGCCAACCTCGTTGACGGGGTGAGGTCGAAGCACACCCACGCGCCCTCGACCAGAATGCGCTCGGCGACACCGTGGACCGCCGAGCGGTGAACGACCACCTCACTCCCGTCCTCACGCGCGGTACCGGGCCTCAGTCGGCACGGGCCGGTCCGTTGGCCCAGGGCACGGGCTTTGGCCGCATTCCTTGCCGACGCTAAGGTGAGGCGCCGTACTCGGCGGATCGCTTCCCTGAGGGAAGATCGCTCCCCTGAGGGAGGTGGGGATGGGGCTCATGGACGCGGACCACGCGGGGCTGGTCGTCGCGGCGCAGGCCGGTGACGACCGGGCGCGCGAGGAGCTGATCGCCGCGTACCTGCCCTTGCTCTACAACATCGTCGGACGATCGCTGAGCGGACATGCCGACGTCGACGACGTCGTCCAGGAGACCCTGCTGCGCGTGGTGCGCGACCTGCCTGCCCTGCGTGCCCCGGAGAGCTTCCGGTCCTGGCTGGTGTCGATCACGCTGCGCCAGATCAATACCCACTGGCATCGGCAAAGCACCTTCGCCGGCCGGACCACGGTCATCGACGAGGCCCGCCAGATACCGGACATCGGCGCCGAACCCGAAGACCTGACGATCACGCGTCTGCATGTGTCGGACGAGCGCCGTCAGGTTGTCGAAGCCGGCCGGTGGCTCGACCCGGACCATCGGGCGCTGCTGTCACTGTGGTGGCAGGAATGCGCCGGCTCGCTGAGCCGTGACGACATCGCCGCCGCGATGGGGCTCACTGTCGCCCACGTCGGAGTACGCCTGCAACGCATGCGCGAGCAGTTGGAACTGAGCAGGACGATTGTCTCCGCGCTGGAGGCCGATCCGCGCTGTCCGCAGTTGGACGAGACCGTCGTCGGCTGGGACGGCCTCCGTACATCGGTGTGGCGCAAGCGGATCGCGCGGCATACCCGCGGCTGCCCGCTCTGCACGGCGACGACGACAGAACGGGTTCCGGCGGAACTACTGTTCCGCAGCCTCGCGACGCTGGCCGTCCCGGCCGGACTCATCGCCGCGCTGGCCGCCAAGGGCCTGCTGTCGGGTACGGCCGCGAGCGCCGCCGGGCTGGCCACGGCACCCGTCGCCGTCGCCGTCGGCACGGCGACGGGGGGAGGCGGTCTGCACAGCGCGCTGATCGGCAAACTCCACGCGGTGACCGCTCATCCGCTGGTGAGCCTCGCCACCGGCGCGGTGCTCATCGCCGGGACCGCCACCTACGCGACCTGGCCCGAACCGGCGCATCGGGAGCCCGGCGTCATCGCCGCGCCCACGGTCGGCAACCCCACGGTCGGCACTCCCACGCCGATCCCGTCGCGCACCACCACATCGGACAAACCGTCCCCGGTGAGTCCGTCCGCCTCCGCAGGCACCGTTCCGCTGGGCGCACGGTCGCTGGAGTCCGTGGACCAACCCGGCCTGTTCGTCACCTATGCCGGCGACTTCGCGGCGCTCGGCCGAGTCTCCGCGTCCAGCAGCGCGCAGGCTCGGCAACGGGTCACCTTCACGGTCATCGAGGGGCTGGCCGACACACGGTGCGTCACCTTCCGCGCCGCAGACGGCCGGTATCTTCGCCATCACTACCTTCGGCTGCGGCTGAGCGCCAACGACGGCAGCGCACTGTTTCGTGAAGACGCGACCTTCTGTCCGCGCCCTGGGGCGGTCGCCGGGTCGGTGACCCTGCACGCGCACAACTACCCGGGATCGGTCATCCGCCATCGTGACGGTGGCATCTGGCTCGATGGCTCCGACGGCACTCGGACCTTCGCCGGCCAGGCTTCCTTCATCCTGCGCAGGTCCTGGGCCTGAGAACCGCTCCTTGAGCATGTGATCCGGCTTCGGTCCGTATTCATCGACGGCTGCCGCCATTCCGAAAACCTTCACTGGTGATCAGGGCGGCGCGCCCTTTCCACAGCGCCGACCAGACCGCGGGGCTTGGCATAACGCTTTCTGCCCGCGAGATGCATCACTGAGCAATCGTCCGGACGGCGCGACTTTTCCGTTACGAGACCGCGAGTGCGGAAGCCTCCATTGCATGGGGTGCTCTTCCCGCCGCTCACCAAGACGGGCAGGCGTGGCGGGTTCCCCGCTATCCCCCTTTGACGTATCCCCGGAAGAAAGCCCCTCCCATGACGCGACACGCCCCCACGATCACGGCACCCAGGGTGACCCGCGACCCCCGAGGAGAATCATGAAGGGCCAGCACCGGCTCAGCCGGCGACGCCGGACAGTGACGGTAGGACTGTCGGCCGCGGCGGTGGTGGCCGGTGTCGTGACGCTCCTCCCCAGCTCCGCCGGAGCCGCGAACCTGGGTACGCAGGCGGCCCCCTCGGGCAGGTACTTCGGCACCGCTGTGGCCGCCGGCAGGCTCGGCGACTCGGCGTACACCGCGATCGCCGACCGGGAGTTCAACATGATCACCCCGGAGAACGAGATGAAGTGGGACGCCGTCCAGCCGTCCCGCGGCACGTTCAACTTCGGCCCCGCCGACCGGATCGTCGACCGTGCGAAGGCGAACGGCCAGCGCGTACGCGGCCACACCACGGTCTGGCACTCGCAGCTCCCGGCCTGGGTCGGCTCGATCGGCGACGCGAACACGCTGCGCAGCGTGATGAACGGCCACATCACCACCACGATGACCCACTTCAAGGGCAAGATCTACGCGTGGGACGTGGTCAACGAGGCATTCGCCGACGGCCCCGGCGGCCAGCTCCGCAGCTCGGTGTTCCAGAAGGTCCTGGGCAACGGCTTCATCGAGGAGGCGTTCCGCACCGCCCGTGCGGCCGACTCCTCGGCCAAGCTCTGTTACAACGACTACAACATCGAGAACTGGTCGGACGCCAAGACCCAGGGCGTCTACAGAATGGTCAAGGACTTCAAGTCCCGCGGCGTTCCCATCGACTGCGTCGGGCTCCAGAGCCACTTCGGAGCGGGCGGCCCGCCGGCGAGCTTCAAGACCACCCTGGCCAACTTCGCCGCCCTGGGCGTCGATGTCCAGATCACCGAGCTGGACATCGCCCAGGCATCGCCCACCCACTACGCCGACGCGGTCAAGGCCTGTCTGTCCGTGGCCCGTTGCACCGGCATCACGGTGTGGGGCGTCCGTGACAGCGACTCCTGGCGCAGCGGCGAAAGTCCGCTGCTGTTCGACAACAACGGCAAGCCCAAGGCCGCGTACACCGCCGTCATGAACGCCCTCAGCTCAGGCTCGGGTACCACCCCGAGCAAGCCGTCCGACGGTGCCGGTGCTGGTACGGGGGAGATCAAGGGCGTGGCCTCCGGCCGCTGTATCGACATCCCCGCCTCCACCACCGCCAACGGCACCCAGGCGCAGCTGTGGACCTGCAGCGGACAGACCAACCAGCGCTGGACCCACACCGCCGGCAAGCAGCTGAGGATCCACGGCGACAAGTGCCTGGACGCCAAGAGCAAGGGCACCACCAACGGCACCGCGGTGGTCATCTGGGACTGCAACGGCGGCCCCAACCAGCAGTGGAACATCAACACCAACGGCACGATCACCGGCGTCCAGTCCGGGCTGTGCCTCGACGCCGTCGGCGCGGCCACCGCCAACGGCACCAAGATCCAGCTGCACGCCTGTGGGGGCGTCGGCAACCAGAAGTGGACCGCCCCGTCCGGATCGGGCGGCGGCACGTGCGCGCTTCCGTCGACGTACAAGTGGAATTCGACGGGTGCCCTGGCGCAGCCTGCGAACGGGTGGGCGTCGCTGAAGGACTTCACCAACGTGGTGCACAACGGCAAGCACCTGGTCTACGGGTCGAACTTCAACGGATCGAAGTACGGCTCGATGGCGTTCGGCCCCTTCACCAACTGGTCGGACATGGCGTCCGCCGGACAGAAGGCGATGAACCAGCCCGCGGTCGCGCCCACGCTGTTCTACTTCGCGCCCAAGAAGATCTGGGTCCTCGCATACCAGTGGGGTCAGTGGCCCTTCATCTACCGCACGTCGAGCGACCCCACCGACCCCAACGGCTGGTCCGCGCCGCAGCCGCTGTTCACCGGCGGCATCACCGGCTCCCCCACCGGCCCGATCGACCAGACCCTGATCGCCGACGACCAGAACATGTACCTGTTCTTCGCCGGTGACAACGGCAAGATCTACCGGGCGAGCATGCCGATCGGGAACTTCCCGGGCAGCTTCGGCTCGTCGTACACGACGGTCATGAGCGATACGGAGGCCAACCTGTTCGAGGCCCCCCAGGTCTACAAGGTCCAGGGCCGGCAGCAGTACCTCATGATCGTCGAGGCGAAGGGTGCGAACGGGCGCTACTTCCGCTCGTTCACGGCCTCCAGCCTGAGCGGTTCGTGGACCCCGCAGGCCGGCAGCGAGAGCAGCCCCTTCGCGGGCAAGGCGAACAGCGGTGCCACCTGGACCAACGACATCAGCCACGGGGACCTGGTCCGTAACAATCCCGACCAGACCATGACCATCGACCCCTGCAACCTGCAGTTCCTCTACCAGGGCAAGTCCCCCACCGCGGGCGGTCCCTACGACCGACTGCCGTACCGGCCGGGTGTCCTCACCCTGCAGCGCTGACTGCCCGATCCACGGTCATACGCAAGGAGAAACACCCCCCATGAAGAACCCCACGAACGGTGGGCGCCGCGGGCGTCACCGCCGCCGCTGGACCGCGACCGGACTGCTGCTCGGAGCGCCCGCTCTCGTCGTGCCGTATCTCCTGTTCGTGCAGGATGATTCACAGGCCGCGACGGTCGACGGCAATGCCTACTACCGGCTGATCTCCGTACGCAGCGGCAAGGCGCTGGACGTCAACGCCTTCTCCACCGCCGACGGCACCCGCATCCAGCAGTGGACCGACCAGAACACCGCCAACCAGCAGTGGAAGCTGCGACCCACCGGGGACGGCTACTACGAGCTGGTGAACCGCAACAGCGGCAAAGTGCTGGGCATAGCGGGCGGTTCGTCCGCCCAGGCGGCCGCCGCCGAGCAGCAGACCGACAGCGCCTCCGCCTCCCAGGAGTGGCGGATCGACGAGGTGAGCGGTTCCGACGTCGTCACCTTCACCTCCCGCAGGAGCGGCCAGGTCCTGGACGTCTCCGGAGGCTCCACGGCCAATGGCGCGATGGTCATCCAGTACCCCGGCAAGGGCAGCACCAACCAGCAGTGGAGGCTGGTGAAGACGGCCGAGTCCCCGGCGGCCGGGACCGGACCGTATATGTGGAGCAACGCCCAGGTGGTGGGCGGCGGTTACGTCACCGGGCTGGTGTTCAACCCGCGTGAGAAGGGCCTGCTGTACGCGCGCACAGACATGGGCGGCGCCTACCGCTGGGACACCGCGGCCGAGCAGTGGATCCCGCTGACCGACTGGGTCGGCGAGAAGGACTGGAACCTGCTGGGCATCGACTCGGTGGCCACCGACCCCCTCGACCCCAAGCGGCTCTACCTCGGGGCGGGCACCTACACCAACGATTGGGCGGGCAACGGCGCGATCCTGCGCTCCACCGACAAGGGCCGCACCTTCAAGCGCACCAACCTGCCCTTCAAGCTGGGCGGCAACGAGGACGGCCGCGGGGCGGGCGAGCGGCTGGTGGTCGACCCCGCGAACAACGCCAACCTGCTCCTCGGCAGCCGCAAGAACGGCCTGTGGCGCAGCACCGACCACGGCGTCACATGGAGCCAGGTCTCCTCGTTCCCCGTCAAGGACGGGGCGAGCAGCGGCGGCGGCATCTCCTTCGTGACGTACGGCCCGGCCGGCAGCAAGACGATCTACGTCGGCGTCGCCGACAGATCCACCTCCCTGTACCGCTCCACCGACGGCGGCAGCACCTGGCAGGCCGTCTCCGGGCAGCCCGCCGGCCAGATGCCGCAGCACGGCGTGCTCTCCGGTGACGGATCGCTGTACCTGACGTACACCAACAATCTCGGACCCAACGGCGTGACGGCGGGTTCGGTGTGGAAGTACACGCCGGGCAGCGGGGCGTGGAAGAACATCTCCCCGTCCCAGGGAAGTTACGGCTTCTCCGGTCTGGCGGTCGACCCGCGCAAGCCGTCCACGGTCATGGTCACCACCCTCGGCCGCTGGTGGCCCGAGGACGAGATCTACCGGACCACCGACGGCGGTTCGAACTGGAAGGCACTGGCCGACAAGTCGGTGCGGGACGCCTCCGGCGCTCCTTACGTCGGCACTCACACCGGGCACTGGATGACCGCCCTGGCCATCGATCCCTTCGACTCCGGGCACGTGCTGTACGGCACCGGCAACGGCATCCTGCGCAGCAAGGACGCCAATGCCTCCGACAGCGGCGGCACCAGCCACTGGAGCATGGGGGCCCGAGGGCTGGAGGAGACCGCGCTGCTGGACGCGATCGCCCCTCCCGGCGGCGCCACCGTCATCACCTCCATGGGCGACCAGGGCGGCTTCCGGCACGACTCCCTGACCAAGGTGCCCTCCGGGCGGCTGAAGAACCCGTTGATGACCAACAGCACCGACATCGACTTCGCCCAGTCCAAGCCCTCGATGATGGTCCGCGTCGGCCGTGGCGGCGAGCAGGACGGCGCCTACTCCACCGACGGCGGCAACAACTGGACCGGCTTCAAGGCAGAGCCTGTGGCCGGTGCCCGGGACGGCCGTATCGCGCTATCGGCGGACGGCTCCACCATCGTCTGGACCGAGGCCGGTCAGGCCCCGTACCGCTCGACCGACAACGGGGCGAGCTGGTCGAGGGTCAACGGCCTGGGCACCGACGCCGCAGTCGTCGCCGACCGCTCCTCGGCCAGGACCTTCTACTCCCTGTCCGGCGGCACGCTCCACGCCAGCACCGACGGCGGCGCGACCTTCACCGCCCGCGCCGGCAACCTGCCCACCGGCCGGCTCACGGCCGCCCCCGGCATCGCCGGGGACCTGTGGATCGCCGGCGCTGACAAGGGGCTGCTGCACTCCACCGACGGCGGCCGCACCTTCACCACGCTCACGACGGTGCAGTCCGCCTCCGCCCTCGGCTTCGGCAAGGCCGCGCCGGGCGCCTCCTACCAGGCCCTGTACCTGATCGGTACCGTCAAGGACGTCACCGGCGTCTTCCGCTCCACCGACAAGGGCACCACCTGGCTCCGCGTCAACGACGACGCTCACCAGTGGGGCAACATCGGCGGCAGCGGCGTCATCACCGGCGACCCCGACACCTACGGGCGTGTCTACGTCGGCACCAACGGACGCGGTCTCCAGTACGGCGACCCGTCCTGACCCCAGCACACCCGAGCGGGGCCGCAGGCACAACTGCCTGCGGCCCCGCCATGGCTGAGGGAAGACGCCTCCCCGCCCCCTCGACGGGACGCCGTGCCACAACGTGCCGGTAGGGGCGGTGAACAGCGGTCAGCAATGGGCCCTGCGAAGCATCCAGGACGAGGCCATCCGCGCACGTTCCTGCAGGTCAGGCGCAATGCGCACGTCCAAGTACCGGGTGATTCCCAAGATCAGAGCGCGGGTTCGATTCCCGTCATCCGCTCCACGACAAAGCTCAGTTCAGCGACCTGGGGCTTGTTTGTCGCCCGATCCGGTTCCGGAGTTCCTTCTTCTCAAAGGACAGGGTGATACGCGGGATTGACCGCGACATCCCGGACGCGGCCGATGTGTTCGTCGCGCGCGCCGCGCGCGAGTGCTTCGCGACACATCGACACCTCAGGTCGATCCCGCTCCCCTCCCGGACGTCGCGGCGGTCGTGAAGATCCGGTCCAGGTGGTGACGGAGCACCGCGATCGCGGACTCCGGGCTTCGCTGGCCCACGAGGATGCTGGTCCCCATGGCCGCCGCCATCGCGAGCAGGCTGATCGCCTCCGTGCGCGCGTCGGCGTCCGGGTCGGCCAGGCCGGCCTCCTGCGCCTGCTGGAGGAGTCCGGTCAGGACGTTCTCCGCAGCGTCGGGGCTGTCCGTGAAGGGCTGAGCGGCCAGCGCCCCGTCGGTCACGGACAGGATCGCGTAGGAGCTGTACAGCAGGTGGAACGTACGGCTCTCCCCGTCGGTCGGCAGCGAGGCCAACAGCAGCGCCTCCACCGTGGCGCGCGGGCCCAGGTCCGGATCGGCCGCGGCCAGGCGGGCACCCACCCTCGCGGTGAAGCGGTCGGTCAGGTGCCGGAGGCCGTAGAAGAGCAGCTTCTCCTTGGTCTCGAAGTAGTACTGCACGAGCCGGAGCGACACACCGGCCTCCGCGGCCACGTCGCGCATGCCGACGGCATGCAGTCCGCGCCGCCCCGCGACCTGGATGAGCGCCTCGGCGATCTGGGCGCGCCGCTCCTCGTGATCCACACGCTTCGGCATGCTCTCGTGTCTCCGCCCGTCGACAGTGGGTGCGCTCCGCCACCCGACCCCCTTGATGATACTGATGTACCACATCGGTGATACGGTCGTACCACGAAGAACGGATCTTCCCAGGAGGTGCCGCCGTGCCCGAGAACACCGCGCGCGTACGCCGCGATGTCGGCCGTTACGTCAACGACGCCCTGCGCGACCGCTACTTCGCCGCCGAGGACGTGGTCCACGCGATGGGGGCGCCCGTCCGCTCCGAGACGGACGTCGAGACGAGCTTCGGCACCACCCGCGTCTACCGGTACGGGCCCGCCGACCCCGCGGCCGAATCCCGGACACCGATCGTCCTGATCCACGGCGCGGGCTACAGCTCGGCGATGTGGTACCCCAACACCCCCGGGCTCAGCCTCCGTCGCCCCGTCTACGCCCTCGACACCCCCGGCGACGCGAACCGCAGCGTCCACCGCGAGCCCATGTGGCAGCCCGAGCGCGCCGCCCGGTGGATGGACGAGACCCTCGACGCGCTCGGCCTCGACCGGGTCCACCTCGTCGGCTCCTCCTACGGCGGCTGGCTGGTGCTCAACCAGGCCCACCGGCGGCCGGGACGGCTCGCCTCGGTCACCGCCCTCGACCCCGGCGGCCTGGAGAGGGTCGGCCTGCGCTTCTTCGCCTGGGTTTTCGTGAGCCTGTTCGCCACCCTCGCCCCGAAGGCGCTGCGTCCCCGGCTCGCCACATGGCTGGACCAGCCGGTGATCGCCGTCCCCGAGATGCGCAAATGGATCCAGCTCGGCGCCCGCGCGTACCGGATCCGCCGCCCCGCACCCCTGCCACTGGCCGAGGAGGCGCTGCGATCCATCCGGACCCCGCTCTACGTCATCATGGGCAAACACAGCCTGCTCGTGCACCCCAAGCGGCAGCTGGAACGTGTACCGCGCCTCGTACCCGGAGCCCGCGCCGAGATCATCACCGCGACCGGGCACGGCCCTCAGATCGACCACCCCGACGTGGTCAACGCCCGGATGCTGTCCTTCATGGAGGACGCCGACTCCCCCGGCCCTGGCATGGCCGACGCATAGGACTGCGACAGGGAGAAACGGCGCCGGCGGCGCCCGCTCCGTGCCACAACGTGCCGGTAGAGGCGGTGAACAGCGGTCGACGGCGGATGTCATGGGAAGAGCCCCAGGCTTCAGCCCGGCATCCGTTCGCCCTGATCAGGGTCCAGGACGGCGGGCAGGATCAGTGATTCCCAAGCACGGCGCGCGGGTTCGAATCCCGTCATCCGCTCTTGAACGAAGCCTCAGGCCAGCGGCCTGGGGCTTCGTCGTCATCCAGACCGATCCGGCCCGCAACGCGCCCTCCGGGCGCTCTCGCGTGCGCTGGCGACGGACCCGGGGGGGCGGGCGGTCACGCGCCCTGCCCGTCACTGTTCGAGACCGATTACCTCATCCTCGAACGCGCGGAAATCTATGTCGGCCGGAGTAGACATTGGGTGGGGTCGTGGCTATGGTTTCTGTCGTAGCCCAGAGAGACAGCAGGGCCCGGCAGAGATGAACTGCCGGGCAGCAGTACCCGCAGTTGCAGTTCGCAGGACGGTGCGGTGACGGAGTTTCGAAGCCAGGGTTGTTGCATGACGGCGACGGGACTGGTGACCGGACCGGGTGGCCCGTAGTGATCAGGGGCCGCCGTGAGCAGTACCGCAGTTGACGCAGTGGCAGTACCTCGGTGAAGGCGCCGGCTGCGGGCGCGCGCACCGGGAGGTTCGGCAGTGGGGTTCCAAGCCAGAGCAGACGCAGGACGGGCGACGGGGCTGGCTGCCGAAGTGGCGCTGTGAGAGGCCACCCGCAGTACGCAACACCAGCAGTACAAGCAGTTCGCAGTAACAGCAGTACGAAGTTCCCGTTTGGTAAGTGATTGATCCAGAGGGAAGAACGGAGGAGTTGAGCGCCATCAGGATCGCCCGGGCGGACGTCTTGAGCCCGGGTACCGCAGGACATCGATAGTGAGGTGGTCTCCGGTCACGCATCCGCGATCCCCGCACCCCCGACCGCGTTTCGGTCGGGCCTGCGGAAACAGAAGGCCGGCGCGGTATCAGGGCCGGCAGATGGTGTAGCAGTTCCTTCGGGGCCCGGGTGCCGGTACGGCACCCGGGCCCCTCCACGCGTTCCACAGAGAGGTGCGATGACCGCAGACGACACGTACGGCCGTCTCGATGACGACGACTACCCCGCCTACACCATGGGCCGGGCCGCCGAAATGCTCGGCACCACCCAGGGCTTCCTCCGCGCCATCGGAGACGCCCGCCTCATCACCCCGCTGCGCTCCGCAGGCGGACACCGCCGCTACTCCCGCTACCAGCTGCGCATCGCCGCCCGCGCCCGGGAACTCGTCGACCAGGGCACGCCCATCGAGGCCGCATGCCGCATCATCATCCTCGAAGACCAGCTCGAGGAAGCCCGGCGCATCAACGCCGAATACCGTCGCGCCGCCGAATCGGCGAGCCCAACGGCCGTTGCCTGAGGGCGACTTGTCGCACCCTCTCGAGGCTCTCCGCCGAAGGACGTGACGTGCGGCGCACAGTCCCACGCAGTCGCTGATATCGACCCCGTCGGGGCAGTCTCGGCACTCGCGCGCGCAGAAGGGGCGGCGCACACCGACGTCGTGTCGGAGTAGGCCGCCCCCTCGGACGGGTAGAGCTGCGGGAGGAAGGGTGCGCGGTTATTTCGGGTCGTGGTTGAACTTCGAGGTCGACCAGAGATAGCCGAGGATCGCGAGGCCCAGGCACCAGGCGACGGCGAGCCATCCGTTGTGGCCGATCTCGGTGCCGAGGAGCAGGCCGCGCAGGGTTTCGATGGCGGGCGTGAAGGGCTGGTATTCGGCGATCGGCTGGAACCAGCCCGGCATCGCGGTGACCGGGACGAAGGCGCTGGAGATCAGCGGCAGGAAGATCAGGGGCATGGCGTTGTTGCTGGCGGCCTCGGCGTTCGGGCTGATCAGGCCCATGCCGACGGCGATCCAGGTGAGCGCCAGGGCGAACAGGGTGAGCAGTCCGAAGGCCGCCAGCCACTCCAGGAGGGTGGCGTCGGTGGAGCGGAAGCCGATGGCCACGCCGACGGCGCCGACGAGGATCACGCTGATGACGGACTGCAGCACACTGCCGATGACGTGTCCGACGAGGACGGAGCCGCGGTGGATCGCCATGGTTCGGAAGCGGGCGATGATGCCCTCGGTCATGTCGTTGGAGACGGAGACCGCGGTTCCGATCGTGGTGCTGCCAATGGTCATCAGCAGCAGGCCCGGGACGAGGTAGGCGATGTAGTCGGAGCGGTCTCCGCCGCCGATGCCCGCGCTCATCGTGTCGCCGAAGATGTAGACGAACAGCAGCAGGAGCATGATCGGCGTGAGTAGCAGGTTCAGGGTGAGGGAGGGGTAGCGCCGGGCGTGCAGGAGGTTGCGGCGCAGCATCGTTGAGGAATCGCGTACGGCGAGGGCGAGGGAGCTCATCGGACAGCCTCCTTCGGCTGGTTGGGCTGGTTCGGGACGGTGCCGGCGGTCAGGGCGAAGAAGACGTCGTCGAGGTCGGGGGTGTGCACGGTCAGCTCGTCCGCCTCGACGCCGACGGAGTCCAGCCGGTCGAGCAGAGCGCGCAGCTCGCGCTGGCTGCCGTCGCTCGGGAGCTGCAGCGTGAGGGATTCATCGTCCCGGGAGGCCGCGCGCAGCACGGAGGCGGCGGACTCGTACGCGGCGGGGGCGGTGAAGCGGAGCCGGACGTGGCCGCCGGGGACGAGCCGCTTCAGCTCCTCGGCGGTGCCCTGGGCGGCGATCTTGCCGTCGTTGAGCACGGCGATACGGTCGGCGAGTTCGTCGGCCTCCTCCAGGTACTGGGTGGTGAGGAAGACGGTGACGCCGTCGGAGACGAGTTCGCGGATGATCTGCCACATGTTGTGGCGGGAGCGCGGGTCGAGGCCGGTGGTCGGCTCGTCGAGGAAGATGATCCGCGGGTTGCCGACCAGGGTCATGGCGATGTCGAGGCGGCGCTTCATGCCGCCGGAGTAGGTGGAGGCCGGCCTCGACGCCGCCTCGACGAGGTCGAAGCGTTCGAGGAGCTCGGCGGCGACCAGCCGTCCCTCTCGCTTGGAGAGGTGGTGCAGGTCCGCCATGAGGAGCATGTTCTCCTCGCCGGTGATCAACCCGTCGACGGCGGAGAACTGCCCGGTGACGCCGATCGCGGCACGCACCGCCTGCGGGTCGGTGGCGAGGTCGTGGCCGCCGACGCGGACGTCGCCCGTGCCCGGGCCGGCGGAGATGAGGGTGGAGAGGATCTTCACGGCGGTGGTCTTGCCGGCGCCGTTCGGGCCGAGCAGGGAGAAGATCGTTCCCTCGGGGACGGCCAGGTCGACGCCGTCGAGGACGACCTTGTCGCCGTACGACTTGCGCAGACCGTTCGCCGCGATGGCCAGGTCGGTCATGACGGGTGCTCCTTTACCGGCTGTGGGTGGCTTACAGGCTGCGGGCGGTGATGTCGCCCTGGACGGTGGTCGCCTGGATGTTCAGGCCGGCGGCGGCGCCGTCGGCGTTCTTCAGGGCGTTGTGGATCCGGCCCGAGGTGGTGCCGGCGTCGAGGGTGGCGGAGGTTCCGGTGGCGGCGACGATGGTGATGTCGCCCCTCTGGGTGCTGAGGGTGACCGTGCCGCGCTCGGCCTCGTCGATGTGGATGTCACCCCGCTGGGTGCTGATGTCGGCCGGGCCGTTCAGGCGGCCGACCGAGATGTCGCCGTCCTGGAGGGCGAGGCGGGCGCTCGCGGCCTCGTCGATCTTGACCGGGCCCTGGGCGGCCTGGAGGGTGACGTCGCCGAGGCGTCCGACGCCCCGGAAGTCGGCGGCGGCCACCTTCGCCTCGACGTGGGAGCCGGCGGGCAGCTGGACCGTGATCTCGACGGCTCCGGAGGGGCCGAAGTACTGGTTCTTCGCCTCGGGTGCCTCGATCCGCAGGACACCGTCGCCGTACGCGACCTCGATCTGCTCCGCCGCCTTCACATCGCGGCTCTTGGCTGCGTTGGCGGGCCGGACCTCGACCGTGGTGTCGGTGCGGTCGGCGGCGATGAACTGCACCCGCCCGGCGGGAAGGTCGACGACGGCGGCGATAGCGGCGGGGGTGGCGAACTTCGGCATGGTGATCTCCTGGTCTCCCATGGGCTGCCGGTGTTTCCGACACGAGAAAAGCTACGTTGCGTTCGCCATATCGGCAACAAGTTCGTTGCGCAAAATCAGCATCAATGCAGGTCACAGCAGCAATATCGTTGCAACCGCTACGCAGATAACGCAACGTCAGGCTCCTGAGCGTTGCAACAGCTTGGAATTGAACGCTACAGTGAAGGCGTCCAAGGAAGCACGAAGGGAGACCGGCGATGCCCGGAGGCAGGCTCACGCAACAGGAGCGCCAGCAGATCGGCCTGGGGCTGTCCGACGGCCTCGCTTACGCGGAGATCGCCAGGCGGCTCGACCGCCCCACCTCGACCATCACGCGCGAGGTGATGCGCAACGGCGGCCCCGCCGCCTACCGCGCCGATCTGGCGCACCGCGCCACCGAGCGCCGGGCCCACCGGCGCAGGCCGGCAGCGCCCCGAGGGCAGGGGGCGCCGGCGCAGGCCCACGGGCGCGACTCGGAGGCCGTGCGCGAGTACGAGGAGACGTTCACCACCCTCTTCATGCAACAGGGTGTGCCGAAGATGATGGCCCGGGTGCTGACGTGCCTCTTCACCACCGACGCGGGCAGCCTCACCGCGTCCGAACTCGTCCAGCGCCTCCAGGTCAGCCCGGCGTCCGTCTCCAAAGCGATCGCGTTCCTCGAGCAACAGGGCCTCATCCGCCGGGAACGCGACGAACGCCGCCGCGAGCGCTACTTCGTCGACGACGACGTCTGGTACCAGTCGACGATCGCCAGCGCCCGCGGCGTCGCCCAGGTCGCCGAAACCGCACGGCAGGGCGTCGGCGTCCTCGGCCGGGGCACACCGGCCGCCGCCCGCCTGGAGAACATCGCCCGCTTCAGTGACTTCATCAGCGAGAGCATCCTCCGCGCCGCGGAGCAGGCCCGCGAGGTCCTCTACACGAAACCCGAAACGCCTTCGGGTGACACCGCCACGCCAACGTCGGATCGCGGATAGACAGCCGTCCTGTCGGTCACGGTCGTGGTCCGCAGTGCCTTGCCGGGCCGTAGTCGGCCTTGACGTACCCCGGCCCGATCGATGTCCGAGCCGCGACCACCCACTGGAGCGGCACAGAACTCGAAGAGCTCGGTCGCCGCCACGCCCGCGACACCTTCGACCTCACGATCTCCAGTCCCGGCTCGCCGAATCCGACTGGATCGACGACACCGAGTTCGTTGTGAGCTCAGCCGGCCGGTCCGGCCTGCGTCGGTACCGGCGCGGACGTCAGCCGGGGCGAGGCCGCCGTCCCACGGGCACCAGCGTGTCGGACGCTGACCCGCCACAGCCGCCCCAGGAAGCGGTAGAAGCGGTCCGGCAGGAACACAGCGTCCGCGACGATCATCGCGGCGGAGAAGAGGGGCAGACCCATGAGGACCGCGATCCCCACGTGCATGGTCAGGAGCATGACCAGGACGGGGTATTTGAGCCTGCCGAACAGGACGAACGGGAAGGCGACCTGCAGGAGCACCGTCACGTAACAGGCCACGGTGATCAGGACGTCGTGCCCGGCGACCATCTGGGACAGTGCGGGCCAGGGCTGGAACAGGTCCAGGTTCAGAGCGTAGTGAAGTGCGGTTCCATCGCCCCACGTACCACCCTGCACCTTGTACAGGCCCGCGGATCCGTAGAGGAAGCAGACCTGGGCGGCGATGACGAGCATGCCGCAGTTGTGCAGCACGGTGATCAACGTCCGCCTCGCGTCGCCGAGCTGGTGCAGGAGATCGCCCGCTCCCGCACCCAGCGGGAGACGCGCGCCCCGGGCCGTGGCAGCCCGTAGCCGTGCCCTGCGCGCGTCGAGGGACCAGTGTCGGCCGCACGCGGTGAAGACCAGGTAGACGGCCATGAGGAGGATGAGATTGTCCCCGCCGTCCGTCATGAAGATCGCCCTGGCATGGAACGACGCCACCACGACCGCGAACAGCACGGACACCGCTCTGGTCCGCCATCCCAACATGAACAGCGCGGAGGTGACGACGGCTGCCGCGTAGCAGACCTCGAAGTACACCCGGCTGTCGGAAAGGGTGAGGACGCTGGCCCAACCCGTCTGGTCGAACAGCTGCTCCGCCAGTGCATGCGTCCACGGTGAACCGGGGCCCCAGATCTGGTCGCGGTACGGAAACTCGCGCAGCAGGAAGACGAGGTAGAGCAGTCCGTACCCGATGCGCAGGACCGCCGCGGCGTACAGGGAGACCGGCCGGTCGATCAGGAGGCTGAAGGCCGCGGCGATCCGGTCCAGTACTCCGCGCGCGACGCGTGCGCCCGTCAGCGAAGTGCGGTGTCGGGACGGCGTGGCTTCCGCGACCGATGTCTGTTCAGTTCGTTCCACGGGGGGCCACCTTCCACCAGGGCAGGTAACGGGTGTCGACAGGCACCGGGGCAGCGGTTGCCGGACGGGCGGCACCTGCTGTGCCCGGGGCGGCGATGGGCAGCGTGACGACGCGCAACTGGACGGCGTCGAACGTGCCGCCACGACGGGCGGCGACCCGATCCGCCGCGATGTTGCGGAGATACGTCTGGATCATCAACGCTCGTTCGGAGCGCGGCCGGTCGTCGCCGCCGAGCGTTTCGAGGTAGGAGCTCCAGGCCCGGCGCAGCATGTTCTGCGTCGTATGGCTCGGGAAGGGATTGTGCTCGACCGCCGAAGCGTCCACCTCGGTCAGGTCGAGCCAGCCGCTCACCTGCACGGTGCCGTCGGGCGCGGTCCGCATGGTCCTCGCGGAGATCTGCCGGTTGACCGACTCCGGGTCCGGGGCGAAAAGCCGCCAGTTCTGCTCGAACAGCGGAAAGACCCATGCGTCGATCTGCGGGGTGTAGCGCTGTGAGACGGAATTGGCCGGCGCCACATGCAGGAAGACCAGGAGCACATGGATCAGCGTCGTCGCCAGACACAGAACCACGGCGGCGCCCACCCCCGCTTTCAGCGGGCCCGGAGGACCTGAACGACTCTGCGGCGCCGGTGAGTCGGCGCTGCCGCTCCTCGCCGACAGCGCCTCGCCGGGGCCCTCGGTTTCCTTCACTTCCGCTGATTCGACGTCACCCAGCACGGCCCCACCCGGCCTTCCCGTTCCCATTGCTCGTACCTGCTTCTTCCAGCTCCCACGAGGGGCGCGCGACGGGATCACGAGGATCCGCCGCGCGCCACCCGTCTCCGGCGACTGTGTGGTCAGCCAGTCCGCCGAAGGGATCTACAGCGAGTCACCACTTCGCCCCACACTGCGGGGGGAGGCCGCACTCGTCGCTGCCGTAGCCGACCTGCTCGCCGGGCTTCTCGTGATCGCCGTAGCCGTGATCACCGTGAGGCGGCTTCGGCTTCCCGTGGCCGTGATCGCCGTGGGGCGGCTTCGGCTTCCCGGGCGGCTTGGGAATGCCTCCCGTCGTACCGCCGTTGGAACCACCCGTCGTGCCGCCGTTGGAACCGCCCGTCGTCCCACCTGTGGTGCCCGCGATGACGCCACCGGTCGTCACGCCACCCAGCACACCGCCGACGACGCCGCCCGTCGTCACACCGCCGAGCACGCCGCCCGTCGTCACACCGCCGAGCACGCCGCCCACCACACCGCCGGTGGTACCGCCCGTCGCGGTACCGCCCGTCGCGGTACCGCCCGTGGTGCCCGCGATCACACCACCTGTGATCACACCGCCCGTGGTCCCGCCGGTGCCACCGGCGCACGTCCCGCGGTTGATCGTGTTGGTGTCCAGCGTCACCGCGGCGTTCCGGGCCAGCGCCCGTCCGTCGATGGTCGTCCCCGTCGTAACGGTGATCGAGGTCATGGCCAGGATGTTGCCCACGAAGGTGGAGTTGGTACCGAGGGTGGCCGAACTACCGATCTGCCAGAAGACATTGCACGGCGAAGCTCCGTTGACGAGGACCACGTCACTGCCGGACGCCGTCGTCAGAGCCGAGCCGACCTGGAACACCCAGACGGCGCTGGGGTCGCCCTGCGCGTCCAGCGTGAGGGTGCCGGTGAGTCCGAGAGTGGAAGCCGCCGTGTAGACACCCGGGACCAGCGTCAGACCGCCGGCATCCGGAGGGAGAGCGGCGTCCGTGTCCTGACCGGCCGCGTCGTCGTACGCCGCCACCAGGTCGGTCTTGGCCTGGGCAGCCACCTCGTCCGCGGAGTGCTGCTCCCCGATCACCAGGCCGGGCGGGAATCCGGAGATCGCCGTCCCCGGATGCACACCGATATCACCGGTGATCACAGAGGGACCGGTGTTGGTGATTTCCGAACCGGCCAGGACCGCGAAGTCCGCTGCCGTACCAAGAGGCACAGGCGTGGCGACGGCATTTGCCTGCGTCGGCGTCACAGCGACCATGACACCGGAGATCAATACAGCGAGCACTGCGGCCATCCAGGCCGACATTCTGCGCCATTGAAGCGCGTCAGGGACATTCAGCGTCATCGAGAAGCCAACTCCTGTGGGGTGGTGGCAAACTCGGCGGTTTCCAGCCAGCAGAATCGCCGATTCTTGTCGCTGGCATATTACGCAGAAATCGGCTTCGGGTGAGGATTCATCGGGGTGATTTCCGCTCGCGCCGTGCGGCATATATGACAAATGACAAATGGGCTGAATGGCCGTCTCGACTACACCCCAAGCCCCTTACCAGGCAAAGCGAGACCGACACCGAATACCGTTTCCACGACTTCTCACGGAAACTCGGCCGGCCCCTTTTCCAGTGAGCGCTGATGACGCCACCCCCTGCAGCAAACGCCGTCAGGGATGACGAATGGGCCGTGAGGGGTAATCCGAATCGCCCACTGTCCTTTGGCTCAAGGAATCACCACTGAGCTCGCAGCGAGTAATCCAGGTCCGGAGCAAGCCGTGGCTTACCCCGTCGCAGTCGGCCGGATCACAGGCGAGGGACTTGCCCACCGCCCAGCCTGACGGGTCAGCGCAGGCGGGAGCGTCGGGAGTGCCGCAGGCGCATTCCCAAATACACGATGTCCGCCGCGAGCAGGACGATGCCGATGATCAACAGGTAGAGCAGCCCGTCAGCGGTGGCGCCGATGATGCCCAGCACCATCGCGACAATGAGCACGGCCAGAAAGAGGACCACGAAGCACACCTCCTCGGTCGGGCGGGGTGACTCAGCGGCGGGCCAGCTGCCGCTCGCCGTTGGGCCCCGGCTGGTAGGGCAGGCCGTAATGCTGGAAAACGGCCCCCTCCTGTTCGAAGGGGAGCACGTCGTCGGTGCCGATCGAAGGGCACCGCTTCACCAGCGCCTTGTCGTGGGCGACCTTCACATAGCCCGGCCCGACGACCGCCCCGTCGAGCGGGACGAAGACCAGCCGGTGGTGGGTGGGCAGACCGATCTGGACCGTGGCCATGGCCGGCTCGTCCGTGCTGGTGTCCACGTAGATCGCCTCCAACACGCCGATCTTGTGCCCTCCCGCGTCCATCACGCCCTGTGTACGCCACTCACGGATATCCGCCATCTCGATCATCCTGAGCTCCTCCGGCCGGGTCCTGCCTGGCGACGTGCCCCCTCCCAGCCTGCCTCCTGACCGTCTACGGCACCAACCCGGAAGCCGCCCCGGCCCCCCCCCAGAGCGCGGGAACCGCCAGACGCATCGGGCGCCCCCTCCGCCGCCTTTTCGCGTGCGGGTCTACGGTCCGCTCGTACGAACCGAGGGCCGCCTCCCACGGGTTCACCGGGTCGAGTCGGACGATTCGGTCCCGGGAACGGGGGTGACGAGGATCTGTGCGGCCTCGGTGATGTTGTCGGCGTCGACCGCACGGGCCATCGCCACGCGCGCCGCGTCGGCCAAGGTGTCCGGCGGGACGACGAGCAGCGCGAAGTGGTCGTTGTCGCCACGGGTGATGAGTACGGTGTCGTCGCCGACCGGGAAGGAGTCGAGGTGGACGACACGGCCGTCGACGACCACACGAGTGGGGACGTCCTCCCAGGCGGCGGTGTCGAGGCCGACCCGGGTGACAGGGCCGAGGTGTCCGGTGAGCACCTGGATCAGGGCGGGCAGCTCGGCCGTGATGTCCCGGGAGCGGGGCCACCACGCGCCGTCGAGGACGCCTTCGCGAGTGTGCGTCGTCTGCAGCCGGAGCAGGGCCGTGCCGGGCCTCACCGCTCGGTGGATCTCGTCCGGAAGGAGCTTCCGAGGGGTGGGAGTGTCGGATTCGGCCATGGTGGCATCACCTGTTCGTGCGGGGCGCCGACACCTCATGGCCGGCGAACTACCGCCGTGGTCTCACGGTACTCCGCGCGCCTGCCCTTTCGCCCGCGACCATCGGGCCGGGCGGTGGTCCCGGCGGAAAGCGACCGGTCGGCACACGCTCGTCGGACCCCGGGGCGGAGTAGGCTGAATGTACCGGGAGTAACTCGAACACCCGCTCCCACGCGGACGTCGTTTCCGGCGATCAAGACACTGGGCCGCCCGCGGGCGGCCCGGGGACGGGTCCGCGATCATGACCACCCCGACCGCTCCCCCGCTTTCGGCGCGCCTGTCGCTGACACCGAAGACCACCCTCACCGGCCTGTTGGACGGCGCGTGGTGGCCTTCTTCACGTGACCTCGAAGCCCAGCTTCCTGCCCTGGTCGACGCGCTGGAGGACCGCTTCGGACGCATCACACGCGTCGCCGTGAACCCCACGCGCTGGCCCGTCGTCCCGCACAAGGTTCCTGTCACCGGGCACACCGTGCACGTGGGCTGGTTCACCGAACAGGACCCCGACAAGGTGATCCTGCTCTCCTACACCGTCGGCCGCTGCGACCTGCTGGTGATCCCGCCCGAGACCGAACCCGCCACAGCCGCCCGGCTCATGGCTGCCGCAGCCGTCCCCGGCAGCGTCCTCACCGCCGGTGTGCTGCTGTCCGACGAAACCGCGACCGGCCGCCGTCAGCGGGACGCCGGCAGCCGGGAGGACGCCTGGGAGACCGACGGAGGGACCGCCCCGAGGCCCCTCCGGCACCCGGTCGTCGGCGCGCGGATGATCCCCCTGCCGGGGAACACGCGGAGATGACGACATGGAGACCCTGATCACGCTCGCGGCAGGCGCCCTCCTGATCGCGCTCGGCATGCGCCTGATCCACCGGCTCAACGCCCAGCACGACGCACGCATCGCGGCCTACCATTTCAGCGACCCCTTCCCGGCCATCAGCCGGCCACCCGGCCACGGCAACCCCAGGTCGACAGGGCAAGTCCCCGGCCGCAGGCTCACGGGCACCTGGCCCTGATTCCAGACCACTCGACCGAATTCCAGACCACTCCTCCGATCGAAGGCCGCGGGTGGGGCACCCGACACCGGGAACGACCCACCCGCCGGCCTCTCGCTTCGCCCCGAAAGGGAACACACCGCCTTGTACCCCGCCGAGAACGAGCCCCTGCCGCAGGCAGGACACGCCGACATCCGTATCGTCGCCGCCACCCCCGAAGCCGCCCGCGCGGTCGCCGAAGTGATTCGCCGCTGCTTCGCCGGGACGGAGCAACGCAGCTACCCCGTTCCCGAGGGCGGCACCCGCCTCCACCTCACCGTCGACACCGAAACCGCCGCGGAACCCGCCCGCTCCTGGCTCACCACCAGCAGACCTTCCACCCGCACCGGCACCCACGACGACGAAGTCTGAGGGCCGGACTCCTACGAACGAAGGGACTCGATCATGGCGACCCTCCGCGAGCGGCAGGTCTACCGCGAACGGGTCCTGACCGCCCTCTACGAAGCCACCGAGGGCAACCGCCTCCTCGGAGTCCCCGGGCGGAAGCTGCGGAACGACCTCCACATCCCGGAGGAAGACCTGGCCGCCGCCTGCACCTACCTGGCCGGCGAGGGCCTGATCACCGTCGACTGGGAACCGGGCAACACACCCGCGATGGTCTCCCTCACCCACCAGGGAATCCGCCGCATGGAGGCCGAAGAAGAACGCGGCTGAGCCGGACCGTCCGAGGGCTGCCCCGTCCACGGCTCAGCCCGGCGCCGACGGCCCGCAGTCGTACAATTGAACGTGGATCGAGCACTCTCACGTGTGACGATCCGGAAGGGCGGCCCTGGCGGAGTGAATGCGCTGGGGCCGTTGTGACGACCGCCGCCATGAGGCCCACGCGGCCGACGCCATCGAACGCAGGCCCTGGTCAGAGACCAGGGCCTGCGTCGTTTCTCAGGTCACCGCGTCAGCGGAAGCGGGCGCGGGTCGAGTGGCGGGCCGTTTCTGTGGCGTGTTCCAGGAGGCGGACGACGATCGTGTGGTGGCCGGTGCCGTACGTGGAGGTGGTCAGGGGGAACGACCAGGTGGTGAGGCCCTCGGCGGGGCGCCAGGCCGTCGGGTCGGCAGGGGTGTTGCGGGGGACGACCTGCCATTCGACGCGGGCGTCCGGGGTGACCCGGAAGCTCGTCCGGGTGACCGGGGACGGCGTGCCGTCCCGGACGGCGCGGGCGTACAGGACGTGGTCGCCCACGGGCAGGCGGCCGGCCTCGGCACGCCAGGTGCCTGTGGTGTCGTCGAGGCGTGCGGAGACCGGTGCGGAGAAGCTGTCGTCGTCGACGGACAGCTGCACGCGGTGGGTCTCCGGGCGGCCGCCGACGCCCTCCGGGTCGGTGCCCAGGTCGGGGAAGGCGAACCGGCCGCCGGCGACGACGGTCTCGCCCTCGGTGACCGAGGTACCGTCCGCGGGTGCGGCGAGGGTGACGCCGAACTCGAGGCCGGACGGGGGCAGCGGGGCCGGGTCCAGGGACAGCTTCGTGGCGTGGTCGCCCTCGTAACCCACCATCAGCAGCGCGGTGGTGTCGGAGAGCAGTTGGACGGTGAGCTGCTCCCCGGTGAAGGCGTGCCGGGTGGTCTCGAACTCGATGGTGAGCTTCGTCCAGGCGCCCGTGACCGGCTGGGTGGTGGCCTTGCCGCGGCCGATCTCCCGGTCGGTGGCGTGGAGGACGACCGTCGGGCCCACCAGGGCGGCCGGGGCGCGGGTCTTCACGTACAGCTCGGCCCGTGCCTCGGAGCCCGCGGCGAGCGGCTCGGTCAGGGTGTCGGTGGCGGGGTGCGCGGCGGTCGGCAGGTAGGGGGCCGCGGCGGAGAGGGTGTCGCCGACGGCGCAGCCGTCCGCGTCGCCCGCCCGGTCCGTGCGGTCCATGGTGCGCTCGGCCGAGCAGTCCGACGGCTGGTGGAGGTGGTAGGTGAATGAGCTGGCGGAATAAGGGGCTTGGGCCGGAGCGTCGGCACGCGCCCGGGCCTTGAGGGTGCGGTTCAGTACGTCCAGCGCGGCCGTCGGCGTGGCGACGTCGGTCAGGTCCGCCGACATCCCGGTGGGCAGCGGCGCCGGGTCGTCCGTACCGTCGCCGTCCCGGTCGTAGCCGCCCCAGATGCTGTCGCGGATGGCGCGGTCGGCGGCGAAGAAGTCGTCCTCGACGGGACGTTCGGGGAGCAGGGCGCGGCCGAGCAGGACGTCCGTGGCGCGGCGGGCGGTCTCGGGCGTGGCGGCGCCGTACCCCTCGAAGAGGACGTTGCCCGGCGTGTGGGGCGAGCCCACGGGCCAGGTCGCGGAGGGCGGGTTGTCCGCCCCGAGCGGATACGCGTTCTTCAGGACGGCCTCGCGGAGTTCGGCGCGTGTGAGCCGGCCGTCGTGGAGGTACGTGCTCTCGGGAACGGCCGTGCCCTGTGCGACGACCTGGCCGCCCTTCTGCCCGGCGCGCGGGTCGCCGACGGTCTCGCGGACGCGCTGGAGGGTGGTGCCGAAGACACCGGCCGTGTACGGGGTGGCGGCGGAGGTGCCGCTGAACTGGTCCTGGCAGTGAACGCCGGTGTGACAGGCGGAGGGAAGGCTGCCGATGCCCCAGGACGACAGGTGGACGGGCATGCCGTCGCCGACGACGGCCCGCTGGTCGTTGCGGCGCAGCGCACCGACGGTGATGTTCCAGTCGGGCCCGGTCTGGTCGGAGTGCCAGGTGCTGACGGGTACGTCGAAGGCGTTGCCGACGCCGTTGCCCGCGGCGAACAGGACGGTCTGACCGCGCTCGGCGGCCGCCTTGGTCACCTCCTCGCCGCTGACGACCGGGCCGGCCGGGATGCCGCCGACGTAGCCGAAGGAGTGCGAGGTGATGTCGACCCAGGGGTAGGCGGTGGCGACGGTCTCGTCGAGACCCTCGACCATGACGAGGAGGCAGCTGGGGCAGTAGCCGTAGCGGTTGCCCGCCGAGACGGAGGCGGAGCCGGTGCCGTGGCCGTTGTCGTCGAGGACCGGGTGGGCGCCGTCCAGGCTCGCCGAGTACGCGCCGATGATCTTCGTGCCGGGGATCCAGTGCAGGGTGCCGCCCGGTACCCGGGTGCTCGTCCACAGCTCCTTGTCCTCGGCGGGCAGATAGCCCTTGTCGAGGGTGGCGGGGAGCGCGCGGGCGGAGGCCGGGTAGCCGGGGATGTACTCCGAGGGGTGGCGGGTGAAGTTCCTCGTCAGCGCCAGGACGTCGGGGTCGGGGTAGGTACGGGCGGAGAACTCCAGGTGGTACGGGTTGATTCCGGTGTCGGCGATGCCGATGACGGTGACCGGAGGCGCGGTGTCGAGCCGGTCGGCGGCGCCCACGAGCACGGAGGTCGTCTCGCGCCGCTCCAGGCCGGCCCCGTCGGTGGCCTTGAGGGTGACCAGGTGCCGCCCGTCCGGCAGCCGGGCGCTCAGTGAGGTGCCCGTACCGTCGTCGAAGTTTCCGTCGCCGTCGAGGTCCCAGGCGGTGGCGACGGGGGCGGTGCCGCCGGTGACCGTGCCGCTGAGCCGCTGTTCCGTACCGGTCTCGAAGGCGTACGGGCCTCCGGAGGTGACGACCGGCCTCGGGTCGGCGGTGCCCGTGCGGGCGACGACGCGCGCCGTCAGCTCGTCGGCGACGGTCGCCCACTTGACGGCGACGACCTTCCAGGTGCCGGGTGTGGGTGAGTCGACGGAGGTGTTCTCCGGGTGGCCGGACGATTCGGACTTCGCCACCGCCGTCCCGGACGGGTCGGTGACCCGCAGGTCGTAGTCCTGGGCCGTGGTCTTCCAGGACAGGGTGACGTCCAGGGACCGTACGCCGGACGGGACGTCGAAGGGGAACTCCACGGTCTGGCCGGTGGGGAAGGTGCCCGGGGTCGGGTCCGTCCTGGTCTCGTTCAGCAGGTCGCGGCGGGTCTCCTCGCCCACGGCGACCTTCACGGTGTCGGTGGCGACCGCGCCCGCGGCGTCGGTGACGGTGAGCTTCACCTCGTACGTGCCCGGGGCGAGGCCCGTCGTGTCGAGGGCGGCGCTCGCCGCGTCCGCGTCGGCGAGCGTGCCGTGCGCGGCGGTCCAGGCCCAGGTGTAGGGCGCGGTGCCGCCGTAGGCGCTGCCGATCAGCACGGCCTTCTCGCCCGCGGTGACGAAGGAGCTGTCGCCCGCGTCCGCGTGGACCGGTGCGGGTTCTCCGGGTGTGCCGGGGGCGCCGGTGCGGGCGGTGCCCGTCACGTCGACGGTGCCGCTGACCGGCTGCCGTACCGCACCGTCGACGACCGTCTGGCCGCCGACCGTGCCGACGGTGACACCGGGGGCTTCGGCCGCGACGGCGGCCGGGGACAGGGACATGGCCAGCGCCAGCGAGGTGCCGACGGCGATGCGCATCAACCACGCGGGGGTCAACGAGGCGGGTGTCGACCGGGCGGGGGTCAACGAGGCGGGTGTCGACCGGACGGGTGTGAACCAGGCGGGGGTGGACCAGGCGCGTTTCATCAGCCGTCGCTCCACTTCTTCGCGCAGGTCTTCAGGTCGGCTTTGACGTGCCCGCCCCGGTCGACGACGACGGGCACGCGCTCAAGGACCGTGCCGTTCTTCTCGCAGGAGAGGGTCCAGTTCTCGACGAGCCCACCGGTCTGCTGCTCGGTCGCGTCGTAGAGGGAGGCGGTGAGCGTCCAGGAGGGCGCGGCGGAGGCCCAGTTCTCGACCCGCAGGACGTACGTGCCCTGCGCCGGGCTGTCGAGGAGCACCCGTTCCTTCACGCCGACGGATCCGGCGGAGCCGCCGACCTCGGTGAGGGTGCCGTCGGCGTTCTTGCGCAGTACGCGCAGGTCGAGGTCGTCGGGGGTCGGCCAGTCGAGCTTCACTTCGAGGAGGTCGGCGGCCCGGTCGACGGTGAACTCCTGGTCCGTGGCCTGCGTGGGCGCGGTGGTGCCGGTGTACGACTGCCGCTTCAGCGGCTCGGAGGCGATCACCCGCGTCTGGCGGGCCTTGACGACGGGCCGGGTGGACGGGTTGACGTGCCAGGTGTACGAACCGGCCGCGCCGACGGTCAGGGTGGTGTCGAGCGTGTCCTGGATGACGCCCGCCCAGGTGGGGGTCGCGAAGGTCTTCTTCAGCCGCAGGGTGGCCCCGGCGGGCGCCTTGCCGGTGATGACGGAGTGCGCCCGCGGGTCGACGGCGTTCTCGAGGGCCAGCAGGAACGCCTCGCGGTTGCCCTTCCCCGCGTACGCGCCCGCGCCGAGGTACTCGTCTATGACCTCGGGGAACGGCGGGTGGAACTCGTCGGGACCGATCTCGAAGGTGTAGCCGTAGCCGCCGGTCGCGTTGTACGACCAGTCCTCGGTGGTCCCGGTCGTGTCGTACAGCTCCCAACTGTGCTGGCTGGTGTAGCCGTTCTGCGCGGCCATCCGGTCGCCCAGCTCCTTCAGCGCCGGCTCGTCCGGTGCGTCGCCGACGGGCAGACCGTCGTGGCCGATGGTGTCGGGGGCGACGCCGTTGGGGCGCAGCACCAGGTTGGAGAAGGTGTGGTTGGTGATCAGCCCGGTCACCTGGCGGCCGC
This sequence comes from Streptomyces sp. NPDC006551, assembly GCF_040611675.1. Lineage (NCBI taxonomy): Bacteria > Bacillati > Actinomycetota > Actinomycetes > Kitasatosporales > Streptomycetaceae > Streptomyces > Streptomyces sp. NPDC006551. The sequence continues at coordinate 38,073 of NZ_JBEXOT010000053.1, forward strand.
TGACGAGGGCGCGGATGTTCTGGGTCTCCGGCTCGGAGAAGGGGGCGGCGCCGCGGTAGGTGGCCTGGACGGGCTCCGCGGCCGCGCCCGGGCCGCCCCAGAAGCCGCCGTAGTTGCGGTTGAGGTCGACGCCCGCGCCGAAGCCGCCGGGGCTGCTCACGAGCCCGCATTCACCGGCGAGGGGGGACAGGCCGTCGATGACGCGGCAGTTCTTGCGCTTGTACGCGTTGCCGGGCGTGGCCAGGATCGAGCCGGTGCCGCCCTCGTCGACGGTGCGCAGGTCGACCAGTTGCCCGTCGTTGATCGACTTCTCGAAGCCGTCGACGTTGACGACGGGGACGACGATCACGCGGGCCTTCTTCAGCAGGGCGGTGATGCGCTCGTCGGTGCCGTGGTTCTTGGCCAGGTCGTGGGCGAACTCGACGGCGTGCTCGCCGGAGGGCCATTCGCGCGCGTGGTGCAGACCGAGCATGACGAAGACGGGCCGGCCGTCGTCGACGGCGGCCACGCGGTCCGCGATCTCGACTCCGTACACCTGCTTGCCTTCGAGGCTGCGGTACGGCAGGGCGAACTTACGGACGGTTCCCGGGTGTCGGGCCGCCAGGCGGTCGAGGTCGGCGTTGTAGTCCGCGAGCCTGCGGTAGGTGTCGCGTCCGGAGGGCAGGGGCGACGTCGTGGTGGCGGCGGCGTAGGCGCGGTTGGCGGCGTTGACGTCGGATTCGCGGCGGAGCAGGTCGGGTATGCGGACCTGCCAGTCGAGGCCGGCGGCGCGCAGCGTCAGGGCGTCGCCGGCATGATGCAGGACGACTTCGACGTAGTCGTGTCCGGCGTGTTCGGTCAGGTCCAGGCCGAGGGCCACGAGCCTGTCCTTGTCGGCGCGGGTGGGGGTGTCGACGGTCACCAGCTGCGGGCGGAACGTTTCCGCCGCGGCGGCGGGCACCGTACCCACGGGGAGCAGTCCGCCACCGGCCGCGGCGGCCACGGTGACGGCGACGGCGATCGCCCTGAATCTACGAGATCGTCGGGATGAAGCGACCACATGAACTCCTGTCACAAGGAGCTCCGCCGGGTGGGCACGGCACACCTGTGGGCTGCCGTTTCACCGGGCGTTGCCCGATCCATGGGGGGAGGCGCACGGAACATACCGCACGTCATGGCATGGACACGAGCAGTTGCGCGAAAGATCCGGAAGGCAATCCTCCGGCGGCCGCCGCCCACCGTGAAGGGCGTACCGGACCCTTGCCGGGGAACGCCGCGAACGCCCCTCGCGCCTTGGGCCCCGGGCTCGTGGCCTGGGTAGGGGGCTCAGCGCTCAGGGCTCCCGATCGGCCCACGGCGGGGGTGAGAACACCGCCGCCGTACTCGTGATCACTCCGCCGACCGACGTCGTCGTCACCGTCTCCTCACGGCACCCCACCGGGGCGACGAGGCGATCAGCCGAGGCACACACCGATCAGGCAGACCTGCGTCGGCGATGCCGGGTCCGTCCCCGAGGTCGGCACGAGGCCGAGGAGCGATGTGCCGGAGTCCGCGGGGCGTTCCTCGGCGGTGACGGGCGCCGTCGTCTCCGGGGGCGGGGCGTCGGCGGTCCCGGTGTCCACCGCCGGGGCGACCGACGCCGGTGCGGTGCGTGGCGCCGCACTCCGGGGCGCGGACGGTTCGGTCGTGGTGACGGTTCGGGGCTGCCGGTTCGTCGTCGAAGCGGACGGCGTGGCGACGGCCGTGTTCCCCTCCTGGGCGGCCGTACGGGAACGGGTGCCGGGCTCGTGCGCAACCGGCCTGTCCGGCTGCTCCTGCGGCGCGACCGCAGCCGCCGTCTGCGGCGCGGCCGGCTTGGTGACCGGCTCCGGCGGCGGGGCGGCGAGCGCGTGACTGGTGGACGGCCGGGTGGACGGCATCGCGGCGATGGTGAGGCCGCCACCGACAAGGGCGACGGCCGTCGCGGCCACGGCCCGGCGCCGGTGCTTCTTCCAACGTGCCAGCTGGCGCCGCCGAGCCGCCCGGCCCTGCCCCGTACGGGCGCCTTCTTCGAGGTCACCGGACGCGTCGCTGTCCGAGCCATCCGCCACCACGCCTTCGGAAGCGGCGTCACCGATCGCCGCGGCGGCGGAGTGACGGGCGCCGGTGGAAGGCCCCGGAGCGAGAACCTCCGTCGCCGGCCATACCTCGTGCGTCGTCGCGGGGGACGGCACCACGCTGTGGACGCGATGGGCGGGCGGGGCGATGTCGGGAGCGTAGGCGCCGCACCCCGGACACACGAGCGCCCCGTTGAGGTTCCGGCGGCACGAGGAGCAGTAGTCCATCTGCGATCTTCCTGTGGTGACTGCGCCGCCAAGGACGCCGGCGACCTTTTCGAGTTCGCACGCGGGATCGAACGGCCAGTAACGCTAGCGGTACACGAGGACGGCGGTGCGCAGCCCTTGTGATGCTGCCGCAAAGGTTTGCGTGGGTGATGCGGCGAACGTGAATGCCGCTCGTCGGCCACGCACGGCGTCGCGACCGCGGCTCCGTCGGGCAGGGCTGGTTCGGGCAGGCATGGTTCGGACAGGCCTGGTTCGGGCAGGCCTGGTTCGGACAGGGCCTAGTGATGCCAGGCGTGCCCGCCCGTGTTGTGGATGAATCGCTGCAGCACCTTGAGGGTGGTCACGTACTCCTCGTCGGAGATTCCCGCGTGGCGTTCCGCCCACAGCTCGTCCTGGAGCGCCGCGGCCCTGCCGTAGAGCTCCCTGCCCTCCGCCGTGATACCCAGGCGCCCCTCGGCGTCCTCGGTGATCCAGCCCTGGACGATGGCGTCGTCGATCTCCGACTCCATGGTGTGCGCACCCGTGTCGAGGTAGTTCCGGAGGAGGCGGGACACCTCCTCGCGGGTCCTGACGTCCTCGCTGCGCGCCACCTGCGCGAGGACCCACCACTGCGGCTGGCTGACGCCGATCCCGGCGAGGACGGTTCGGATGCGCGTGACGACAGCGTCGTAGGCCGCCCAACTCCAGTAGCCGATGGGCTGCTGGATCAGTTCGGCGTCGCTGTGCGAGTACTCCATGGCCGGTCCTCCGTCTGTACGGGAGCTGGTTCGACGAGAACGACCGTAGAAAGTCAACCAAGGTTGAGGTCAAGCCACTTCGGCCGGCCCATCACGCGGGCCGGCGTCAGTTCACCGCCTTCTTGATGAGGGCGCCGATCCGCTCCTCGTCCGCGGCGGTCAGCTCCGTCAGGGCGTAGGCGGCCGGCCACATGGTGCCCTCGTCGAGGTGCGCCAGGTCGCTGAAGCCGAGGGTGGCGTACCGCGACTTGAACTTCTGCGCGCTCTGGAAGAAGCAGACGACCTTGCCGTCCTTGGCGTACGCGGGCATCCCGTACCAGAGCTTCGGCGCGAGGGTCGGCGCCTCCGTCTTGACGATGGCGTGGATCCGCTCGGCGAGGACGCGGTCCGCCTCCGGCATCTCGGCGATCTTCGCGAGCACCTCGCTCTCCTTGTCCGCCTTGGCCCCGCCGCGGCGCGAGGACGCCTTCAGCTCCTTGGCGCGCTCCTTCATCGCCTCCCGTTCCTCGTCCGTGAAACCGTCGTACGTCTGCGTGTCCTTCATCGCGGTTCTCCCCTCGTGCAAGGCGTGATCGGGTCTGTCTCATGCTAGGGATCGGCCCCCGGGCCGGGCTTCTCCGAAACTGATCGGTCGCTGCCCCCTGGTCGGGGCGGCGACGGCGGAGCGGACCTCGCTGACGCCGAGGTCGCCACGACGCAGCATCGTCGTCGCGCGCTCGATACGACGCGCCATCAGGTACGTGTACGGCGACTCGCCGTACGCCAGCCGGAACTGGCGGCTGAGGTGCCCGGCCGGCATGTTCACGCCCCGGGCGAGCGCCTCGACGTCCAGCGGCCGCGCGTACTCCCGGTCGATCCGGTCGCGGACGCGGCGCAGTCGCGCGAGCTCGTTCAGGCGCTGCGCCGCGATGCGTGCGCGCCCCCATGCGGGATGACACATGCGAGAACTCCTCTCATCGATGTCCACGAGCATCGATGCCCGCGAGCGCCCCGGTCACCTCCCGAGGCGGACGGCGAGGGTGGGGGAGGGGCCTCGCCGTGGGCCGGACATGTCAGCGAAGCTCCTGGATGCGGATCAGGTTGCCCGCGGGATCGCGGAAGGCGCAGTCGCGGATGCCGTACGGCTGCTCGGTCGGCTCCTGGACGACCTCGGCGTCGGCGGCCTGCACCTTCTCGAACGTGGCGTCGAGATTCCGGGTGGCCAGCAGGATCCAGCCGTAGGTGCCCTTGGCCATCATCTCGGTGATGGTGCGGCGCTCGTCCTCGGTGATGCCGGGGTCGGCGGCCGGCGGCGCCAGGAGGATGGACGTGTCGGGCTGGCCGGCGGGACCGACGGTGATCCAGCGCATCTTGCCCTGTCCGACGTCACTGCGGACCTCGAAGCCGAGGATGTCCCGGTAGAAGGCCAGGGCGGCGTCCGGGTCGTCGTGCGGGAGGGAGCTGGTGTGAATGGTGATGTCCATGGCCGTCACGTTAGGCGCGGCTCGCCCGCCGACGCTTCTCCATTCCTGACCGGTTCGCCCGCCGCGTTCACCCGCACCTGCGCGACCGTGACCGTGACCGCGTGACCCCTGTGGCGCGGGCGGCCTCTCGCCACGACTTCCTTCCGTACGAATAGATATCTGTGTCCGCGAGATGAGAGTTTGCCGGACCACCCGGTGAGGGTTTGACGGACCCCGCGGTGAGAGTTTTTGCCGCAACGACATAGCGGGCGCATTAACGCGCACTCGCCGCCGTGGCGTGCTACTGTCGATCTCAGTTGCAGTTGTGGTTCCCAAAAACTTCGAGTGCCCTCGGCCGGCTTCCACGCCGCTGAGAGTGCTTTTGTATTTCCGGTATTTCCGGGTGGGGTAATCATCACGGCGACACGGCATCCGCGCAGTGTGGATGCCGGTTTGCCCCGAAGGAGATATGAACATGGCATCTGGCACCGTTAAGTGGTTCAACGCGGAAAAGGGCTTCGGCTTCATCGAGCAGGACGGTGGCGGCCCCGACGTGTTCGCCCACTACTCGAACATCGCCGCCCAGGGCTTCCGCGAGCTGCAGGAAGGCCAGAAGGTGAACTTCGACATCGCGCAGGGCCAGAAGGGCCCGACGGCCGAGAACATCGTTCCCGCCTGACGCTGACGCGTACTACGTAGCTGGGGCCCGCATCCTTCGGGGTGCGGGCCCCAGCTGCACGTGTTTCCCGCAGTGGTTTCACCTGCGGATGATTCCAGGGGCCCGCCGCCTCGTCGCACGCGGTCACCCCTTCCGGCCATGCACTCCTTTTCAGAGCCGCACCGCCACATCAGCATCTGCGCCCGCATGATCTCGCGCCGGCCAGTTTCGCTTTCGCGTTCCATTTCGGCCATTCTTGCAATTCTCCGTGCTGCACATCCGCTGCGGGAATTCCTTGATATGCGCCGCATCGAGGAAGGTTCCGTATGAACCGCACACGCACGAACGACCGCTCTTCCGACACCCGTACCCGGACCGGCGGCAGCGCCGGACGGGGCAACCGGTTCGGCTCTTCGGCCCAGAGCCGCTCCGCCGCTCCCGGCCGTTCCGCCTCACCCAGCCGTTCCGGCGGCTACGGCCGTCGGCCCGCCGCGGTGCAGGGCGAGTTCACGCTCCCCCGGACGATCACCCCCGCGCTGCCCGCCGTCCAGGCGTTCGC
>NZ_JBEXOT010000054.1:0-43583 GCF_040611675.1 Streptomyces sp. NPDC006551
CAGGATTTGAACCTGCGACCTCTGGGTTATGAGCCCAGCGAGCTACCGAGCTGCTCCACCCCGCGTCGTTGTTCCTCAAAGGTATCACGACGCGGGGTGGTGCCTGACCAGGCCTCTCAGCCGCTCGGCGGGCTCGCGCTGCTGGACGGTGTCGTCCCCGGCCTGGGGGCGTCAGCCGCCGGCTTCTGGCCCGCCGGCTTGTCGGCCGGCTTCTGGTCCGCCGGCTTCTCCTCCGACTTCAGCTTGGCGCCGGCCTCCGCGGCACGCTGGAGCGCCTTCTGGAGGGCGTCCTGGGCCTTGCCGTAGGCCGCCCAGTCCTGCTTCGCCAGTGCGGCCTCTCCGTCGTCGTACGCCTTCTGCGCGTCGGCGATCGCCTTCTTCAGCGCCTCGTCGTTCGTGCTCGGCGTCGTCGGCGGGGTCGTCCCCGGCTGCTCCGGCTGGGGCGGCGTCACACCCTCGACTCCGAAGACCTTGTTCAGCGCCTCGGTGAGGTTGTTCTCGAACACCGTGGTGTCCTTGGTGGTGTCACCGTCCGGCTGATCGGCGTCCACGTACGACACCGCGACCTTCTTCAGCAGCGGGTAGAGCGCGTTGCGGCCCTGGGCGTACACCGGCTCGACGTAGAGGAAGCCTCCGTCCAGCGGCACGGTGAGGAGATTGCCGTACTGGATGTCGGAGTCGGCGCCTCTCATGTCCCGGACGAACTGGGCCACTTCCGGCAGACCGTTGAGCTTGCTCTGCACCTGGGCCGGGCCCGGCACTTCGGAGGTCACCCTCAGCAGCTTTATGCGGCCGTAGTCCTTGCTGCCGGCCTCGGCGTCGACCGCCATGAAGCCGCCCAGGTTGGGCCGCCCGTTCGGGGTGAACGTCGTCGTGAGCGAGAACCGCTGGTCCGCATCCCCGGGCATCTTCATGCTCAGGTAGTACGGCGGGACGGCGTTGCCCTCCTTGGTGGTCGGGTCGTCCGGCACCTGCCAGGCGTCCGAGCCGCTGTAGAACTGCGCCGGGTTGGTGACGTGGTACCGGGTGAGCAGCTCGCGCTGGACCTTGAACATGTCCTGCGGGTAGCGCAGGTGCTGCATCAGTTCCGGCTTGATCGCCTCACGCGGCTCCACGGTGTCCGGGAACGCCTTCATCCAGGTCTTGAGGACCGGGTCCTCCTTGTCCCACTGGTAGAGGGTCACCGTGCCGTCGTAGGCGTCGACGGTGGCCTTCACCGAGTTGCGGATGTAGTTGACCTGGTTCTGCTGGGCGACCACCGCGCGCTGCTGGTTGCCGACCGTCAGCGCGTCGGCCGTGGTCTCCCCCAGCGTCGTACGCGACGCGTACGGGTAGCCGTTGGTGGTCGTGTACGCGTCGACGATCCACTGGATCCGGCCACCGACGACCGCCGGGTAGGCGTCACCGTCGATGGTCAGCCATGGCGCGACCGCCTCGACGCGCTCCTTGGGCGTGCGGTTGTAGAGGATCCGCGAGCCCTCGCCGATGGCTCCCGAGTAGAGGATCTGCGGCTCGCTGAAGGCGACGGCGTAGGCGGCGCGGTTGAAGGCGTTGGAGAGGTTGACCCCGCTCTTGCCTTCGTAGCTGGTGGTCTTCTCGCCGTTCTCCTCGTAGTCCAGCTCCTTCTGCGGGCCACCGACGATGGAGTACTGGTCCGTCTTCTCGCCGTAGTAGATCCGCTGCTGGTACGTGCCGAGCTCGCCCGTGGTCGGCAGCCCGGACTCGGTGAAGATCGGGGAGCCGTTGGCGTCCGTCTGGGTGCCCGTGGCCATGATGGCGCCGAAGCCGTGGGTGTACGTGAAGTGGTCGTTGATCCAGTTCCGCTTCGGGATGCCCTTGATGTTCAGCTCACGCAGGCCGACGACGGTGTCCTTGCCCTGGTAGCGGTCGATGTCGAGCGTGGTCGGGAACTGGTAGTACTTCCGCTTCTGCTCCAGCTGCTGGAACGTCGGCGACACGATGTTCGGGTCGAGGACGCGGTAGCTCGCCGCCGTGTCGGAGTCCGAGCGGAGCTTGTCCTTGTCCTTGACCGTGGACTTGCCGGAGTAGTTCTCCGGCTTCGTCTGGTCGATGTCGTACGCCTTGCGCGTCGCGTCGATGTTCTTCTGGATGTACGGCGCTTCCTTGGCCTGCTCGTTCGGCTGGACCTGGAACTTCTGCACGATGGCCGGGTACAGGCCGCCGATCAGGATCGCCGAGAGCACCATCAGACCGAAGCCGATCACCGGCAGCTGCCAGGTGCGCCGCCAGAGCGTCGCGAAGAACAGCACGGCGCAGATCGCCGCGATGCAGAAGAGGATCGTCTTCGCCGGCAGATAGGCGTTGGCGTCGACGTACCGCAGACCCGTCCAGTTGCCGGCCGCCTTGAAGTCGCTGGACTTCACGGCGAGGCCGTACCGGTCGAGCCAGTACGCCACGGCCTTCAGCGACACGAAGACGCCGAGCAGCACCGACAGGTGGCCGGTCGCGGCGGCGGTGGCGCGCGCGCCGGGGCTGGTGACGCGCAGTCCGCCGTACAGATAGTGGGTCAGCGCGGCGGCGACCAGCGAGAGCACGGTCGCGGCGAAGCCGAAGGCGAGCAGGAAGCGGTACCAGGGCAGGTCGAAGGCGAAGAACGACACGTCCAGCCGGAACTGCGGGTCCTTCTGCCCGAACGGGACGCCGTTCACCCACAGCAGCCAGGTCCGCCACTGTCCGGAGGCCGAGGCACCGGCGATCAGGCCCACCAGGGCGGCGATCGCGAGGAGCACCCACTTCTTGTAGGGAGCCAGGCCCATCCGGTACCGGTCGAGGCTCTGCTGCTCCAGCGACATCGCGCTCAGCGGCGGCCGCAGCCGGTGCGCCAGCCAGATGTTCAGGCCGACGGCGAGGCTCATGAGCAGACCGAAGACCACGAACAGGCCGATCTTGGTCCACAGGGTGGTGGTGAACACGGACGAGTACGCGACCGAGCGGTACCAGAGCCAGTCCGTCCAGAACCCGGCGAACATGACGAACGCCATGGCCAGGACGGCCAGCACGCCCAGTGTCATGAGCAGGGTGCGGGCCCGCCGGGACGGCCGGCCGACTCTGATCCTTGGCCCGGACGGGCCTCCGCCGCCTCCGCGGTCCGGCATCTGGAAAGCCAACGTGCGCCCCTCGAGGTTGATGCGTCGATAAGCAGGCCCCGCGATCGTAGAGCCCACTGATGCAACTTACTGAGGCTTTACCTAGTTCCCGTCTTCGGGGCATGAGGAGGCAGGATGTCATCCATGTCCAACGTTTCCCCCTCCGGCACCCCCATGGCCGCGAGTCCCCTCACCCGCGCGGTGCTCGAGATCGACGAGTACGCCTCAGGCCTCGGCTGGGACCGGCCGGCCCGGCTCTTCGCCCTCGTCGACACCGCCAAGCTGCGCGCCCAGGAGCCGGGGCTCGCCTCCCAGCTCGGCCTCGAAGGCGGTGAAGTCGCCGCTTACACCCCCATCGAGCAGGAGGAGCTGCCCGCAGGGAAGCCCCTCGACGAGTTCCTCGGCACGATCGCCTGGCCCGACGCGGTGGCCGGCTGCGCGCTGACCGTGGAGCGCCTGATGCTGCCGCCGTCGGCCGAGGCGTCCGTGCCGGACGGTCTCGACGAAGCCGGTCTGGCGAAGTGGGTGGCCCGGCACCCCGACCGTCAGGAGGTCCGGATGACCGTGGCGGTGCTGCGCGACGGAGCACGCGAGGCGGCGATCCGGCTGCGCGAGAAGGACTCGCCGAACGAGGTGCTGACCGGCGCGGACCTGGTGCCCGGACTCGCGGACGCGCTGGCGGCGACCTTCGAGGGCTGAGCCCTACAGGGTGGGGGCGCCCCGGTCGTCGACCGTGACGCCCCCCCACGCGCGCGTGGTGCCGCGGCTCAGCTCTTGGAGCAGCTGGGCAGGTTCCGGGTGTCGCCGTTGCGGAGCTTCTCCAGCGACGCCGTCGCGTCGTCGATGGTGTTCACCTTGATCAGCGTGAGGCCGTCGGGGGTGTCGGAGGCGGCGGACTCGCAGTTGTCGGCCGGGGTGAGGAAGTACTGGGCGCCGGCCTTGCGGGCGCCGACCAGCTTCATGTCGATGCCGCCGATCGGGCCCACCTTGCCCTTCTCGTCGATGGTGCCGGTGCCGGCGACGAACTTGCCGTCGGTCAGGCTCCCGGGGGTGAGCTTGTCGACGATGCCGAGCGCGAACATCAGGCCCGCGCTGGGGCCGCCGACGTCGGCGAGCTTGATGTCGATGGTGAACGGGAAGACGTGGTCCGTACCGGCCTGGATGCCGACGATGGCCCGGTCGCCCTCCTTCGACTTCACGGTGGTGATCGTGGCCTTCCGGGTGGCGGTCGGCTCCTTCCCGGCCTTCTCGGCCGCGGCCGCCTCCTTGGCGGGGACGATCGTGAACTCGACCTTCTCGCCCGGCTTGCGCTTGGTCACCTGCTCGGCGACGTCACCGGGCTCCTTCACCGGAACGCCGTCGACGGCCCTGATGACGTCACCGGCGTGCAGGACCCCCTGCGCCGGGCTGTCCTTCACGACGGAGGCGACGACGACCCGGGTGGTCACCGGGATGCCCAGCTCACCGAGGGCGGCGACCTTCGCGCTCTCCTGGGACTGGCTGAACTCCTCGGCGTTCTCCTGGCTCGACTCCTCCTCGGTCTTGCCGTCCGGGTAGAGCGTCTCCTTTGGCACCACGACGTTGTCATGGGCCAGCCAGCCGTAGACCGCCTCGACCACGTTCATCCGGTAGTCCGCACTGGTGACACGGACCGTCGTCATGTTGAGATGCCCGGTGGTGGGGTACGTCTGACGACCCGAGATCTGCAGCACGGGCTCTCCGCGGGCGTCGCCGAGGGTGTTCACCGTGGGGCCCGGGCTCATCTCCGCGTACGGCACCCGGACGAAGACGCCCACACAGAGCAGGGTGATCAGGACGAGGGTGGAGGCGAGCATCGTCGCAGTGCGGCGTGGCATGGAACGACAGTACGGGACCGGTCTGTGAGCGCACCTGTGGGGCGGGTCCGTACGAGGCGGCCGGCGGGGAGGGAATCAGCCGGAGACGTGGCTACTGCGTACGGGTGAACCCGGCGACGACGACGTCATCTCGGTCAGCTCCCGGTCGGCGGCGGAACGGGACCGCTCCATGGCGTCCCTGAACCGTGCGTAGCCGGCGAGCTCGGCGACGTCCCCGATGGTCTTGTTCCTCTGGGCCCAGCTTCCCCATATCGCCGCGCCGACGACTGCGAAAAGTGGAATCAGCAACCAGGCGAGCGCTGTCATCCCGACCTCCCATCCCCATGAGCGACCGCAAAACGGCCGACGGCCGATCAGCAGACTAACGATCTGCTGTTCCAACGCTGCTGCCGGGGGGCCGGTTACGCAAATCGGGCGTTCGACTACTGGACGTCGGCGCGTCGCTTGCCAGGGGCTCGGTCCTGTGCGCGGGATCAGGGCCGGGCTGGGCGAGACCTTGCGGACACGACCTAGCAGGCGCCCACCCACTCCTCGGTGCCGTCCGAGAATTTCTGGTGCTTCCAGATCGGGACCTCGTGCTTGAGGTCGTCGATCAGCTTGCGGCAGGCCTCGAACGCCTCGCCGCGGTGCGGGCAGGAGACGGCGACGACGACCGCGAGGTCGCCGATGCGCAGATCGCCCACGCGGTGGACGGCGGCCAGGGCGCGGACCGGGTAGTCGGCCACGACCTTCTCGGCGACCCGGCGCATCTCGGCCTCGGCCGTGGGATGGCAGGAGTAGCCCAGGGCGTCGACGTCCGCGCCGCTGTCGTGGTTGCGCACGGTGCCCACGAACAGGGTGGTGCCTCCGGCCGCGTCGTCGCCGACGGCCCGGAAGACCTCGTCGACCGAGAGCGGGGTGTCGCGGATCGCGAGCAGCTTGATCGGGTCGGCGGCGGCCTGCTCGCCGGGGTGGTCAGGGGTGCGTGCCATGGTGCCCATGGTGCCGTACCGCACGGACATCCCGGAATAGCGGTTTCGACCGGCTGTCCGGTCCGTCCCTCGGAGGGTCCTACAGGCCCCGCCGCTTCCGCATCTGCCGTACCAGTGCCGCCGTGCCGAGCAGCGCCACCGTCGCGCCGGCCGCGCCCGCCGCCGTCGCGTCCTTGCGGCCGAGCCGCCGCCCGGCGACCGTGTGCCGGCCCTCGACCTCCTCCAGGAGCGCGGCGAGCACCTCCTCGTTGGTCCACTTCGGCCGCCAGCCCGCGTCGTGCAGCCTGCCGACGCTCACCACCCATGGATGCATCGTGTACGCGAGGTCCCCGGCCGGGGACGGGGTGAGCCCGATCCGGTGCAGCCGGGCGGCGGCGCCCAGGGCGACGGCGGAGGGCAGCTCCATGCGCCGGATCCCGGAGAGCTCCTCGACCTCCTCCTGTTCCAGCCAGCCGTCGCAGCCGACCGCGAACTCCCCGTCGACCTTGCCGAGCGCCGCGTACTCCAGCGCGCTGACCAGGTCCTCGACATGGCAGAACTGCCACGTGGGGCGGGACCCGGCGACGACGAGCAGCCGGGGCGACTCGAAGTAGCGGGTCAGCGCCGTGTCCGTACCGCCGACCAGGACGGCGGGTCTGACGACCGTGACGTTGAGGCCGGGGTGGGCGCGGGGCGCGCGGCGGCCGAGCCGCTCGATCTCGAGCATGTCGCCGACGCCGGTGGCCTCGGCGGTCGCGCGCAGCTCGGCGTCCTCGGAGAGCGGGATGTCGTTGTCGGGCAGGGCGCCGTAGACCATGGCGGAGGTGCACAGCACCACCCGGTGGACGCCCGCCGCGGCGGCGGCCGTGAGGACGGTCTGCGCGCCGCGCACGTTGTAGGCGGTACGGGCGGCGGCGTCCGACTCCAGGTCGAGGTCGACCGCGAGGTGCACGACCACGTCGGCGCCCTTCAGCTTCTCGGCGATGGCCGGGTCGCGGACGTCGAGGATGTGCCACTGCGCCTCGGGGACCTCGCCGCGCCGCTCGTCGATCGCGACGACCCGCTTGATCTCGTCCGACGCGGCCAGACGTCTGGTCAGCAGGTCACCGACCCCGGAGGCGGCGCCGGTGACCGCGACGACGGGGCCACGTCCGGCGGACCGGGTTGAGTGGTTTCGCGCTCCGCGAACCTGAGGATCTGGGGAACTCACCGGGCGTCTCCAGCGGTTGTCTTCAGTACGTACCCGAATGACGCGTACGTACCAGGTGGCGTCCATCCTGCCGCAGGCCACGGCCCGGCGGAGCACCGAGCCCATATCCGGCCCGGATGTCTACGCTGGTGGTGTGGAGAGACGGGCAGTCGCCGTCGGCAGGAAGCCGGCGGCCCTACGAGCCGAGGAAACCTGTGAGTGACACCCCATTCGGATTCGGCCTTCCGCCGGAGGAGCCGGAGAACGGCGACGAGGGCAAGAAGAAGGACCCCGCCGGAGGTGGCCAGGGGTCCGGTGGCCAGGGCGGCGGCAACCCGTTCGGTGCCAATCCGTTCGGTTTCGGCGGTCTTCCCGGCGGCCCGGGCGGTGACAATCCGTTCGCGGCGATGTTCGGCTCGCTGAACCCCAACGACCTGGGCGCGGCCTTCCAGCAGCTCGGCCAGATGCTCAGCTATGAGGGCGGTCCCGTCAACTGGGACATGGCCAAGCAGATCGCCCGCCAGGTCGTCGCACAGGGCACCGCGGACGGCACGAAGGACGCCAGCGTGGGTCAGGCGGACAAGGCCGCCGTGGAGGAGGCCGTGCGCCTCGCCGACCTGTGGCTCGACGGTGTGACGTCGCTGCCCTCCGGGGCGAGCACGGCCGTGGCGTGGAGCCGCGCCGAATGGGTCGAGGCGACGCTGCCCGCGTGGCAGCAGTTGGTCGACCCGGTCGCGGAGCGGGTCGGCGCGGCGATGGGCGATGTGCTGCCCGAGGAGATGCAGGCCATGGCGGGCCCGCTGATCGGCATGATGCGCTCCATGGGCGGTGCCATGTTCGGCCAGCAGATCGGTCAGGCCGTGGGCGCGCTGGCGGGCGAGGTCGTCGGGTCGACGGATGTCGGTCTGCCGCTGGGTCCGGCCGGCAAGGCGGCGCTGCTGCCGCTGAACATCGAGGCCCTCGGCAAGGACCTGGGCGTGCCGAAGGACGAGGTGCGGCTGTATCTGGCGCTGCGCGAGGCGGCCCACCAGCGGCTCTTCGCCCATGTGCCGTGGCTGCGGGCGCATCTGTTCGGCGCGGTCGAGGGGTACGCCCGCGGGATCAAGGTCGACACCTCCAAGTTGGAGGACGCGGTCGGCCAGCTGGACCCGACGCACCCGGAGCAACTGCAGGAGGCCCTCCAGCAGGGCATGTTCCAGCCCGAGGACACCCCGGAGCAGAAGGCCGCCCTGGCCCGTCTGGAGACGGCGCTCGCGCTGGTCGAGGGCTGGGTCGACGCGGTGGTCCACGAGGCCGCCAAGTCCCGGCTGACCTCGGCGGACGCGCTGCGCGAGACGCTGCGCCGGCGCCGGGCGAGCGGTGGCCCCGCCGAGCAGACCTTCGCCACTCTGATCGGGCTCGAACTGCGTCCGCGCCGACTGCGGGACGCTTCCCGGCTGTGGGCCTCGCTCACGGACGCGCGGGGTGTCGACGGTCGCGACGACCTGTGGGGGCACCCGGACATGCTGCCGACGGCGTCCGACCTGGACGACCCCGACGGCTTCGTCCACCGCGAACAGCTGGACTTCTCCGAGCTGGACAAGATGCTGGGCGAGGCGGCCGACAGGCGTGACGGCGACGACGAGAGCGAAGACGACAAGTGAGTCTGCACGACGACGCCGTGCTCGTACTGAAGACGTACGAGGCGAACGGCGAACAGGAAGAGCTGCGCCAGATCTATCTGGATCACCTGGACGCCCATCCGGACGGTATGTGGAAGGCATGCGGGGCGGGGCATCTGACGGCCAGCGCGCTGGTCGTCGACCCTGAGCGCGGCCGGGTCCTCCTCACGCTGCACAAGAAGCTCGGCATGTGGCTGCAGATGGGCGGCCACTGCGAGCCGGGTGACGCGACGGTGGCGGAGGCGGCGCTGCGCGAGGCGGCCGAGGAGTCGGGGATCGCCGGTCTGACCCTGCTCTCCGGCGGTCCGGTGCGTCTGGACCGGCATCCGATTCCGGCGCCCTGCCACTGGCACCTGGACGTGCAGTACGCCGCGCTGGCTCCGGCCGGCGCGGTGGAGGCGATCAGCGACGAGTCGCTGGACCTGCGCTGGTACACCTACGACGAGGTGGCGGGCGTGGCCGACGAGTCGGTGGTACGGCTGACGGAGCGGACCCGCGCCCGGCTCGCGTAGGCAGCGGTAAGGGGCGGTCACCAGGGCGACCGCCCCTTACTCACGCACCGGCTCAGTTCCAGGCGTTGTTCTGGTTCTGCGCGTGCGAGCCGTGCTGCCCGGCGCCGAATTGGGCCGCGAGGCCCTGGCCGATGGCGGCGTTCTGCGGCGGCATGACCTCGCTGGGCTGGACCAGGGCGTATCCCTGGCCGAGGAAGCTGAGTTCCCAGCCCTCGCCCGTGTTGCCGCGGCGGCGGCGGACGTTGGAGTTCGTCGTCTGTGCCTGCATCTGCACCCGCAGCCCGGTGGACCAGGCGACGATCGCGTCCGCGTCGACGTTGACATACTTCTCGGGCGTGACCTGCATCATCAGCGGCTGACCGGAGGTCATCAGGGCGACCTTGCCACGGCCGGAGATGTTGAGCTGGTACTTGCCGGAGCCGGAGATGCCGTACTGGCTGTCCACGGCGATGACCTCGGTGTGCAGGGTCGAGTCCAGCGCCAGCACATAGGCGCTGTCGACGGTCATGCCCTCCTGCTCGACCTCCACGACGTGGATGTACTGGGCGAGGTTGGCGAAGTAGACCGTGCCCTGACCGGAGCAGCGCATCAGGTCGAGGCCCTCACCGGTCCTGGCGCGGGCCCGGCGCTGGGTGGACGTCTGGTACTCGCCGTCGAAGTCGACGAGCCCCTGGTAGGCGACCATGGCGCCCTTGCGGGCGAGGATGTCGTCCTGGCCGGTGAGCGCCACCCGCAGCAGCTGCGGGTTCTGGATGACGTACCGTTCCTGGCTCTGCTGCTCGGCGTAGTTGAAAAGCGGGCTCTGCATGGTGTGTTCTCGCTCCCCCTCAGCCCCGGATCCGCAGGCGGTCGGTGCTGTCCTCGCTCGGCTGTACGACGACGATGCCCTGGCCGGAGAAGGCCATCTGGTACGCCTCGCCGCTGCCCCGCCCGATCAGGGAGGAGGCCTTGAAGCTGCGCTTGCCCTTGACCTTGAGCGCGGGCGACCAGGCGACGAGCGCGTCGGGGTCGACGTACGTCTCGTCCTCGCCGCGGCCGCAGTCGACGACGATCGGGGTGCCGCGCGAGGTCAGGGCGACCCATCCGGTGCCCGCGATCTCGACGTTGAACAGGCCCTGACCGGCGAACTTGGCCAGCCCCTTGACCTTTTCCACGCCCCACTGGAGGTGGGCGTCGAAGGCGAGGACGTTGGTGCCGTTGACGGACAGGGAGTCGTTGTCGAGATTGATGACGACGACGTCCGCGCCGTAGTCGGCGAGGTACAGCAGTCCGTCGCCGGAGCACTTCATGATGGGCGCGCCCTCGCCGGTCATCCACTGCTGCGCGACCTGGCGGACGGCGGGCGGGTTGGGCTCGTAGGTGATGAAGCCCTCGTAGGCGACCATCGAGCCGGTTCGGGCGTACAGGTCCTGGCCGGAGGCCATGGCGACCTTGAGCATGGTGCGGCCGTGGTTCTCCATCCGGGCCGCCATCGGGGTCGGGGCGAAGCCCGCGAGTTGCTGGTTCATTCTTCGGGCTCCCTCAGACCTCGTACGGCTGGACGACGATGAAGTTGCCGGGGGCACCCCGGAACTGGAGGTTCACGGTCTCCCCGCTGTGACCCGGGTACGCGTTGCGGCGCAGCCGGACCTGGCTGGAGAGGATCACCTGCGACGCGGACGACCAGGCGACGACGGCGTTGCAGTCGGCGAAAGTGGTCGGCGTGACGGGCAGCACCACGGGAATGCCGTGGGTCTTCACGACGACCGTGCCGGTGCCCTGGAACTGCATGGTGAACAGGGCGCCGCCGGGGATGCCGTGGCCCTCGATCCGGCGGATCTCGAACTGCAGCGACTCGTCGAACGCGAGGACGTTCTCCGCGGAGACGCAGATTCCGTCGCCCTGGAGCTCGATGGGGTGCAGATGGGCGCCTTCCTCGGCGAGGAAGACCTGGCCGCGGCCGGTGCAGCGCATCAGCTGCATCTCCTGGCCGGTGGCGTTGCCGACGATCCGGCCGGTGAAGCCGGCTCCCTTGTGGCTGAACTCGACCTTGCCCTGGTACATGACCATGCTGCCCTGCCGGGCGAGGACGGGCACGCCGCCCATGGCCAGGTCGACCCGCATGAGCTGCTGGTTCTGCGGGGTCCAACGCGCGCCGGTCGCCGTCTCCTTGTACGGCTGGAGCGCGGCGGCGAGTCCGGCGCCGGCTGCCGGGGCGCCCTGGGGGACGCCCATACCGGCCGGGGGCATGCCCATGGGGGGCTGCTGACCGAAGGCGGGCTGGCCGTACGCGGCGGGCGCGGGTTGGCCGTACGGGGCGGGCGCGGGCTGGCCGTACGGGGCGGGCGCGCCGGGCGGCGGGACCTGGCCCGGGACCTGTCCGAACTGCGGCGGCTGCGGCTGGCCGTACGGCGAGGGCGCCGGCGGCGGGGCGGTGGGCGGCGCCGCCGCGGGTGCCGCGTACACCGGCTGGACCGGGGCCTGCGGAGCCGGCGCCGGAGCGGGCGCGGGCGCGCCGAACGCCGGGGCGGGCTGGGGGACCTGGGGCGCGGGCGGCGCCGTGGGCGCGCCGAAGCCGGGCGGGGCGGCAGCCTGCGGCGGAGGGGCGAAGCCGGGGGCCGCGCCCTGCGGCTGCTGCGCGGCCGGCTCCTCCTCGGCGACCTCACCGCCGAAGTTCCTCAGCAGCGCCTCCAGACCACCGTCGAAGCCCTGGCCGACCGCGGCGAACCGCCATACGTCCTTGAGGTAGAAGTCGCCGAGCATCACGGCGCGCTCGGTGGAGAACTCCGCGCCCGTGAAGGCGTACCGGACGACCTCTTCGCCGCCCGCCACGATCCGGATGTAGCCGGGGCCGATCTGCGACATCTGGCCGGCGCCGTCGATCGTCGCGGTGAACGACAGCTTGTGGATGTTCGCCGGGAGGCGGTCGAGTGTGACGCGGAAGGACTCGGTGTCGCCGGACTGCGCGCCGAGGAGCTGGATGGACTCCTCGGGCGACTTCGGCTGGTTGAAGAAGATGAAGTACCGGTCGTCCGAGAGCTGCTCGTTCGCGTCGAGACCGAAGCAGCTGATGTCGAAGGTCAGCCCGGGCCCCGCGATCTGCACGCCCACGTACAGATCGGTCCCCGGTGTCAGATCACTGATCTTGGCCTTGTGGCCGCGTTGGAATTCCCTGGCCATGCGTAACGACCGTCCCCCATCCCGAAATGTGAATGCGTCGCGCCAGGCTAACGGCTGTATCCGACATTGAGCCAAGTCGGTACACATTCGGTACAGATTCGGAGCGGTCACTCCTCGCGAGCGGTCGGCAGATGCGGCAGCCGTTCGGCGGCGACGACGCCTTCGAGATAGCCCCGGGCCCGCTCGGTGCGCGGATACGCCTCCAGGAGCCGCCAGAACCGGGGTCCGTGGCCGGGCACCAGGAGGTGGGCCAGCTCATGGACGAGCACGTAGTCGACGACGTACTCGGGCATGCCCTGCAGCCGGTGCGACAGCCGGATACTGCCCTCCGAAGGGGTGCAGGAGCCCCAGCGGGTGTTCTGGTTGGTCACCCAGCGCACGGACGCGGGACGCGCCCTGCCGTTGAAGTACTGCTCCGACAACCGCTCGGCGCGCTCGGTCAGTTCGGCGTCGCCGAGGACGCGCTTGCTCTCCTGGGCGGCGAGTTTGTCCAGCATGACCGACACCCAGCGTTGCTCCTCGGCCTCGGACATCCGAGCCGGGATGAGCACGATGGTCCGGTCGCCCTCGCGGTAGGCGGAGACGGTTCTGTTCCGCCGGGAGCTTCTGCGGACCTCGACCGCACTGGTCCCCGAGCCGCGGGGCGGTTTGCTTGTCACGCTGCGCTGTGGGTCGGCGGGCACGCGC
This sequence comes from Streptomyces sp. NPDC006551, assembly GCF_040611675.1. Taxonomy (NCBI): domain Bacteria; kingdom Bacillati; phylum Actinomycetota; class Actinomycetes; order Kitasatosporales; family Streptomycetaceae; genus Streptomyces; species Streptomyces sp. NPDC006551. The sequence goes on from NZ_JBEXOT010000054.1 coordinate 13,122, forward strand.
CCGACGTTACCCGCTGTCAGCGGGGGAAGTCCCGCCTCGGGATCGGTTCGGCCGTGATCCTGTCGCACCGTGCCCTATTCGAATGATTGACACACCGACCCTGTGGACAACTTTCGGCGTCCGCTTCGGCTCGCGGGCATTCTGACGTCGAGATCACGGAACAGGATCACGGAGCAAGATCACGGGGGCGGATATGCATCCGATGGTGAAACCGGCGCTGCGACGCGCCTGGCGGAATCTGCAGTGTGTGCAGTTCGGGACCACATCCGCGCACGCGGTGCTGGTGGGGCCGCTCGACACGACCACCGGCAGTCTGCTCGGGCTGCTCGACGGCACCCGCGGCATGGAACTGCTGCGGGCGGAGGCTCGGGCACTGGGGTTGCCGGACGGGCAGCTGGAGGCCCTGCTCGGCCGGCTGGCGGACGCCGGGCTGATCGCGGACGCCTCGGCGAGCCGGCCGGGCAAACCCGGCGCACCCGGGCGGTCGGATCCCGCGCTCGACCCGCTGCGAGCCGACCTCGCGTCGCTCTCCGTGGTCGATCCGGCACCGGACGGGGCGGCGCGGCGGCTGGCCGCGCGACGGGCCCTGCGCGTCCAGGTCCGGGGCGCGGGCCGGGTCGGCGCGGCGGTCGCGGCGCTGCTCTCGGCCTCCGGAGTGGGCCGCGTGGAGGTGCTGGACTCCGGGTCGGTGGAGCCGTGGGAGGTGTCGCCGGCCGGGTTGCCCGCCGAGGCGGTCGGCGAGCGCCGGGCCGTGGCGGCCCGCCGGCTCGTGCGGAGCTGGGCCCCGGGCGGCCGGGCGGCACGAGCCGCACTTCCCGCGCCGGAGGACGGCGGAAGCGAACCCGGCCTCTCCCTCGTCGTGGTGACACCTCGGGACGGCCTCGGCGCCTATGTCCCCGACCCGCTGTCCGCCGAGGACTGGATCACCACCGGCACTCCTCATCTCTACGCGGGCGTGCTGGAGGCCACCGGTGTGGTCGGACCGCTGGTGCTGCCGGGCGGCACGGCGTGCGCGCGATGCGTGCAGGAAGAACGGACGGACCGCGAACCGGTCTGGCCCCGGATGCTGGCGCAGTGGCGCTCGGGCGCGCCCCAACCGCTGCCGGCCTGCGATCTCGGACTGGCGACGGCCGTGGCGGGACTGGCCGCCGCCCATGCGCTGGCCTTCCTGGACGGCGAGTTGCCGGCGAGCACGGGGGCACGGTGGGAGGCGTCGCTGCCGCTTCTCGAGTGGCGCGTGGAGCGGTTGAGACCGCACCCTTCGTGCCCGTGCGGGGCCGTACGTAACAGAGAAGGGGTGCGCGCCTCGGAGGCCGGGATGCCACAGGACACAATGGCGGGGTAACCGCCCTGCGCGGCACGGCGGTCTGGGATTTGGAGGGGCGCATGTCTGATCTTCCCCGGAAGGCGGTCACCCGGACCGCCAAGTTGGCCGCGTTGCCCCTGGGCTTCGCCGGACGGGCCACGTGGGGCCTGGGCAAGCGGATCGGCGGCAAGTCCGCGGAGATCGTCGCCCGCGAGCTGCAACAGCGCACGGCCGACCAGCTCTTCAAGGTCCTGGGCGAGCTGAAGGGAGGGGCCATGAAGCTCGGGCAGGCGCTCTCCGTCTTCGAGTCGGCGCTCCCCGAGGAGGTGGCGGGCCCTTACCGGGCGGCGCTCACCAAGCTTCAGGAGGCCGCGCCTCCGATGCCGACACGGACGGTCCACGGAGTCCTGGAGGAACGGCTCGGGGAGGAGTGGCGGGAGCTGTTCCTGGAGTTCGAGGACAAGCCCGCGGCGGCCGCCTCGATCGGGCAGGTGCACCGGGCGGTGTGGCACGACGGCCGTGAGGTCGCGGTGAAGGTGCAGTATCCGGGGGCGGGCGACGCGCTGCTCTCGGATCTGGCGCAGTTGAGCCGGTTCGCGCGGCTCCTCGGCCCGCTGGTCCCCGGCATGGACATCAAGCCGCTGATCACGGAGATGCGCGACCGGGTGGCCGAGGAGCTGGACTACGGCCTGGAGGCGCGGGCCCAGCGGGAGCACGCGGAGCAGTTCGCCGACGATCCGGATGTGGTGGTGCCCGGGGTGGTGCACCAGTCGGAGCAGGTCCTGGTGACGGAGTGGATCGACGGGATCCCGCTGTCCGAGGTGATCGCGGACGGCACGCAGGAGCAGCGGGACCGGGCCGGTCAGCTTCTGGCCCGCTTCCTCTTCTCGGGTCCGGCTCGCACGGGGCTGCTCCACGCCGATCCGCATCCGGGCAACTTCCGGCTGCTGCCCGGCGGGACGGACGACGAGGACGAGGCCGGTCCGGAGAGCTGGCGGCTCGGGGTCCTGGACTTCGGCACGGTGGACCGGCTGCCGGGCGGGCTTCCGGTGACGATCGGCAGGTGTCTGCGGATGGCGCTGGAGGGCGATGCGGAGGGGGTCTACGAACTGCTCCGTGGGGAGGGGTTCGTCAAGGAGTCCATCGAGCTCGACCCGGACGCCGTGCTCGAGTACCTCCTGCCGATCATCGAGCCCGCGGACGCGGACGCCTTCGGCTTCTCCCGGGGCTGGATGAGGGCGCAGGCCGCGCGCATCGCCGACCTTCGTTCCCCGGCACACCAGTTGGGCAAGCAGCTCAATCTGCCGCCGTCGTACCTGCTGATACACCGTGTGACCCTGAGCACGATCGGTGTGCTCTGCCAGCTGAACGCGACGGTCCGGATGCGCGACGAGCTGGAGGAGTGGCTGCCCGGCTTCCTCGCGGAGGAGTGAGCGACGGGGCCGTCACCACCAGGTGGAGTCGAGACGGCCCTCGATGGATCGGATGTTCTCGCGGGCGCAGCTGTCGCAGAGGTAGCGACGGGCGCCGTCCTCCACGGAGCAGGACCAGGTCACCGGGAGCTCCTCGGCGGTCTTGCCGCAGCGGGCGCACACGATGGGCTCCTCGGGTGTCCGGGCGTCGTTCACGCTGGTGACGATAGTCGGACGGGGAGCCGGTCGCAGGGCAACGCACCGCGGGGGCCGGTCCGTTCGGACCGGCCCCCGCGAGGGTTCTTCGGGTCAGTGCATGACGGCCATGGCCAGCGCGCGCCGGGCGCGCAGCGAGACACGCTCGGCTCGCCGCTGCATCCGCCGGGCGGCGACCAGGCGCAGGGCCTGGCGTTCCGCGTCGGCTTCCCGCATGAGGTCGTGCATATGAGCACGAGCCAGGGCTTCTGGGATGAGTTGCATCTCACGGGTCCTGTTCTGACGCGAGGCGTTCGCGCCGGTGGTGGAAACGTCTGGGGTAGCGGAGCCGGACGGCTCGCTCGTGGAAGAGGTCATCGGGGCCTGCTTCTGGGGATCGTGCGTGAGGGGTCGGTCGATGGTTCCGGTGACGTTCATGCCGCGACCGGGTTCTTGCGCGGGCGGCCACGCGGCCGCTTGCGGGCGACGACGACGCCCTGGACGAAGAGCTCTCCACCCCAGACGCCCCACGGCTCACGCCGCTCCTTCGCGCCGGCGAGGCAGGCCTCCATCAGCGGGCAGGTGCGGCAGAGGGACTTCGCGTACTCGACGTCGGCCGGGGACTCGGCGAAGAAGACCTCCGGGTCGTACGAGCGGCAGGGGACGGGTACGCCGAGGTTCTCGATGGCGTCGTCGAGCGCGGAGAGCGTGGTGAGGGGGGTCAAGGTGGAGTCCTCCGTGAGGCCGGGCGGGGGGATCGTTTCGGAAGGCGGTACGGACGGGGCGTGCGCTTCGAGTTGCACGGTTGTTTTTCCTCGTCTGTTGTTCCGGCCTGTTGGCCGGGGTTTCGGCTGGTACCGGGTCTTGCTTTGTCCCGAGGCCCCTTCGCTCTGTCAGCCCCGTTCGGGGACAAACAGAAGGGCCGCGGATCCCGGGTGGGGTTCCGCGGCCCTGAAGGCGCCGGCCTGATCGAGGATCAGGCTGGATCACTCCAGGGTTCGAGCCCACGGAAGGCCCACATCGTGTGGTGCTGCGTCGTCTGCTGCTTGGTTTCGGCACCGGTCGCCGCAAAGCCATAGGCCTTCGCCTGGGCTGCTGCTACTCCTGCTTCCAGTGCCTTGGTCGGTCGCTCGATGCGCTCCATGACGGGAAGACCCGCCAGGACGGCCGCCGGCCGAAGGGCCGGGGCGCCGGCCATGCCGGCACCGGACAGACCGGTGCCAGGGAGACCGCTGCCCATGAACGCCGAACCGGAGAGGCCGAGCGAGCATGCGGAGACGACCGAGCGATCGATCATTTTGTCGGTGACGACGAAGCTGACGTTGCTGCTGATGTTGTGGTTGATGCTGATCACTGGAATCGCCTCCTCTCGGCGTCTCGGAGGGCTCGGGGTGAGCCGGGCCCTCGTGTATTCGGATAAGTACAGCACGAAGACAGGGCTTCGAAGAAGCCGCTGTTTCCGTGGTTAAGAACCTATGGGGCTTGACGGGGCGGGCGCAAACTATTTTTTCGACGAGTTTTCATCACTGCTCCTCGTCGTCCCCTCCAGGCTCCTCACCTGGCTCTTCGCCCGCGCAGAGGGCCAGGACGTCGGCACCGAACCGGTCCAGCTTGCGGGCGCCGACCCCGGAGATGGAGGCCAGCTCGCCGTCGGTGGAGGGCACGCACTCGGCGATCGCCATCAGCGTCTTGTCGGTGAACACGCAGTACGCGGGCTGCCCGAGCTGCTTGGCCTGGTCGGACCGCCACTCGCGCAACCGCTCGTACAGGGCCTCGTCCATGTCGGAGGGGCAGTCCTCGCAGCGTGTCAGCTTCATCTCGCCGGCCTCGGTGAGCGTGGCGCCGCAGACCCGGCACCGCACCGGGCCCCGGCGCTTGCGCCGGCCGCCGCCGCTCCCCCGTTCGACGGAGCCGCCGCCACCCGCGCCGGCGGCGCCGAGGGGGCCGGAGCCGGGTCGCAGCCCCTTGAGGAAGCGGGTGGGGCGCCGGGAGGCGCGGCCGCCCGGGGAGCGGGAGAGCGCCCAGGACAGCGAGAGGTGGAGCCGGGCGCGGGTGACCCCGACGTACAGGAGCCGGCGCTCCTCCTCGATCTGCTCGTCGGTCTTGGCGTACGTGATCGGCATCATGCCCTCGGTGAGGCCGACCAGGAAGACCGCGTCCCACTCCAGGCCCTTGGCGGCGTGCAGGGAGGCGAGGGTGACGCCCTGGACGGTGGGGGCGTGCTGGGCGGCGGCCCGCTCGTCGAGCTCGGCGACCAGGTCGGAGAGGGTGGCGCCGGGCTTGGCGCGGGCGAAGTCCTCGGCGAGGCGGACCAGGGCGGCGAGCGATTCCCAGCGGTCGCGGACGGCGCCCGAGCCGGCGGGCGGTTCGGTGGTCCAGCCCTTGGTGGAGAGCACCGCCCGGACCTGGGAGGGCAGGTCCTCGGCGTCGTCGAGGAGGGAGTCGTTGCCCCCGGCCCGGGCGGCGCCGCGCAGGGCGATGCCCGCCTCGCGGACCTCCTGGCGTTCGAAGAACCGCTCGGCGCCGCGCAGCTGGTACGGCACCCCTGCGTCGGCGAGGGCCTGTTCGTAGACCTCGGACTGGGCGTTGATGCGGTAGAGCACGGCGATCTCGCCGGCCGGGACGCCGGCGGCGATCAGGTCGCGGATGCGGCGGGCGGTGCCCTCGGCCTCCGCGGGTTCGTCGGCGTACTCGGTGTAGGCGGGCTCGGGGCCGGGATCGCGTTGGGAGATCAGTTCCAGGCGGTGCTCGGCGGCGCGGCCGCGGGCCTGGCTGAGCAGTCCGTTGGCGAGGTGGACGACCTGGGGGGTGGAGCGGTAGTCGCGGACCAGCTTCACCACGGTGGCGTTCGGGTGCCGGGTGCGGAAGTTCAGCAGGTGGTCGGGGGTGGCGCCGGTGAAGGAGTAGATGGTCTGGCTGGCGTCGCCGACGACACAGAGGCTGTCGCGGTCGCCGAGCCAGAGGTCGAGCAGCCGCTGCTGGAGCGGGGAGACGTCCTGGTACTCGTCCACGACGAAGTGCTGGTACTGGCGGCGGATCTGGTCGGCGATGTCGTGACGGTCCTGGAGGATGCCGACGGTGAGCAGCAGCACGTCCTCGAAGTCGATCACCGAGCGGTCGCGCTTGAGCTGCTCGTACATCGCGTAGATCTGGCCGATCTCGGCCGGGTCCCGGGGTGCGTCGCGGACCGACTTGGCGACGGCCGCCGGATAGTCGGCGGGGACGGTCTGCGTGACCTTGGCCCACTCGATCTCGCCCGTGACATCGCGCAGCTCGTTGCGGTCGAGCCGGACGCGGCAGCGTGCGGCGGCCTCGGCGACGAGCTGGATCTTGCGCTCCAGGAGTCGGGGAAGATCGCCACCGACGACTTTCGGCCAGAAGTACTGGAGCTGGCGCAGCGCCGCGGAGTGGAACGTGCGGGCCTGGACGCCGCCCGCGCCGAGCTCGCGCAGACGGCCGCGCATCTCGCCGGCTGCCCGGTTGGTGAACGTGACGGCCAGCACACTGCCGGGCTGGAGTATCCCCGCCCGCACGCCGTAGGCGATGCGGTGGGTGATGGCCCGCGTCTTGCCCGTGCCGGCTCCCGCCAGCACGCACACCGGGCCGTGCAGGGCGAGGGCGACCTCGCGCTGCTCGGGGTCGAGCCCGTCGAGCACCGCGTCGGCCGACTCGGGGACCCGCGGGAAGAGAGAGGAGTGCGTTGCTGCTGTCACCCCGCCATGCTGCCAGGTTCGGTGGGGTGGGTGCGGCGGGTTGTCCACAGGCGAAGGGCACCGGTCGTACGAATACGGGAATGGAGGCGCGGGCGCGTACGTTCCTTTCCTCGGACCCACCCGCGAACAGAGGAGCGCCAGGCCATGCAGGGCACTGTGACGATGTACAGCACCACGTGGTGCGGCTACTGCCGTCGGCTGAAGAGCCAGATGGACCGCGAAGGCATCGCGTACACGGAGATCAACATCGAGCAGGACCCGGAGTCGGCCGCGTTCGTGGAGAAGGCCAACGGAGGCAACCAGACCGTGCCGACCGTCCTCTTCCCGGACGGTACGACGCTGACGAACCCGTCGCTCGCGCAGGTCAAGCAGAAGGTCGGCGTCTGAGCCGACCGGCTCCGCGACCGCGTGGAAGAGCCCCCTCCCGGCAGTGCCGGCAGGGGGCTCTTTTCGGCCATGGAGCCCGGTCAGACCACGTCGCCGGGCTTCGGCAGCGGCTTGCCGTACCAGAGCTCGATCAGACGGGACGCGATCGAGATGCCGTACGGAGGCAGGACCTCGCCCGACTCGAAGGCGGCGGTCAGGTCCTCGCGGGAGAACCAGCGGGCCTCCTGGATCTCCTCGCCGTCCACGGTGATCTCCGAGGAGGTGGCGCGCGCGAAGAAGCCCAGCATCAGGCTCGACGGGAAGGGCCACGGCTGGCTGGCGATGTACTCGACCTCGCCGACCGTGACGCCCGCCTCCTCGAAGACCTCGCGCGCCACCGACTGCTCGATGGACTCGCCGGGCTCGACGAAGCCCGCCAGGGTCGAGAAGCGGCCCTCGGGCCAGTGGACCTGGCGGCCGAGGAGCGCGCGGTCCTCCTCGTCCGTGACCAGCATGATCACGGCGGGGTCGGTGCGCGGGTAGTGCTCGGCGCCGCAGGCCTGGCAACGGCGGATGTGACCGGCGGCCGCGATGACCGTGCGCTCGCCGCAGCGGGAGCAGAAGCGGTGGAGGCGCTGCCAGTTCTCGAGGGCGACGGCGTGCACCATGAGGCCCGCGTCGCGGGGCGAGAGCAGCAGACCGGCCTCACGCAGACCGGCCGGGCGGGCGGACTGGTCCATGCGGCCGGGCAGGGAGTCCTTCTGGAGGGCGAAGTAGGAGACGCCCTCGGCGTCGGTGCCCAGGAAATAGCGGTGGGTCTCGGTGACCGGAGCCTCAAAGGCCGGGGTCATGACGAGCTCGGTGCGGCCGTCAGCGCTGTCTGCGGGCTCGTCGATCAGCACCTGGCCGCCGGAGACGACGAAGACGCGGGTCGTGGGGTGGCTCCAGGCGGCGGCCAGCCATGCCTCGTCGAGGCGGTGGTGGGCCGCGCGGTCGATGCCGCTCGGGGCGGTGAGCCCGATCGGACGGTCCGTTGACTCGTACTTCATGCTGCTCACAGGTGCTTCCAACTCCCCCGGATCAGGTGTGTGGGTTCAGCGTTCAGCGCTGCGGGGCGGCTGCCGGGACGGCAGCGGGCAGGTCGCCCCACAGATGAGCGGTGGTCTCGACGCCCTTCATGAGGAGGCCGAGCTCGACCTTCTCGTTGGGGGCGTGCCAGCCGTCGGACGGTACCGAGATGCCGAGGAACAGCACCGGCGCGCCCAGGACGTCCTGGAGGTCGGCGGCGGGGCCTGAGCCGCCCTCACGGGTGTAACGGATCTTGGCTCCGTCGAAGGCCAGGCTCATGGCCCGGGCGACCGACCGCAGGGCCGGGTGGTCGAGCGGGGTCAGGCAGGGCCGGGTCGGGGCGCCGAAGACGATCTCGTACCGGATGCCCTGGGGGACCTGGGCGGCGAGCCAGTCGCGCACGGCGAGCTCGATCTTGGCCGGGTCCTGGCCGGCGACCAGCCGGAAGGAGAGCTTCAGCTGGGCGGAGGCGGGGACGATCGTCTTGCCGCCGGGGCCTTGGTAGCCGCCGCCGATGCCGTTGACCTCGGCGGTGGGGCGGGCCCAGACCCGCTCCAGGGTGCTGAAGCCCGACTCGCCGAGGGTGCCGTGCGACTTGGCGGTGCGCAGCCAGCCGTCCTCGTCGAAGGGCAGCTCGGCGATGAGGGCGCGCTCGGCGTCGGAGAGCTCGGTGACGCCGTCGTAGAAGCCGGGAACGGCGACGCGCTCGTTCTCGTCGTGGAGCGCGGCGACGATCCGGCCTGCGACGGTGGCCGGGTTCGGCACGGCTCCGCCGAAAGACCCGGAGTGGATGTCCTGGTCGGGGCCGTACAGCTGGATCTCGCAGTCCGCGACGCCGCGCATGCCGGTGCAGACGGTCGGGGTGTCCTCGGACCACATGCCGGTGTCGGAGACGATCACGACATCGGCGGCGAGCCGGTCCGCGTGGGACTCGACGAGGTCGCGGAAGTGCGGGGAACCGGACTCCTCCTCGCCCTCGACGATCAGCTTGAGGTTGACGGCGGGAGTGGTGCGGCCGGTCGCCGCGAGGTGGGCGCGGACGCCGAGGGTGTGGAAGAAGACCTGGCCCTTGTCGTCGGCGGCACCGCGCGCGTACATCCGGCCGTCGGTGATGTAAGGCTCGAACGGGTCGGTGTCCCAGCCGTCCTCCCGGGCGGCGGGCTGGACGTCGTGGTGGCCGTAGACGAGCACGGTGGGGGCGTCGGCGTCCCCTGAGTGCCATTCGGCGAAGACGGCGGGCGCGCCGTCGGTCTCCCAGACCTCGACCGTCGTGAATCCCGTCTCCGTCAGCTTGGCCGCGAGCCAGTCGGCGCTGCGCCGTACGTCCGCGGCACGCTCGGGCTGCGCCGACACGGACGGGATGCGCAGCCACTCGGCGAGGTCGTCGAGGAAGGCGGCGCGGTGCCGCTGGATGTACGTGCGTACGGCCTGGGTACGTGCGGTCTGGACGGCGCTGTCCGGGGTGTAGCTCATGCTCCTGAGCCTATCCGGCGCCCGGAGCGCGCCGGTCCGGCGGTCCGTCCTCAGGTCCCTCCTCCCGTCTGCCGAGCAGGATGTCCTCGAGCTCGGCACGGCCGGGGAGGCGGCGGGGCCGTACGACCTCTCCGGTGCGGACGTAGACGAAGGCGGCCTCCACCTCGTCGACGGGGAGGCCGTGCTGTTCGGCCCAGGCGAGACGGTAGATCGCGAGCTGGAGGGGGTCGGCGGTACGGAGGTGGCTGGTCTTCCAGTCGACGATCTCGTACGCACCGGAGTCCGGGTCCCGGTAGACGGCGTCGATCCTGCCCCGGATCACCCGTCCCGCGAGGGAGAGATGGACGGGGACCTCGACGCGGTACGGGGTGCGGCGGGCGTACGGGGTGAGGGCGAAGGCCTCCTTGAGGGCGTCGAGGTCCCGCTCGTCGACGATCTCGGGCTCGCCGGCGAAGTCCTCGCCGCCGGGGAGCTCGTCGGGACCGAGCAGGGGGAGCGGCAGCTCCTCGAACCGGGACTCCACCCACGCGTGGAAGCGGGTGCCGCGGCGGGCCGCGGGCTGCGGGGGGCGGGGCATGGGCCGGGCCAGGTCGTGGGCGAAGCCGTCGGGATCGGCGGCGAGGCGGAGGACCTGGGAGGCGGAGAGGTAGGCGGGCAGCAGGACGTCGCGGGTGGTGGCGCGGGCGCGACGGAGCTCGGTGGTGAGAGCGGTGAGGTCACGGTCCCAGGAGGCGAGGGTGCGGGCGTCTTCGGGGGTGAGGTCGTCGTGGGCGTCGTCCAGGGGTACCCGGGGGGCGGGGACCTCGTCCGCAGGGGGCTCCTCGTGCCAGAAGGGGTCCTCGTCCCAGGGGGGCTCGGCGTCGGGCCAGGGCTCGTCGGGGTCCTGGGGTGCGGGCCCTTGGGCGGGCAGCGCGTACGTTCCGCCCTGCGGAACAGTCGCCCGCAAGAGGGTGCGGACGTGCTGCGCCGCCTCGCGGCGGCGTTCCAGGGAGGTCGGGTCGAGCGGGAGGGGCCAGGCCTGGTCGGCGGTGTCTTCCTTCAGCGCGGGGTTCTCGGCGTCCTTCTCCGGTTCGTCGGCCCAGGCCTCGATCTCGCCGAAGCCGGCCGCGCAGTGGTCGTACAGGGCGGTGAGGAAGTCCGAAGGGCCGCGCGGCTTCTTCTGGGCCGGGCCCCACCAGTGGGCGGAGCCGAGGAGGAGGGAGCGGGGGCGGGTGAAGGTCACATAGCCGAGGCGGAGCTCCTCGGTGTGCTGGTGGTCCCGCATCCGCTCCTTGAAGGTCTTGAGGGCGGCGGCGTCCCAGCTGTCCACGTCCGGCAGGGTGGCGGCGTCGCCGCGCAGGGCGTGCGGGAGCACCTGCGGCTGCGAGGTCCATGATTCGCGGGACCTGCCGCTGGGGAACTGGGAGGCGACCAGGCCCGGCACCGCCACCACGTCCCATTCGAGGCCCTTCGACTTGTGCGCCGTGAGGACCTTGACCGTGTTCTCGCCGCCCGGGAGCGCGTTGTCGAGGCCCTTCTCGTACTGCGCGGCCGTACGCAGGAAGCCGAGGAAGGCCAGCAGGGTCGCCTCGCCGTCCAGGGAGGCGAAGCCAGCCGCTATGTCGAGGAAGTGGGAGAGGGTCTCGCGGCGGCGGGCGGCGAGCGCGTGCGGTGAGGCGGAGAGTTCGACCTCAAGGCCGGTGGTGGCGAGGATCCGGTGCAGGACGTCCATCAAGGGGTCGGCGAGCGAGGAGCGCAGACCGCGCAGCTCGGTGGCGAGGCGGGCGAAGCGGACGCGGGCCTCGGCCGAGAACGGCAGGCCGTCGTCCTCGCCTCCGGAGTCCAGGAAGGTGTCGAGCGCGTCGGCGAGCGAGATGACCTCGGCCGGGTCGACGCCCTCGACCGCGGCGGCGAGCCGCCGGTCGTCGTCGGCGGCGTCGCCGGCGCGTTCGCGGTGCACGAGGAGCCGGGCGCGGCGGCCGAGGAGAGCCAGGTCGCGCGGGCCGATGCGCCAGCGGGGGCCGGTGAGAAGGCGGACGAGGGAGGCGTTGGCACCGGGGTCCTGGAGGACCTCGCACACAGCGACCAGGTCGGCGATCTCGGGCAGGTGCAGGAGCCCGGAGAGGCCGACGACCTCGACGGGGACGTCGCGGGCGACCAGGGCGGCCTGGATCGCGGGGAAGTCGGTCGCCGTACGGCACAGGACGGCGATCTCGCCCGGTTCCCTGCCGGTGCGGACGAGGTGGGCGAGGGAGTCGGCGAGCCAGTCGATCTCCTCGGCGTGCGTGGGCAGCAGCGCGATGCGCACTGTGCCGTCGCCCTCCGCGCCGGGTGCCGGACGCAGCGCCTCCACGCCCGCGTGCATGGCGCGCAGAGGTGCGGCGAGCCCGTTGGCGAGGTCGAGCAGACGGCCGCCGCTGCGCCGGTTCTCGGAGAGGGCGTGGCGGGTGGCGGGGGTGCCGTCCGCGTACGGGAAGTGGGCGGGGAAGTCGTCGAGGTTGGCGACGGACGCTCCGCGCCAGCCGTAGATCGCCTGGCAGGGGTCGCCGACGGCGGTCACGGCGTGTCCGGTCCCTCCGCCGAAGAGGCCGGAGAGCAGCAGCCGCTGGGCGACGGAGGTGTCCTGGTACTCGTCGAGGAGAACCACCCGGAACTCGTCCCGGAGGAGGGCGCCGACCTCGGGGCGGGTGGTGGCGAGTTCGGCGGAGAGGGCGATCTGGTCGCCGAAGTCGAGCAGGTCGCGGGAGCGTTTGGCGGCGCGGTAGCGGACGACGAGGTCGAGCAGCTCGCGGCGGGCGGCGGCGGTCTCGGGGACCTTGCGCAGGTCGGCGTTGGAGAGCTTGGCGCGGGCGAGTGCGTCGAGGAGCTCGGAGTCGTACGCCTCCAGGTCCCGCGGACGGACGAGGTGCTCGGACAGCTCGGCGTCGAGGGCGAGGAGATCGCTGACGAGGGTCGGGAACGACTTCGTCAGGGCGGGGTACGGGCCGGGGGCTTCGCGCAGCACGCGCGCGGCGAGCTGGTACCGGGTGGCGTCGGCGAGCAGTCGGGAGGTGGGCTCCAGGCCGAGCCGCAGGCCGTGGTCGGTGAGCAGCTGCCCGGCGAAGGCGTGGTACGTGGAGATGCGGGGCTCGCCGGGGGGATGGTCGGGGTCGATCGCGTGGGGGTCGGTGACGCCGGCGCGGACGAGGGCGGTTCGGACCCGTTCGGCGAGTTCGCCGGCGGCCTTGTTGGTGAACGTGAGGCCGAGGACCTGTTCGGGGGCGACCTGGCCCGTGCCGACCAGCCAGACCACCCGGGCGGCCATCACCGTCGTCTTGCCGGAACCGGCTCCGGCCACGATGACCTGCGGGGCGGGCGGCGCGATGATGCAGGCCGTCTGCTCCGGGGTGAACGGGATGCCGAGGAGCTCCTTGAGCTGCTCGGGGTCGGTGATGCGTGCGGTCACCCCAGAGAGGCTAACCGGGACCACCGACAGCCCCGCCCGGGCGGCGGCGGCCGAGGGCTGCCGAGCAGGCGGAGGTGTCCGGGCGGAGGTGTCCGGGCGGAGGCGTTCGGGCGGAGGTGTCCGGGCGGAGGCGTTCAGGTCGAGGCGTTCAGCCCGGTGCTCGGGTTCAGCTTGGAGACGTCCAGCGTCTCGTTCGCCGGCGGTACGACGACCTTCACGGGCTTGTCGTAGTCGGAGAGGACGATCGACCCCGGCTCGTCGCCGCCCGTCTTGACCATCTTGAGGATGTGGGGCTTGCCCTCCTGGGAGACGGACACCGTGGTCGTCTCCCCGCCGGGCTTCTTCTTCAGGACCGTGGCGACGGGGGTCCCGTCGACCTCGGCGTCCGGCCCTCTGGTCAGCCCCTTGCGTTCGGAGGCGTCGTCGCCCATGTCGTCGAGCAGCTTCTTGAGGTCACAGACCCCGCTCAGGTCGCTGCTGCCCTCCTGCCCCGGAGTGATCTTCAGCCAGCGGTCCTTCAGAAGTTCGACGGTGGCGTCGACCCGCTGCTGCGGCAACCCCTGGGAGGCCGTCGAGGCACGCCAGAAGGGCTCGTCGCCCTTCAAGTACGTGATCTTGGCGGCCTGCCGCAGGTCGGCGGTGCCTCCCTTGATCTTCATCTGTCCCGTGCACTCGTTCTTGTCGTTGAGCGCGAGGTCGATGTCCACCGGCTGTCCGTCCGACGTGACCCGGCCGGCCATCCGCAGGGAGGTCGCGGACTGGGTGGCGGTGACGGCCCGGTCGCCGATCTCATCGGCGCTCAGACCTCTGAACGGGTCGGGCGACGGCGCGACGGCCACGATCCGTACGTCCGAGGGCGCGGGGGTCGCCGCGGCCCACCCGGCCGGAGCGGCGCCCGCGATCACGGCCGCGCAGACGACGGTCGCGGCCCGGAGCTTCCGATGGGATCGCATAGGGCCCTCCTCGCGTGTGCCCCACGTACCAGCCTGGACCGCCGGGCGCGCTCCCGCTACTCCATTCGGGTCCTGTCCGCCGGTCCGCCGGGGCGTGCCGTGCCGTGGCTCACTCGACGATGTGGCGGCCCTCCGGCTGGGCGCTGCACGAGGCGCGGAAAGCGCAGTGGGTGCAGTGCTGGCCGGTGGAGGGGGTGAAGCGCTCGTCCAGGACGCGGCCGGCCGCGGTGGCCAGCAGGTCGCCGACCCACTCCCCCGCCAGGGGCTCCTGCGCCTGGATCTTGGGCAGCGCGTCTCCGCCCTCCTTCTTGGGGGCCGGCTGGCGCAGCTGTACGAGTTCGGCGCCGCCGGGGGACGGGCGGCGGCCGTCGAAGACCTCGTCGACGGCTCCTTCGCGTACCGCGAGCTGGTAGACGGCGAGCTGGGGGTGGTGGGCCACCTCGTCACGGGTGGGGGCGGACTTGCCGGTCTTGAAGTCGACGACGTAGGCACGGCCGTGCTCGTCGGCCTCGACACGGTCCATGGAGCCGCGGATCCGGACCTCGTACTCACCGGCTTCGAGGGTGACGTCGAAGTCGTGCTCGGTGGCGGCCGGGGTGCGGCCGCCGCGGTCCATGACGTGCCAGCGCAGGAACCTTTCCAGCGCCACGCGCGCGTGCTCCTTCTCCTGGGCGGACTTCCAGGGGGCGTCGAAGGCGAGGCCGTCCCAGACGGAGTCGAGGCGTGCCATCAGGACGTCGAGGTCGGCGGGCGTGCGGCCGGAGGCGACCTCGTCGGCGAGGACGTGGACGACGTTGCCGAAGCCCTGGGCGGCGGTGGCGGGTGCGTCCGCCTTGACCTCGCGGCCGAGGAACCACTGGAGGGCGCAGGTGTTGGCGAGCTGGTCGAGCGCGGAGCCGGAGAGGGTGACGGGGCGGTCTCGGTCGCGGAGGGGGACGGTGCTGTGCGTCGGCTCGAACAGGCCCCACCAGCGGTCCGGGTGCGCGGCCGGCACCAGCGGCTGCCCGTCGTCGTCGGTGAGGGCGGCGAGGTGGGCGAGGCGTTCGGCGGCGGCGGTGCGGAGCGCGTCGGAGGCGGCCGGGTCGACGGTCGTGGCGCGGAGTTCGGCGACGAGCGCGGCGACGGCGAGGGGGCGGCGGGGGCGGCCGGCGACGTCCTTGGGTTCGGTGCCGAGTTCGGTGAGGAAGCGGGAGGGCTGGTCGCCGTCCTCGGCGGGGGCCTTGACGGCGGTGACGACCAGGCGGTCGCGGGCGCGGGTGGCGGCGACGTAGAAGAGGCGGCGCTCCTCGGCGAGGAGGGCGCCGGGGGTGAGGGGTTCGGCGAGGCCGTCGCGGCCGATGCGGTCGGCTTCCAGGAGGGAGCCGCGGCGGCGCAGATCGGGCCAGAGGCCCTCCTGGACGCCGGGGACGACGACCAGGCTCCACTCCAGGCCCTTGGAGCGGTGGGCGGTCATGAGACGGACGGCGTCGGGGCGGGCTTGCCGCTTGGAGAGGGTGTCGGCGGCGATGTCCTGGGCGTCGAGCTCTTCGAGGAAGTTGAGGGCGCCGCGGCCGCCGACGCGGTCCTCGGCGCGGGCGGCGGCCTCGAACAGGGCGCAGACGGCGTCGAGGTCGCGGTCGGCGTTGCGCCCGGCGGCGCCGCCGCGCAGGGCGGCGCGCTCGAGGCGGCCGGGCCAGGGGGTGCCGTTCCACAGGAGCCAGAGGGCCTCTTCGGCGGTGCCGCCGGCGGCGAGGCGGGCGCGGGCCTGCCTCAGGAGGTCGCCGAGGCGCTTGGCGCCCCGGGCGTAGGACTGGTCGTGGGCAGCGAGCCGCTCGGGCTCGGCGAGGGCACGGGTGAGCAGCACGTCGGAGGGGGGCGGCACGTTGTTGCCGCCGGCCCGCTCCTCGTCGCGCAGGGCCCGCCCGAGCCGCCGGAGGTCGGCGGGGTCCATCCCGGCGAGCGGCGAGCCGAGCAGGGCGAGCGCGGTCTCGGCATCGAGCCAGCCCGCGGCGACCGAACCGCCGTGGCCGGCCCCGGCGGTCCCACCGGCGGCGGCCCCACCGGCGGCCCCACCGCTCTCCGTCGCCGTCTCGGCCTCCCCGTCCCCTTCGGGGACACCGTCCGCCCGCTCGTTCTCCGTCGGGGTCGCCGTCGCCGCCGCGCGGAGGGCCAGCAGGAGGGGGGCGACCGCCGGTTCATGGCGGAGGGGGGTGTCGGCGCTGTCGGTTTCGAGGGGGACGCCCGCCGAGGTCAGGGCGCGGCGCAGGACCGGGATCGGAGTGCGGGCGCGGACGAGGACGGCCATGGCGTGCCAGGGGACGCCGTCTTCGAGGTGGGCCCGGCGCAGGAGGTCGGCGATGTTGTCGAGCTCGGTGGAGGCGGTCGGGTAGGTGTACGTCTCCACGCGCCCCCCGCCCCGCACCGCCGCCAGGTCGCGGTGGGCGCGCACCTTGTCGGCGGGCAGCCGGGGCAGGGGCATGCGCTGGGTGAGGAGCCGGGTCGCCGCCAGCAGGCCGGCGCCGGAGCGGCGGGAGGTGGTCAGGACTCGGACGTCCGCGGGCCGGCCGTCCGGCCCGCGGAAGGTGTCGGGGAAGTCCAGGATGCCGTTGACGTCGGCTCCCCGGAACGCGTAGATCGACTGGTCGGGGTCGCCGAAGGCGACCACCGTGCGCCCGCCCGTCGCCCGACCACCGCCCCTCACGGACGCCCTTCGGGCGGCCCCTGTCGAACCGCCCGCCAGGGCTTCGAGGAGACGGACCTGTGCCGGGTCGGTGTCCTGGTACTCGTCGACGAAGACCGCGTCGTACTCGGGCAGCGTCACGCGCTCCGCGAGCAGGACCGCTCGGTGCACCAGCTCCGTGTAGTCGAGGACCCCCTGCAGATCCAGGACGTCCAGGTACTCCGCGAGGAACCCGGCCGCCGCCTTCCAGTCCGGCCGCCCGACCCGCTGGGCGAACTCCCCGAGCGCCCCGGGCGAGAGCCCGAGCTCCCGGGAGCGCGCGAGGACGGCCCTCACCTCGTCGGCGAAGCCGCGTGTCGTCAGGCAGGCCCGCAGTTCGTCGGGCCATCGGACCCGGCCCAGGCCCGCCTTCTCCAAGTCGATCTGGCCCGCGAGCAGCTCCCGTACCGCGAGATCCTGCTCGGGTCCCGACAGCAGGCGCAGCGGCTCCGCGAACAGGTCGGCGTCCTGATGGGCGCGGATCAGGGCGTAGCAGTACGAGTGGAAGGTCGTCGCCTGCGGCGGCCGAGCGCCCCCGAGTCGCGCCGCCATCCGGTCGCGCAGTTCCACCGCCGCCTTGCGGCTGAAGGTGAGGACCAGGATCCGCTCCGGGTCCGCTCCCTTCTCGATGCGGGCCGCGACCGCCTCCACCAAGGTCGTCGTCTTCCCGGTGCCCGGTCCGGCCAGGACGAGCAGAGGTCCGCCGGCGTGGTCAACCACTTCCCGCTGTGCTGCGTCCAGCAGAGGGGGATCCACCGGGGCCGGCGCGGTACGCACCAGCCGGTACGCGCCGTGGGCCCGCCGCGTACGTCGGGTGGTGGAGGAGGTACTCACGTGGATCGCCGGTCCTGGTGGATGGTGTGCTGGTGCTGAAGGGAGACCCGTACGGGACGAACGACGACGTTACGGGATACGAACGGCGTCCGAGTCGTACTCCGTACGGCCCTGCTGCCGCCGGCCCGGTCGTGCCCTGGCAGAAGCTGTCACGTGTGAGGTCCGCCATCCCACCGCGCCCGCCGCATGTCGAGCTTCGGCAGATGCCCCTCGGCGGCGCGCCCCGCCTCGCGCAGCGGCGTCCCCTCGTCGCGGTAGTGGCCGAGCGCGCGCAGCTCGTGGCCGGGCAGCAGCGTGCCGTCGGCGCGCACGACGCGCCACCACGGCACCGCACCGCCGTACAGGGCCATCACGCGGCCGACCTGGCGTGGCCCGCCCTCGTCCAGCCATTCGGCCACGTCGCCGTAGGTCATCACCCGGCCCGGCGGGATCAGCTCGGCGACGTCCAGCACCCGTTCCGCGTACGGGGGAAGTTCCGCGGCGGGTTCCGCGGGAGGCTCCGCGGGAAGATCCTCAGGTTCCTCGGCGCTCATCCGGACCATCCTGCCTCACCGCACCGACAACCCCCTGATGCCTCCGTCGGGCCCCGCTTCGTGCCACCATCGTGCGGGCGGTGACTGGTGATACGAGACCAAGGGCGACAAGAGCACCGAGTCGAGCACGGCGACCGGGACGCCCGGAACGAACAAGACGGACAAGCCGCGCAAGTGGTAAAAGTGGCACAAGCAGAGACGGACATGGTGATGGGGCACGACGCTCAGCCTCCGGAGGAGGGGGCTCACCCCGGCGTGCCCGCCTCCGACGGAGAACCCAGCGAACGCGTCTCCGTCGACGAGCCCCTGCTCGCCGCGCGTGTGCACCGGCCCTCCGACCTCATGCGGCTCCTCGTCGGTGTCCTCGCCATCGCCGTCGTCATCGCCATCGCCGCCTTCGCCCACGGCACCACCTCCGGCCTGGAGCAGGACATCAACAAGGGCGCGGGCGGCGCCCCCGACCTCTTCGTCAAGATCGCCGGCCTGGTCTCCAGCATCGCCGTGCTGCTCGTACCGGTCGCCTTCGCCATCGAGCGGCTGATCAAACGCGACGGGCTGCGGATCGCCGACGGCGTCCTCGCCGCCGTCCTCGCCCACGGTGTCACCCTCGCCACGGACCTCTGGGTCGCCAAGGCCGCGCCCGGCACCATCCAGGACGCGCTCACCCAGCCGCAGGCCGGGGGCGGTCTCACCGACCCGGTGCACAACTACCTCGCGCCCGTCATCGCGTACATGACCGCGGTCGGCATGGCCCGCAGGCCCCGCTGGCGGGTGGTGCTGTGGGCGGTCCTGCTGCTCGACGCGTTCACGATGCTGGTGGCCGGCTACACCACCGCCTTCTCCATCATCCTGACCGTCCTCATCGGCTGGACCGTGGCGTACGGAACGCTGTACGCGGTCGGCTCCCCCAACGTCCGGCCCACCGGCCAGACACTGCTCGCCGGCCTGCGCAGGGTCGGCTTCCGGCCGGTCACGGCCATGCGCGCGGAGGGCGTCCCGGACTCCGCGGACACCGGCGACCGGGGCCGCCGCTACATCGTGACGCTGGAGGACGGACCGCCGCTCGACGTCACGGTCGTCGACCGCGAGCAGCAGGCGCACGGGTTCTTCTACCGCGCGTGGCGCCGGCTGACGCTGCGCGCCATCACCACCCGCCGCTCGATCGTCTCGCTGCGCCAGGCGCTGGAGCAGGAGGCCCTCCTCGCGTACGCGGCGATCGCCGCCGGCGCCAACGCGCCGAAGCTGATCGCCACCTCCGAGCTCGGCCCCGACGCCGTGATGCTCGTGTACGAGCACCTGGGTGGCCGGACCCTGGACTCGCTGGAGGACAAGGAGATCACCGACGAGCTGGTGCGCAGCGCCTGGCATCAGGTACGGGCCCTGCAGTCACGCCGGATCGCGCACCGGAGGCTCGCGGGGGACGCGATTCTGGTGGATCGTTCCGGCAAGGTGATCCTGACGGATCTGCGGGGCGGTGAGATCGCCGCGGGCGATCTGGTCCTGCGGATGGACATCGCCCAGCTGCTCACCACCCTCGGTCTGCGGATCGGCGCCGAGCGGGCGGTGGCCACGGCCGTGGAGGTCCTCGGCCCGGACGCGATCGCCGACTGTCTCCCCCTCCTCCAGCCGATCGCGCTGAGCCGCTCCACGCGCGCGACGCTCCGGAAAATGGCCAGGGACCGGTCGAAGCGGGAGCGCGAGGCCGTCCTCGAAGCCTCGGAGGCGGCGAAGCGGGAGCGCGTGGAGGCCGCCACCGCCGAGGGCGAGGCGAAGATCGACCGCAAGTCGGACCGGAGGATCGAGAGGGCGGAGAAGCAGGCCGAGAAGCGGGCCCTCGGCGAGGCGCTCGACGAGGCCCGCGAGGAGGATCTCCTCGCGCAGATCCGCCAGCAGGTGCTGCTGATCCGGCCTCAGGCGCCCGTCGAGCCGGTCCGCCTGGAGCGGATCAAGCCGCGCACCCTGGTGAGTCTGATCGCCGGCGCCGTCGCCGCGTACTTCCTGCTCTCGCAGATCGCCCGTACGCCGCTGTCCACCATCAGCCAGGCCGACTGGCGCTGGGTGGCGGCGGCGGTGCTGTTCTCGGCGCTGAGCTATGTGGCGGCGGCGATGAGCCTGCTCGGCTTCGTACCGGAACGGGTGGGGTTCTGGCGGACGGTGGTCGCGCAGGTCGCCGGCTCGTTCGTGAAGATCGTCGCCCCGGCGGCGGTGGGCGGTGTCGCGCTGAACACCCGGTTCCTCCAGCGCTCGGGAGTGCGACCGGGGCTCGCGGTGGCGAGCGTCGGCGCCTCGCAGCTGTTCGGCCTGGGGGCGCACATCATGCTGCTGCTCGCCTTCGGCTATCTGACCGGTACGGAGAAGTCTCAGTCCTTCACCCCGTCGAGGACGGTCATCGCCGGTCTGCTGACGGTGGCGGTCCTGGTCCTCGTGGTCACCGCGATCCCGTTCATGCGGAAGTTCGTCTCGACCCGGCTGCGGTCGCTCTTCGCGGGTGTGGTGCCGCGCATGCTGGACGTGCTGCAGCGGCCGATGAAACTGATCACGGGCATCGGCGGCATGCTGCTCCTGACCGGTTTCTTCGTGCTCTGCCTCGACGCCTCGATCCGCGCGTTCGGACACGACAGCCAGGGGATCAGCTACGCGAGCGTGGCGGTCGTCTTCCTCGCCGGCAACGCGCTCGGCTCGGCGGCGCCGACGCCGGGCGGTGTCGGCGCGGTCGAGGGCGCGCTGACGTTCGGCCTGGTGGCGGTCGGCCTCCCGCTGGAGGTCGCGACCCCGGCGGTGCTGCTCTACCGCCTGCTGACGCTGTGGCTGCCCGTCCTGCCGGGCTGGCTCTGCTTCAACTGGCTGACGAAGCGGGGCGCGCTCTAAGGGCCGGACGGGGCACCGGGCCGGGCGGGGCCTCGGCGGGAACGCTGCTGCGGACAGTGGCCGGCCAGGGCTGGACGGTCGTGCCCGTCAGGTCGGCGAGCACCGCACCCGGACGCGGCCCGGGCCCGGGCGGGACACCAGGGCCCGAGCGGGACCGCGCCCCCGGGGCCCAGCCCTGGAGCGCCTCCCCGCCCCTCCCGTACCGCCACCCGCGTGGCCCATGCGCCCGCGCGGGGCGGCCGCGCCCGGCACACGATGGCTGTATGCCGATCTCCGCCGCGCAGCGTGCCGCCCTGTTCACCGTCTCCGCCGTGCTGCTCGCCGCCGGCTGCACGGACGGCGGGGACGAGGCCGCCGCGCCGGAGACGCCCACCACCACCGGGCTCGCCCGGTTCGCGTCGCAGCAGCTGGAGTGGGGACCTTGTCGACCCGCCACCGGGGGCGGCGGCACCAGCCCCTCGCCCCTCCCCGGGGGCGCCTCCTGGGAGTGCGCCTTCATGGAAGCGCCCCTCGACTACGCCGAGCCCGACGGCGAGACCATCGAGCTCGCCCTGATCCGCGCCCGGGCCCGCGACCGGAGCAACCGGATCGGCTCGCTCATCTACAACTTCGGCGGCCCCGGCGGCTCCGGCCTCACCGGTCTGCCGTCCTTCGCCCCGGCCTACGAGAACCTCCGTTCCCGCTACGACCTGGTCTCCTTCGACCCCCGGGGCGTCGGCCGGAGCCAGGGCGTCGAGTGCGCGACCGACCGGGAACTGGACGCCTACTACTCCCTGGACTTCACACCCGACGACACCGCCGAGGAACGGACCCTCTCCGACGCGCAGAAGAAGTACGCGAGCGGCTGCGAGAGAGAGTCCGGCGCCTTGCTCCCCCATGTCGGCACCGCGAACGCCGCCCGGGACATGGACCTGATGCGCCAGGTGCTCGGCGACGAAAAGTTCCACTACTTCGGCATCTCCTACGGAACGGAACTGGGCGGGGTGTACGCCCATCTGTTCCCGAAGAACGTCGGCCGCGCCCTGTTCGACGCCGTCGTCGACCCGACCGCCGGCACCGAGGCGGGCGCCCTCGGCCAGGCCAAGGGCTTCCAGCTCGCGCTCGACAACTTCGCGAAGGACTGCGTGGACCGCGGCGACGCGTGCGCCCTGCCCGGCTCGAACGTGGCCGAGATCGAGTCGTTCATCACCGGACTCCTCGCCGAACTCGACAAGAAGCCGATCCGGGGCATCGGGGAGCGCAAGCTCACCCAGAGCCTCGCCACCAACGGCATCGTGCAGGCCCTCTACACCGAGGAGTACTGGCAGTACCTGGAACAGGGTCTGGAGGCGGCCGACGGCGGCGACGGCGGCCTGCTGCTCGCGCTCTCCGACTCGATGAACGGGCGGGACCAGAACGGCCGGTACAACAACATCCAGGCGGCGAACACGGCCATCAACTGCGTGGACTTCAAGGAGCGCTACACCCTGGGACAGGCCAAGGAGCGGCTCCCCGAGTTCCGCGAGGCATCGCCCGTCTTCGGCGACTCCATGGGCTGGGCCCTGGCCAACTGCTCGCAGTGGCCGATCCCCGGCACCTGGGACCACCCGGACGTCTCCGCCCCCGGCTCGGCCCCCATCCTCGTGGTGGGCACCACCGGCGATCCGGCGACGCCGTACGCGGGTGCCCGCGCGATGGTGAACGCGCTGGGCAAGGGCGTCGGCGTGGAGCTGACGTACGAGGGCACGCGCCACGGCGCCTACAACAGCGGCGACAAATGCGTGCAGGGCGCGGTCGACGCGTACTTCCTGCAAGGCAAGGTCCCGGCCTCGGGGACCGTCTGCAAGTAGCGGACGGACCGACGCCTAGGATGGCGGTTTTCCGGCCTGGATCGCGGGGGTTTGTTGATCATGTCCATACGGATACGGGTGGCGGTCCTTGCCGTCACCGGGCTGCTGGTCGCCGGCTGCACGAGCCCCGGAGCCACCACCGACACCCCCGCTACGACCCCGTCCGCCGACGGCGCCACGTCCCCGGACTCGTCCTCCGCCCTCCCCGCCTCGCTCACCTCCCAGCGCCCCGACTGGAAGTCCTGCGCCGCCCCCGAGGGCGGCGAGAGGCCCGGCTCCGACTGGCGCTGCGCGACCGTGAAGGTGCCCCTCGACTACACGAAGCCCTCCGGTGAGACGATCCCCATCGCGCTGATCCGCAAGGAGGCCCGCTCCAAGGGCGACCGGATCGGCTCGCTCCTCTTCAACTTCGGCGGCCCGGGCGCCTCCGGTGTCGACATCCTCCCCCGCGCGGCCTCCGAGTACGGCGGGCTCAACCGGAGTTACGACCTGGTCGGCTTCGACCCGCGCGGCGTCGGACGCAGCGCCGGTGTCGTGTGCCGGGACGACAAGGAGCAGGCCGAGGCCGAGACCCGGTGGGACCCGTCTCCGGACACCGGGGCCGAGGAGGCCGCCTTCATGCGGGACGGCGCCGCCTTCGGGGCCGGCTGCGCCCGCCGCTCGGGCAAGGTCATCGGGCACACCACGACCTCCAACACGGCCCGCGACCTCGATCTGATCCGGCAGGTCCTGGGGGACGCGAAGCTCAACTACTTCGGCATCTCGTACGGGACGCAGCTCGGCGGCGCCTACGCGCACCTGTTCCCGTCCCACGTGGGCCGGACCGTTCTGGACGCCGTCGTCGACCCGACCGCCGACACCGCGGGCCATGCGCGCAACCAGGCGATGGGCTTCCAGCGGGCCCTGGACAACTATCTGAAGAGCACGGGTGAGGACCCGAGGGCCGGCACCCAGCGGATCGCCGCTCTGCTGAAGAGGCTCGACGCCCGCCCGCTGCCGGTCGGTGAGCGCCGCCTGACCGAGGGTCTCGCGGTCACCGGCATCGCGATCACGCTCTACTCCAAGGGCAACTGGCCCATGCTGACGTCGGCGCTGAAGCAGGCCGAGAAGGGGTCCGGCGACGAACTCCTCCAGCTCGCGGACTGGTACAACGACCGCGACGAGTCCGGGCACTACTCCACCCAGTCGCACTCCCAGCGCGCGATCTCGTGCGCCGACTCCTCCGCACGGCCGACCGTCGCACAGGCGCGGGCGCTGCTTCCCGAGTTCCGCGAGGTGTCGCCGGTCTTCGGACCGCTCCTGGCCTGGGACACGGCCGGCTGGTGCGCGAGCTGGCCGGTGAAGGGCGAGGGAACCGACATGGACGTGAGCGCGCCCGGCGCGGGTCCGATCCTCGTGGTCGGCACGACGGGTGACCCTGCGACGCCGTACGAGGGAGCCGAGCGGATGGCGAAGGAGCTGGGCACGGGCGTGGGCGTCCTCGTCACCAACAAGGGCGAGGGGCACGGGGCCTACGGCACGGGGTCCTGCGTGACGAAGACGATCGACGCGTATCTGCTGGACGGCAAGGTCCCGGCGTACGGGAAGACCTGCTCGTAGGACGTGTGGGAGAAAGGAAGGGCCCGGACCTGATGTCAGGTCCGGGCCCTTCTCACTTCTCCGGGTCTAGTAGACCGGCTTCTCGGGCTCGATCTGGTGGACCCAGCCGATCACGCCGCCGCCGACGTGCACCGCGTCCGCGAAGCCCGCGGACTTGAGCACCGCGAGGACTTCCGCACTGCGTACACCCGTCTTGCAATGCAGGACGATCCGCTTGTCCTGCGGCAGGTCCTGGAGGGCGTTGCCCATCAGGAACTCGTTCTTCGGGATCAGACGCGCGCCGGGGATCGAGACGATCTCGTACTCGTTGATCTCCCGGACATCGATGATGTCGATGTTCTCGCCCTCGTCGATCCACTCCTTGAGCTGCTTGGGAGTGATCGTCGAGCCGAGCGCCGCCTCCTGGGCCTCCTCGGACACGACGCCGCAGAAGGCTTCGTAGTCGATGAGCTCGGTGACGGTCGGGTTCTCGCCGCAGACGGCGCAGTTCGGGTCCTTGCGGACCTTGACCTGGCGGTACTGCATCTCCAGGGCGTCGTAGATCATCAGCCGGCCGACCAGCGGGTCGCCGACACCGGCGAGGACCTTGATGGCCTCGGTGACCTGGATGGAGCCGATGGACGCGCAGAGCACGCCCAGGACGCCGCCCTCGGCGCAGGAGGGGACCATGCCCGGCGGCGGGGGCTCCGGGTAGAGGCAGCGGTAGCAGGGGCCGTACTCGGACCAGAAGACGGAGGCCTGGCCGTCGAAGCGGTAGATCGAACCCCAGACGTACGGCTTGTTGAGCAGTACGCAGGCGTCGTTGACCAGGTAGCGCGTGGCGAAGTTGTCGGTGCCGTCGACGATCAGGTCGTACTGGCTGAAGATGTCCATCACGTTGTCGGCCTCGAGCCGCTCTTCGTGGAGGATCACGTTCACGTACGGGTTGATGCCGAGGACCGAGTCCTTCGCGGACTCCGCCTTGGACCGGCCGATGTCCGCCTGGCTGTGGATGATCTGACGCTGCAGGTTCGACTCGTCGACCTCGTCGAACTCCACGATGCCGAGCGTGCCGACGCCGGCCGCGGCGAGGTACATCAGGGCCGGCGAACCGAGGCCACCGGCGCCCACACACAGCACCTTGGCGTTCTTCAGCCGCTTCTGCCCGTCCATCCCGACATCCGGGATGATCAGGTGGCGGGAGTACCTGCGGACCTCGTCTACGGTGAGCTCGGCAGCCGGCTCGACCAGGGGTGGCAGCGACACGGGGGCTCCGTTGGTCGGTATGTCAGTACGGTTGTTCTCCCCGTAACACTGCCACGCCCCTTCTCATTCCGAGACACCTGGTCCAATGCGCGAGACGATTTCGTCCCAGTAGCCGGGCAGTGTTTGGAATGGGTCGTTTTGTCCGGACCGCCCACCGCGGTCGGTGAAGAAGATCGTCCCGGCGCCCTGCCAGCGGGCGATCCGCATCGCCTCGTCGAGATGGCCGCGCGGCACTCCGTGGACGAGATGGACGAACTTCTCCGGCGGATGGTCGGCGGTCCACTCGGACACCTGTGACCAGCGGTAATCCGCCCAGGGGCCGGAGAAGGTGACCAGCTGGTCGGCGACGTCGGCATAGCCGGGGTACGGCTGGGTGCCATGGCCCAGGACGAGATGCGCCTCGCCGTCGAGCACCGCCTCCAGCGTGGCCGCGACCCGCCGCACCTCGGGCAGGTCCGCCCGGTCCGTGGGACAGCGGTCCAGGTAGAAGCCGTCGACCTTGTACCAGTCGAGGAAGCGGTGGGCGTCCGAGACGATCTCGCCGAAGGCCCGGGAACCGTGGCGGAGGTCCAGATGCCCGAGCACCTTGACCCCGGCGTTCCGCAGCCTGCCGGCCGCTTCCAGGCAGTGCGGGTCGGGGCGGGCCCCGGGGCCCTGGGCGACGTTCAGTACGGCCCAGTGCAGAGGGGTGCCGGGGCGGGTCAGTTCGGCCCATTCCACAGGGGCCAGCAGCGGATGGGCGTAACCGGGGACGCCGACGCCCATCTCCCGTACGGCCCCGGTCGTGCCCGTCGTCAGATGCGGCATGCCGCCTCCATCCAGATGTCGGCGAGGGACTCTTCGAGATTGATCCGCGGCCGCCAGCCGAGCCGGTCGCGGGCGGTGCGGACGTCGGCCTGCTGCCAGCCGCCACAGCCGTCGGGGTACGGGTAGGGCGCGGCGGCCAGCTGTTCGGCGATGGTCTCGGTGCGGGGCGCGCCGATGACCGGCCGCTGCGGCGGTCCGTCGAGTTCGTGCAGGGTTCCGGCGTATCCGGCGACCCGGGCGAGGACGGCGGCGGCGTCGCGGAGTTTGACCGCCCGTCCGGTGCCGATGTTGACGACGCCCTGGGCGGCGGAGAGCGAGGCCGCGTGGACGGCGCGGGCCACATCCCGTACGTCGACGAAGTCGCGCTGCACGCCGAGGCCGCTGAGCTTGAGCTCGCCGTCGCCGGCCTGCATGGCCCGGCGCATGGCCTCGGCGAGGCGGCCGAGCGGGGAGCCCGCGGGGGTGCCCGGGCCGACCGGGGAGAACACCCGCAGCACCACGGCGTCGAGTCCGGAACCGAGGACCAGCTCGGTCGCGGCGAGCTTGGAGACGCCGTACGGGCCGCCGGGGCGGGGCACGGCGTCCTCGGCGGTGGACGAGCCGGGCTGCGAGGGCCCGTACTCGGAGGCGCAGCCGAGCTGGACCAGCCGGGCGCCGCAGCCGCTGCGGCGCAGGGCCTCGCAGACGGTGGCGACGGCGACGGTGTTGTGCCGGGTCAGGTCGCGGGCGCCGCCGCGGGTGGCGCCGGCGCAGTTCACGACGACACCCGGGTGGACGGCGTCCAGGAACCGGGTCAGGGCGCCGGGGCTGCCGCCGGCGAGGTCGAACCGTACGTCGGCGTCGTCGCCGCGCCCGAGGGCGGTGAGGTGGACGGCCG
The DNA here is from genome assembly GCF_040611675.1 of Streptomyces sp. NPDC006551. NCBI lineage: Bacteria > Bacillati > Actinomycetota > Actinomycetes > Kitasatosporales > Streptomycetaceae > Streptomyces > Streptomyces sp. NPDC006551. Next base: position 40,322 of record NZ_JBEXOT010000054.1, read on the forward strand.
GGTCGGCGAGCAGCCGGTCGGCGACGAAACGGCCGATGAATCCATTGGCTCCGAGCAGCAGCACCCTCATCGTGCGGCCCCTTCGTGCCGACCGGCCGTTGCTGGGTGTTGGGAGGTCATGTCTCTTTCGTCTCCTTGGGATGAGGGTCCTGCGCGGTGGGCGCGCCCGCGGCGTCGGCTCCGCGGGTGCGCCGGGGTTCTGGGGTCGTGCCGATCGGGGAGATCGGCGAGCGGGGCCTGCGCTAGGGGGTGGCATGGGCCGAGGCCCGCGAGAGGGCGACGGTGGCGCGGGCCAGGAGGCCCGCGGCCGCGGCGCCGCAGACGAGGGTGGGGAGGGCGCCGGGGCCCCAGTGGTCGACGAGGGTGCGGACGGGCTCCGCGAGGACGTCGAGGCCGGGGATCCGCGCGGCCAGGACGGTCGCGACGGCGAACGCCTCCGCGGCGCAGGCGGCGGCGAGGCCGTTCGCGGCGGCCTCCGGGAAGCCGTGGACGGTGAGCAGCCGGGCGAGCAGCAGCAGGACACCGAGGGCGAGGGCGCCGTAGGCGAAGCCGGTCAGGCTCAGCAGGGCGGCCACGGCGGCCGTGTGGAGCGCGACGGTGACGACCAGGAGGGGGCGCGTGCCGGCGGCGAACTCCTCCAGGCCCCGGCTGGCGGCGAGCCTGCGCCGGGCCCGGGTGGCGAAGAGGTGGGCGCACCAGGCGCCGGGGGCGACCGCGAGGGCGAGCCCGACGAGCGGGCCGGGGGTGAGGTCCCAGGTCTCGTCGGGCCCGCCGGTCAGCGTCTCGTGGAGAAGACCGTCCCCGCCGACGGCGTACGCGAGGAGCCAGAGGGTCCAGACGCGGGCGGCGGGGACGGTGCGGCCGGCGGCGCGCAGGGGGCCGCGCCGGACGGCGACGGCGAGCGCGACGGCCAGGCCGAGGACCCCGGCCGCGCCGACGGCGAGGCGCACGGGTCCTTCGGTGAGAGCGAGTCCTGCGGCGGCGAGGGCGGCGACGGCCCCGGGCGCGAGGGCGCGCAGCGTCCACCCCGCCCAGCCGGCGCGCACGCCGGTCTCCCGCGCGGGGCGCGCGGGCGGCTCGCCGCCCCGGGGCACGCGCACGTACAGCTCCTCGGCGAGCGAGAAGACGTCCCGGTGCCGGAACCGCGCGGCGGTCCGGTCGGTGACTCCGTGGGCCTCGAGCCCGGCCGCGATCTCCAAGGCGTCGACGGCCCGCTCGCACAGCTCCCGATGCCGGTGCATGAGCGCCTTGACCGGGTCGGCGGGCCCGCGCCGGGCGGGCCTGGGAGCGACATCGGCCCGCGGGCGGGTGGCGGAGTCCGCCGGACCCCTGGAGAGCCCGTCGGCCTGTGGGGCGGACGGCTCCTCGGTCGTCAGGGCCTTCGCCTCGAGCAGCGCCTCGGAGTGGGAGTCCCAGGGTCCGGGGCTCGTGGGGGCGGCGGGGCCGCGCATGGGGGTGCCTCCTTCAGGCATCGTGGTCTCCCGCGCCGGCGGTCGCGGTCACCGGCTGATCCGCCCAGACACCGGGGACGTACGCCTCCGCCGGGTGTCCGAAGGGAACGCCCTCGTCGGCGCGGCGGCGCACCGGGGCGTGGGAGAGGAGCTCCAGGTACATGCCGCGGAACGCCGCCAGGTTCTGCTCGACCGTGAAGAGTTCGAGCGCGCGGGCGCGCGCGGCGGCGCCCAGGCGGTAGCGGCGCTCCGGGTCGCGCAGGAGCGCGAGGCAGGCGTCGGCGAGCGCCCGCGGATTGCGCGGGGGTACGACGAGCCCTGTGCCGCCGATGACCTCGACGACCGCGCCGACGTCCGTCGAGACCGTCGCCCGGGCGCAGAACATCGCCTCGACCAGGCTGATCGGAAAGCCCTCGACGACGCTGGAGAGCACCACGACCGCGCCCGCCCCGTACGCGTCGGCGAGCGTCGGCGCCTCCGGGCCGCCGATCTCCTCGAAGGCGACCGGGTTCTCGCCGACGGCGTGCGCCCCGGCGGCCTCGTCGGGGAAGAGCTGGGCCGCGAGCCCCCTGCAGTGCGCGAGGTACGCCTCGGCGCCCGCTTCCCGCACCGGCGCGGCGATGATCCGCAGCCGGGCGTCGGGCTGCGCCTTGCGCACCTCGGCGAAGGCGTGCAGCAGCGCGATCAGGTCCTTGGCGGGTTCGACCCGGCCGACCCAGACGAGCGTGGCCGGGTCGCCGCTCTCCTCGTCCTCACCGACCTCGGCGAACCGCTCCGCCTCCATGCCGGGGTAGACCGTGCGGATCTTGGCGCGGTCGGCCCCGCACCTCTCCTGCCAGCGGCGGGCGTGGGTGTTGCCGGGCGTGAGGAGCGCGGCCTGGCGGTAGATCTCGGAGGCGAGCCGGCCCTGGAAGGCGGCGAGCAGGGCGCGGACGGGCGCGGAGAGCGGCGCGTCGGGCGCCGTGAGGTAGTGCGCACGCAGTTGTACGCCGTACTCCGTGACCAGCAGCGGGGTGCCGAAGAAGCGTTTGGCCAACAGGCCGGGCAGCGCCGCGGTCCCGCCGGAGGCGGCGTGGCAGAGGTCGACCGCGCCGAGCCCGTCGTCGCCGTACCAGTCGAGCGAGAGCGGGCGCAGGGCGCGCTCCAGCTGGTCCACGAAGGCGAGGTGGTCCGGGACGGTGGCGGCGGCCACGGTGCGGCGTGCGCCGGGGGCTCGGCAGGCGGACTCGAGGGTGCGGACGGCGAGTTCGGAGCGGAGGGCGGCGTGGAGTCCGCCGCGCTCGCGGGCGAGTTCGGCGAGGCCGTAGAGCCCTTCGGCGAAGTCGTCCGCGCACTCCTCGCCGTTCTCGTCCCCGTCGTCCGGCTCGGCGCAGAGGCCGGTGGCGAGGGCGCGGAAGTGTTCCTCGAAGAGCCGCCGGTCGCGCCGTCCGTAACTGTGGCCGTCGTCCTCGGGGGCCCATAGGGGCGCGGTGCGGACGCGCCGGACGTGCGGGGGCAGGTCGACCCAGCCGCCGTCCTCCTGGCGGGCGCTGCGGCTGAGGGCGTAGAGCTCGAACTCGTGCGGGGCGAGCCCGCGCACGAGCCGGTCGCACCAGAGCCTGGACTCACCCGTGGCGTACGGGTAGCCACCCTCCGTGAGCAGTCCGATCCGCATGAGTGCACCCCCGATCTCCCTTGACGGCCGCCGCCTTCGGTCCGGCGACGCTTCAGCGGGAAGAACGTAAGCGGATATGCCGGTGGGGGGGGGGGGGGGGGGTGGAAGGGCCACCCCCGGGGGGGGGGTGAAAGAGAAATAGACAACCCCCCACCGA
>NZ_JBEXOT010000055.1:0-42661 GCF_040611675.1 Streptomyces sp. NPDC006551
GGACACCGGAAGGTGTCCGGCCCCCCTCAGCGCTTCCTGGGACAGGTGGCGCAGAGCTCGTCCGGCCGGATCGTGTAGTACAGACAGCAGTTGGTACGGGTCCGCGTCGGCTCGCCGTCCAGATCCGCAGACGGCCGGAACCCGGCGGCACCGACGTACGGCGGTGTGGAGCCGGGCAGCAGCGCGTCGGCGGCCGCGGTCGCGGCACCCGCGTCGCCCAGCGCCCGGCCCAGGTGCCAGACGCCTCCCGCGAGTTGATCGGTGACCATGCCCCACAGGGCGTGCGGCCGGCGTCGGACGTGCGGCTGGAAGGCCTCCAGCACCGGGGCGAGATGCTCGGCGACGGCGGACCGCAACTCGGCCCGCAGGGCCTCCGGCCCGGCGACCGTGCGCACCCCGGGCAACCCCTCCAGCGGGTCGCCGGGCAGACATGTCATCGCCTCGGCGCCGACGGTCATCTCCCGCTCCCGCCAGCCGTACGCGACCAGCTCCAACGGCACGCGCGGCACACGCCGTTCGAGATACCAGGGCCCGCTCATCGCGAGACAGGCGGTGAACGTGTACCGCTGGAACGCCCAGGTCGCCGCGACATCGCGCCGGGGAGCCTTTCCGTACGCCTGCTCGATGCGCCGCTCCTCAGCGGCGACCAGGCCCTCCACCGCCTCGGCCTCCCGCCCGAGTCGTCGCCCCTCGACCCATCCGGCCGCCGTCTCCTGAGGGGCGGGGCCGGCCTGGATCCGTACCAGGGGGGAGATCTCGCCGAGCCGCCGATAGACACCCGCGAGCGGCTCGACGGACGCGACGGACGCGACGGACGCGACGGAGGGGGCCGGGGCGGCGGGGGTGGTCGAGAGCGGCACGTTACTTCCCGTCTTCCACACGAGTCACACGAGAGAGGTAAGGCTTACCTTATAGCGACCCCGGGGTGGAGCGCACGGTGTATCGCGTGCGTGTCCGCCACGTGAGCGACGAACTCGCATTCGACGCGCCGGCGGCAGACCGGAACGCGCCGCCGGACGGCCGACCGCGGCGGGACGGCGTAGTGGCGGCCCAGAGGGGCCAGTTCCGGTGCCGACCACCGAACGGGGTACGGCTCACCCTCGACAGGCCGTTCGATACCGTGTCGCCTTCCCATCCATGATCACGCGGGCATCCCCCACTGTCCGCTTCATTACGGAGCGACATGAAACGACCTCTATGGTCCACGGTCATCACGGCGATGGTGGCCGTGACGCTCGGCGCGATACCGGCCAACGCCGCCCCGGTGAGCGCTGACACGGCAACCCCGGCGGCAACCGCACCCATCGATCCGGCCCTTCACGACGAGGTCGCCGCCGGCGGCACGGTCAGGGTCAACGTCCTCACCAGGAGCCGCGCGGACCTGCCCGCCGCCGCCCGGGCGGGCAAGACCGGCAAGGCCCTCCAGACCCTGTCCACCGTGCCCGTGACCACGCTGCGGGTGGACAAGGCCGGTCTGGCGGAACTGGCCGCCCAGCCCGGTGTCGTGAGCGTCACCGAGGACGAGGCCGCGTCCCCCGGCCTGGATTCGACCATTCCGCTCATCGGCGCGGACAAGACCGTCGCCGCGGGGAAGACCGGCGCCGGCACCGCGGTGGCCATCATCGACACCGGTGTCGCCGTCAACCACCCCTTCTTCGGAAACCGGGTGATCGCCGAGGCGTGCTTCTCGACCACCGACACCGCCGCCGGCGTCACCAGCCTGTGCCCCGACGGCACGGACCAGCAGGAGGGGCCGGGCTCGGCCGACGCGGACAGCGGCCCCTGCGCGGGGTTCTGGGCGTGCCATCACGGAACCCATGTCGCCGGCATCGCCGCCGGCAACGGGCAGGGCCTGACCGGGGCCCCCAAGACCGGTGTGGCCCCCGGCGCCGGCATCGTCGCCATCCAGGTGTTCCACAAGAACAGCACCGAGGCGGTTTGCGGCGTCGGCAAGGCGCCGTGCGTGAAGGCGTACAACAGCGACCAGCTCGCGGGCCTGGAGAAGGTCCTGCAGCTCCGGCAGTCCGGCATGCCGATCGTCGCGGCCAACATGAGCCTGGGCTCCGGCACCACCTACACGGCGCACTGTGACACGGACTTCCGCAAGGCGGTCATCGACAACCTGCGCGCCGCCGGTGTCGCCACGGTGGTCTCCGCCATGAACAACGGCGTGGAAGGCGTGGCCACCCCCGCCTGCATCTCCTCGGCCATCGCGGTGGGCAGCACCATGGACGACGACCAGCTGTCGTCCTTCACCAACCGGGGTCCGCTGCTGGACGTGTTCGCCCCCGGCAGCAACGTCGTCTCCTCGGTCACCGGCAACCGTTACTCCTCGGGCAACGGCACGTCCATGGCCGCCCCGCACGTCGCGGGCGCCTTCGCGGTGCTCAAGCAGGCGTACCCGCGGGCCAGTGTCTCGGAGCTGGAGACGGCCCTGGAGACCACCGGGAAGCCCATCTCCTACGCGACCGCCACCACTCCGCGCATCAGGCTCGACCTGGCGCTGGCGCCGCGGATCACGGACTTCAACTGCGACGGCGTGGAGGACACGGTCGTCGGTGACCCGAAGGCGGCCGTGGGCGGTGACGCCGGCGCCGGTGTCGTCCGCGTGATCCACGGCGGCGGTAAGGGCACCGCCGAGATCAACCAGGACCTCGCCGCCGTCTCGGGTGGTGCCGAGCCGAGTGACCGCTTCGGGGAGAACCTGGCCACCTTCGACGACGACAAGGACGGCTGCACCGACCTCCTGGTGGGTGTCCCGGCCGAGGACGTCGGCACGACCACGGACGCCGGTTCCGCCCAGATCTTCTACGGCGCGGCGGCCGGTCTGTCCACCGGCAAGGCTCCTGTCGACCTCGTCCAGGGCACCGGCTCGGGCTCGATCCTGGGCTCGGCCCCCGAGGCCGGTGACCGCTTCGGCGCCGCCGTCGCAGCCGGTCACACCACCGCGGGCGAGCCGTACCTCGTGATCGGCGTGCCCGGTGAGGACCTGGGCAGCGTCGCCGACGCGGGCAGCGCCCACTACCTGCGCGGAAGCGTCAACGTCGCCGTCCACCAGGACAAGCCGGGCATGGGCGGTACCGCCGAGGCCGGCGACAAGTTCGGCTCCGCCGTCGCGGCCTCCGCCAACCACCTCGTCATCGGCTCGCCGGGCGAGGCGATCGGCACCCTGGCCAGCGCGGGCGGTGTGCAGATCCTCAAGCACGACCTGAACGCCGACGACATCCCCACCCCCCTCCAGGGCATCAGCCAGGACGACGACTTCGTGTCCGGCGCGTCGGAGGCGGGCGACCAGTTCGGCGCGGCCGTCGCGGCCGTCGCCTACGCACCCTCCGCCACGGCCGCCGCGACCGACACCGTCTTCGCGGTGGGCTCCCCGGGCGAGGCCCTGACGGTCGGCACCACCAACGTCAGCCAGGCCGGCGCCGTCCAGTCCTTCAGGGTCACCGGGGCCGGCGCGGTCACCCAGGCCGCCAACTTCAACGCCGAGGTCGAGAACGTGCAGGGCGGAGCCGAGGCCGGCGACAAGTTCGGCCAGAAACTCGCCCTCGCCAACCTGTCACCGCGCGAGCCCGGCACGGCCGACACCCTCGTCCTCGCGGTCGGCATCCCCGGTGAGGACGTCGGCACCACCGCGGACGCGGGCGCGGTGCAGACCTTCTACCCGTTCGGCGCGCCCGGCGACACCGACTTCTGGCTCGAGGCGGGCAACGCCTCCGGTCTGGGCGGCAGCCCGACGGCCGGCCACGCCATCGGCAACCATCTGGGCGTCACGGCCTCCCGGCTCTACGTCGGCGTGCCCAACACCACCCCGTACGGCGTCGCGCAGGCCCTGCCGTGGGGCAACGCCACCGGCGGTCGTACCGGCGCGACCGGGACGGTGAGCGTGCACCAGCCCGGCCAGAACGGCCTCCCGGCCGCGGGCGGCGGATTCGGCTGGGCGATCGGCTGACCTCGACGGTGATCCGGAGCTGACCGGACGCATCCGATGAGTGAGGCCCTGGAGGATTCCCCTCCAGGGCCTCACGTGTTCCGGCCGCCGGAACGATGAACCCGAGAACCGAGCGAGGCGGTGCCTCGTCGGTCCCTCCGGCACGACCCGGCACGACCCGGCACGACCCGGCACGACCCGGCATGACCCGGCACGACCCGGTAGGTACGGGACGGCCGCGGGGCGGGCCGCAGCGGTCCCGCACCCGGGTTCTCAGGCCGCCCGATAAGCCGCCGTCAGCTTGCCGACGGCGCCGGTGAGATCGCCCGTCAGGAGCAGATGGTCCGCTTCGGCGAACGGCTTGGCCGTCGCCTCGGTGATGTCCTGGCCGATCCGCTGCTGCACGATCGTCCGCGCCTTGGCGACCAGTTCCCTGCCCTCCGCCGACGTTCCGCGACCGGTCGCCTCAAGCACCCTGGCCGCGAGGGCGATGGCCTTCAAGGCGGGTTCCCCGCCGGCGGGCGCCTTGGACAGAGTGGTCAGGCCCCACCCGTACGGGAACTGGGGGTCGTAGGCGGCGTCACCGACGTTGATCGGCAGCTGCGCCTCCGACTTGGGCCAGGTGACCGGCAGCTGCCCGGTGAAGGGGCGCTTGCCGTAGAGGACGTCGGCGACGCCGTCGCCCTCGGTGCCGGGCAGCCAGGACGCGACCAGGGCGTCGATGTCACCGAGCCGGTCACCGATGAGCTGGGGACGGCCGGAGACGACCAGGACCGCGCACCGCATCGCGGCACAGACCTTGTCGACGGCCGCCTTGTCGGCTCCGCTCAGTTCGAGGTCGTGGCCGTTGCCCACGTCCCCGAAACCCTCGGCATAGGGCGTCTCGCCGACGACGACCACGCCGACGTCGTAGCCGTCGGTGGCGGCGGAGGCGTCCTTGGAGTAGGTGATCTCGGCGTCGGGGGCGGCCTTCCTCATCCCTTCGAGGATCGTGGTCCCCGTCGTCGTCCGGCCGGACGAGCCCTGCCAGCTGATGGTCCAGCCGCCGGCCTGGTTGCCGAGGTCGTCGGCGTTGGAACCGGCGACGTACACCTTCTGCGACGTCTTCAGCGGCAGCACGGCGCCGTCGTTCTTCAGGAGCACCTGGGACTTGGCCACCGCCTCACGCGCCACGGCGCGGTGCTCGGGGGAGCCGACCGTGCCGAGGTGGGTGGTGTCCGCGTACGGCTGCTCGAACAGACCGAGCCTGAACTTCTGCGTCAGGATCCGGGACACCGCGTCGTCGACGCGTGCCCGGCCGACGCGCCCGGCCGTCACCTCGTCCTCCAGGACCCGGGTGAAGTCCTGGTAGTTGGTCGGCACCATGATCATGTCGAGGCCCGCGTTGACCGACGTACGGACATCGCTCGGATAGTCCCCCGGAATCTGGTCGATGGCCTGCCAGTCGCTGATGACGAAGCCGTCGAACCCCATCCGGCCCTTGAGGACGCCGTTGATCATCTCGGCGTTGGCGTGCATCTTCACCGGGCCCTGGTCGTCGCCCAGGACGTCCAGCGAGGAGTACGAGGGCATGACCGTGCCCGCGCCGCGCTCGACGGCCTCGGCGAACGGCGCGAGATGCACCGCCTCCAGCTCCTCGCGGGTGACCTTGGTGACGCCCTGGTCGATCGTGTACGAGCCGGTCGTCGAGGAGCCGAACTCGGTACCGCCGTCGCCCACGAAGTGCTTGGCGCTGGTGAGCACCTTGTCGTTGCGGTCGAGGTCCTTACCGTTCGGCGCGCCCTGCATACCGTTGATCACGGTCTCCATCGCGGTCACCAGGGCGGGATCCTCGCCGAACGCCTCGTACGAGCGGCCCCAGCGTTCGTCGCGGGTCACACAGAGGCAGGGCGCGAAGTCCCACGGGATGCCGGTGGCCCGCACCTCCTTCGCGGTGACGGCGCCCGTCCTCTCGGCGACCTTCGGGTCACGGCCGGCACCGATGCCGATGTTGTGCGGCATGATCGTCGACCCGATGACGTTGTTGTGGCCGTGCACCGCGTCCACCCCGTAGATCAACGGGATCTGGAAGCGGGTGGCCCGGGCGCGCAGCTGGTACGTGTCGATCATCTTCGCCCATGCCTCGGGCGCGTTGGGCGTGGGCACCGAGCCGCCGCCGGAGAGCAGCGAGCCGAGGTCGTAGGAGGCGATGTCCCCCTGGGACTTGAGCGCGTTCCGCTCGGCCTGCGTCATCTGGCCGACCTTCTCGGCGAGCGACATCCGTGCGAGCAGGTCGGCCACCCGCTTCTTCACCGGGAGCCTCTTGTCGAGGTACGGCAGGCCGTGGGCGTCCACCACGACCTGGGGCGTCTCCGCGGGGGCCTTGGCCCCGGTGACGGACAGCGTGAGCGGGATCGTCTCGGCGGACTCGGCGGCGCCGTCCTTCGTCGTCGCCACCGCGATCGAACGGGACGTGCCGGAGGCCGTGCCGGCCGGGAAGGTGACGCTGCCGGTGACCGGCGTGTAGTCCTTGCCGGCCTCGGCGCCGCCGCCGGTGCCGCCCTCGGTGGTGTACGTGACCGTGACCGGCTCGTCGATCGGCCCGGAGCCCGTGGTGGCGACCGAGAGCCTCACCTGGGCGGTGCCGCCCTCACCGACCGGGTACACGGCGGCGTCGGTGACGACCTTGGTGTTCAGGGCCGGTTCGGCCTTCCCGTACAGCTCCATGCCGTCGAGGGCGAAGGAACCGGGGGAGCCCGGCGGCAGGGTGAGGGCGTAGCCCCACATCTCGTTCAGGCCGAGGATCTGGTCGATGCCGCCGACGGGCTGGTAGTCCGCGCGGTACTGGAAGTCGGAGAACGGGATCTCGACGAGATGCCAGCCCTCCCAGTCGTCGGTGAACGACGTCGTCCACAGTTCGGACGCCTCGCCGTTCGCGCCACCGTCCTTGATCTCGAAGTGGACGCGCTTGCCCGAACCCGGCGGCAGCGGCGCGGTGTTCTGGCCGTACCACCAGAAGCGGACACCCTTGAACGCGGTCCAGTCGTGGGCCGGTGCGTCGAAGGCGAAGTCGTGGCTGAAACCGCCCCAGCCGCTGATGTCGTAGCTGCCTTCGAGGACCTTGTCGCCCTCCGGCGCGTCGGCACGTTCGTCGATCCGCAGGGTCGGGTGGTCGTCGGCGTCGCTGCCCCAGGTGAAGATCCCTTCCGCGGGAGGGTTCGCGAAGGGGATCTCTCCCTCGAAGCGGTCGACGGCCACGGGCACGGGGTCGTCGGCGGCCGCGGCGCTCGGCAGGGCACCGGCGAGCAGACCGCCGAGGACGGCGGTGGCTGCGATCAACGCCGTACTCGTTCTGCTTCTGAGACGGGGTCGTGGCATTGCGGCTCCTTCTGTACGACAGGGGCGGTGTGCGGGGTCGGGGTTCATGCCCGCCGGCGCGTGCGGGCAGGGGCGGGGGCGCCGTGCCGCATCGGGGAGGCGGCCGAAGTGGGTCGCCAGGAGGGTGGCTCAGGAAGCCGGCGCGGAGCGGCGGACGACGAGTTCGGTGGGGAGGACGACCGGTTCGTCGGGAATCGTCTCGCCGACGAGCCCGGCGAGCAGCATCTCGGCGGCGGTCTCACCCATCCGCCGCATGGGCTGGCGGACCGTGGTCAGCGGTGGTTCGGTGTGCCGGGCCATGGGGATGTCGTCGAAGCCCACGACCGCGACATCCTCCGGGACTCGGCGGCCCGCCTCGCGCAGGGAGCGCATCACACCGGCGGCGATGAGGTCGTTGTGCGCGAAGACGCAGTCGAAGTCCCGGCCCTCGGCGAGGGCCCACTCGACGCCGCGCCGGCCGGAGTCCTCGGTGAACTCGCCCTCGACGACCAGATCGGTGGGAAAGACCTCGAGAAACCCCGCCAGCCTGTCGCGTACGCATCCGAAGTCACGGCGCCCGGTGAGGACGAGGGGGCGGTGGCGTCCCGAGGCGAGCAGATGGGCTGCCGCCGACGCGCCGCCGGCGCGGTTCGTGGTGGCCACGGAAGGGAACGCCGGATGGTGGCCGCGGTCGTCGATGAGGACGACGGGCAGACCCCGGCGGTGCATGGCCGTGATGGTGTCGAGGGTGTTCTCCGGCTCGATGACGAGGAGACCGTCGAAGGCCCGGGCGGAGACCTGGCCGGCGAAGTGCTCTACGGAGTCGGCGCCCCGGTTGCAGGTGAACAGCAGCAGTCCGTAGCCGGCGGCTTCGACGGTGTCGGCGACGCCCTGGAGGACCTCGCCCATCCACGGCCAGGTGAGCGAGGGCGTCAGCATGCCGATCGTACGGCTGCTGCCCCGGGCCAGGCCGACCGCACCGGAGCTGGGGACGTAACCGAGCACACCGATCACTTCGCGAACACGGGCGGCGGTGGCGGCGTCCACCTCCGCCCCGGTGTTCAGGACGCGGGAGACGGTGGTCTTGCTGACCCCCGCCTCACGTGCGACGTCGGCGATGGTGACACGCATCGGGGGCCTCCGTGGCGGGTGCCGTGCAGGGACTGACATCGCTGTCGGAACCGGTACCGGAACCGGTTCCGGCGCGGTGCGGCGAGTCAACAGCCAGGCCGTCGTGCCGTCAAGACTTCACACCGACATCGGCTGAATTCCAAATTCCCCGCAATGGCGGCCACTTGTGTGTTCAAGATCTGAATACGCAAAGGGTTGACGGCGGTTCGCCCGGGCAGTTCACTCACGCCTCGGTCCATCACTCGGTCCACGGACCCCCCACACCCACCGAGAAGGGCACCGACATGACCAGACCGCCGAAGAGGCCGCCGACCGTCCGCCGGCTCGCGAGCGTGTTCCTCGCCGCCGCGCTCGCCACGGCCGGACTGAGCGGCCTCTCCACCGGCACGGCACAGGCCGCCGGCGAGCAGGTGAACATCTGGCTCACCACGACCGACGACGCGGGCGGCCGCCACGTCACGCGCGGCCTCCAGCAGCAGACGCCGGTCACCTTCCAGGCGGGCACCGGCGGTGGCGGCTCCCGCATCACCGTCGACGAGAACACCCGCTACCAGACCTTCACCGGCGGAGGCGCCTCCTTCACCGACACCGCCGCCTGGCTGATGAAGGGCTCCGGAGCCCTCTCCGCGGCGACCCGCGACGCGACGATGAGGAAGCTCTTCTCACCCACCGAGGGCATCGGCCTGTCGTTCGTCCGCAACCCCATGGGCGGCTCCGACCTGGCCCGGTACGGCTACACCTACGACGATCTGCCGGCCGGGCAGACCGACCCCACCCTGTCGAAGTTCTCGATCGCACACGATCTCCAGGACGTGCTGCCCCTGACCAGACAGGCCGCACAGCTCAACCCGAGCCTCACCCTGGTCGCGTCGCCGTGGACCGCGCCCGCCTGGATGAAGGACAGCGGGCAGCTCAACGGCGGCTGGCTGAAGGCCGAGCACTACGGCACCTACGCGGACTACTTCGTGAAGTACCTCCAGGCCTGGCGCGACCAGGGCGTCCCCGTCGACTACGTCACCGCCCAGAACGAACCGACCTGCTGCTCCGACTACCCGTCGATGAGCTGGAACGCCTCGGGACTCGCGTACTTCACCAAGAACGAACTGCTGCCCGAGCTCCAGGCGGCGGGCCTCCCCACCAAGGTCCTGGCGCACGACTGGAACTGGGACACCTACGACGCCTACGCGGCACAGACCGTGAACGACGCCGCGGTGCGCAGCCACCCGAACTTCGGCGGCGTCGCCTGGCACGGCTACGGCGGGAACGTCGCCAAGCAGACCGAGATCCACCACCAGTATCCGCAGCTGGACGCCTTCCAGACCGAGCACTCCGGCGGCACCTGGATCGCGAACCAACAGCGCGAGGACATGATGAACATCATCGACTACACCCGTAACTGGGCGAAGTCGGTGACGAAGTGGTCGCTCGCGGTCGACCAGAACCGCGGCCCGCACAACGGCGGCTGCGGCACCTGCGACGGCCTGATCACCGTGCACAACGGAGACTCCCGGCACGGCCAGGTCGACTACACCGTCGAGTACTACACGATGGGCCACCTCACGAAGTTCGTGCGGCCCGGCGCGCACCGGATCGCCTCCACCGCCGACTCGGCCGTGCCGAACGTCGCCTGGCGCAACACGGACGGCTCCAAGGCCCTCATCGCCTACAACGACTCCACGAGCGCACGGACCATGACCGTCGAATGGGGCGGCCGGCACTTCACGTACTCCCTGCCCGGCAAGACGTCCGCCACCTTCACCTGGTCGGGCGGCCAGGCCGACGGACCCGAGACGTCCGGCGCCCTGGTGGGCCTGGGAGGCAAGTGTCTCGACGTGGCGGGCGGTTCCAGCGCCGACGGTACGCCGGTCCAGCTCTGGGACTGCAACGGCTCCGCGGCCCAGCGCTGGACGATCGGCACCGACGGTTCGGTGCGGGCGCTCGGCAAGTGCCTGGACGTGACGTCCGGGGCGACGGCGGACGGATCCAAGGCGCAGTTGTACACGTGCAACGGCACCGGCGCGCAGTCATGGCGCTACGAGACGGCCGGCCAGGACCTGGTGAACGTCCCGGCGGACAAGTGCCTGGACGCCTCCGACCACAGCTCCGCGAACGGGACCCGGGCACAGATCTGGTCCTGCACGGGCGCGGCCAACCAGAAGTGGCAGCTGCGGTAGACCGATCCCGCGCGGAGAGGCGGCACGTGAAGGGGCGGGGGCCCGTGGTTCACGGGCTCTCGGCCGGAGAGGTGCGGTCTTGCCCTGGGGGACCGGAACCAGCAGCATCATCGGCATGGCCAGGGTCTATGACGATGAGCGGTTGGCGGGCGTCTACCAGAGCGGCAACGAGATGCCGGACCGGTCACTGCGCGACTGGACGCACCTCATCGGCTCCTTCACGGACCGTCCGACGCCCGCCGTCGTGGAGATCGGGGCCGGGACCGGCATGTTCTGCTCGGCGATGGCCCGCTGGCTGAACGCGTCGACGGTGGTCGGGGTCGACACCTCCGTACCCATGCTCACCCAGGCCCGGCTCCTCAACGCCCACCCCTCCGTCCGGTACGTGGTGGGCACAGCGGAGTCCGTTCCCACCGCTTCCGACCGGTTCGACCTCGCGCTGCTGTCCCGGGTGGTCCACCATCTGCCGGACCGGGTCCGGGCGGCACGGGAGCTGGCCCGCGTGCTGCGCCCCGGCGGAGCGGTGGTCATCCGGACGACGTTCCGCGAACGGCTGGACGCACTGGTCTACGACTACTGGCCGCGCCTGCGTGAGCTGGACGCACAGCGGTTCCCGTCCCGGTCGGAGCTGCTCGATGACTTCGCGGCGGCCGGCTTCACGGTCCGGTCGGTCACGTCCTTCGCCCGGCCGGTCACCGCCAGTCTGCGCGACTACCACGCCCGCATGACGTCCCGGCCCCAGTCGAAGTTCACCCAGCTCACCGCCGCCGAGTTCCAGGAAGGACTGCGGCGGCTGCGGGCCGACGCCCAGGAGGAGCCCACGACGCGCCCTGTCCCGGTGATCGAGCGCTATGACGTGGCCGTGCTGTCCGCGCCCTGAGCGAGGCGCCACGGCCTCGCCCCCTTCACGCCGTCCACCCTGTTCACGCCGTTCACCCCGTTCACGCCGTCCACGGCCGACACTGGTAGGGACAGAGGCCCCGGACGACGAGGTGATCACGTGAGCGGGACGAACGGCGGAGACGATCAGGCCGCCAAGGAGCGAAACCTGCTGAAGGGGCTGAGCGTGGACGACACGCACCCCGAGCAGCCCGTCCTGCTCAGCGCCGCGGGCGACCCCATCCGTACCTGGCAGGAGAACTACCCGTACGACCGCAAGATCCGCCGGGGCGAGTACGAGCGGGCCAAGCGGATCCTGCAGATCGAGATGCTCAAGCTGCAGCGATGGGCCAAGGACACCGGAGCCCGGCTGGTCGTGGTGTGCGAGGGCCGGGACGCCGCCGGCAAGGGCGGCACCATCCAGCGGTTCACCGAAAGGCTCAACCCTCGCGGCGCCCGGATCGTCGCCCTGGACAAGCCGACCGAGCGAGAATCCGGGCAGTGGTACTTCCAGCGCTACATCGCCCACCTCCCCGCCCCCGGCGAGATCGTGTTCTTTGACCGTTCCTGGTACAACCGGGCCGGCGTCGAGCGGGTCATGGGCTTCTGCAGTGACGAGGAGTACTCGCTCTTCCTCCATCAGTGCCCGCTGTTCGAGCGCATGCTGGTCGAGGACGGCATCCACCTGATGAAGTTCTGGTTCTCCGTGTCGCGGTCCGAGCAGCGCACCCGCTTCGCCATCCGGCAGGTGGACCCGGTACGGCAGTGGAAACTCTCACCCACCGACCTGGCCTCGCTCGATCTCTGGGACGACTACACCACCGCCAAGGTCGCCATGTTCAGGGCAACGGACACCGAGCACGCGCCGTGGACGGTGGTCAAGAGCAACGACAAGCGACGGGCACGCCTGGAGGCCATGCGCAGCCTGCTGTCGCGCATCGACTACGCGAGCAAGGACCCGGAAGCGGTGGGCGCCCCCGACCCCCTCATCGTCGGCGCCGCGGACACCCTTCTCGAACCGGGGGAGGAGACGACCGCGCTCTCTCCCACCCCTCTGGCTCCGCTCCGCGAGGGCCCGGGGGAACACCCGGGACGCGGAGGAGCCGACGCGTAACGCCGAAGGCCGCCGCAGCCTGAGGAGGCGCAGGATCGCACCGCCTGCCGGCGGTGATCCCGGGAAGTCGTCAGGCGGTGGGGGAGGGGGTGCCCCACTTCCAGAAGATGCCGTGCACCCCGGCCGAGGCGTCGGCGGGCAGGATATGGGCTGTGCCCGAGCCGCTCAGGGCGAGCAGGCGGATGTCGCGGCGGGGGGCGCCGTCCCGTTCGCGGTAGTAGCCATAGACCGACGAGGGCAGGGCGTCGGGATGGAAGTACACGTGCAGGAGGTACTGCCGCACGTGCAGTGGCAAGGTGCGCTCGTGGTTCGTGTCGCTGTGGGGGTGGGGTCCGATGTCCACGGTGTACGAGACGACGGTGCTCTCGCCGCGGGCGAGCGGGCGTCCGAAGCCGATCCGCAGGGTCATCAGGCAGAGTTCGGGAACGCGCTGCTGGTCGATGAGGGTGCCGCATTGGACGGATGCGCTCATCGAGGGCCCGGGGCGTTCGTCCATGTTGAGGTGGGCGGTGATGTGGTCGGCCCCGTCGTGCGTGGCCCGGACCACTTGAGTCACCGCGTAGTGGGTGATGCGGCCCATGTGGTCCAGGTGGACGGTCTCGTGGACGCTGAGCGGCACCGTGCCCGCGTTCAGGCGGCTGAACTCCTCTTCCCCCAGAGCCTGGGCGAGCGGGTGCTTCGGTCCGAAGACGGGGCGGGCGCTTTCCAGCCGCTCCGGCGGGGTGGGCAGCGAGCGTCCGCGCGGGCGCCGCGGGCGGAGCAGGGTCAGCAACGCTCCGGTCGGCAGCCCGAGTATCGCCTCGGTCTCGGTCACCGCGCGCAGTGACTCCAGCCGCTCCGGTTGGCTCCGTCCACGCTGCCAGTGGCTCAGCGTGACCGTGCTCACCTGGATGCCGCGGAGGGCGAGGTGGTCGCGCAGGCGTTGCAGGGTCAGCCCCTTGCGGTCCAGCGCCTCGCGCAGTGCCTGCCCGAAAGCGGAAGGGGAGCAGTCGTGTCCCTGGACCGGCGGCGTGTCCGGGGCGGAGAGGCTTTCACCCTGGTCAGCCATGGTGCCTCCTGGTCTCCGATCCAGGGAGTGTACAGTCGGCGGCCACCTGACCGGAGGGACGGGTGGCCGCCGTTTTCACCGGGCCGGAGCCGACGTTGGGGAAGCGGTCCGGATCGCTCAGGGGGCGGTGTTCAGCGTCAGGCCGTAGTAGTCGAGCAGGTCGTCCAGCGGCTGGAACCAGCCGACCCCGCTGCCGAAGCTGCCGTCGCAGGTGAGGTTGCCCGAGCCGGAGGTGACGCCCTGGCCCTGGCCCTGGCCGGTGATCCAGGCGCCGCCGCTGTCGCCCTTGTGGATGCAGACGGTGGACCCGCCGAGGCCCTTGACCAGGGTCGCCGGCTGGCCCTTGGCCGTGTAGGTCACCGAGTTGTTGTAGCTCTTGATGGTGCCGCAGGTCCACTTGGTGGTCGCGCCGGACTTGCATACCGTCGCGCCGACGGCGGCCCGCTGGCTCCCTCGGACCGGGGTGTCCGCGACGACCCGCCAGCCGCCGACCGCGGTGGTGATCGAGTTGCCGGAGTCGATGGCGGCGACGCCCATGTCGACGCTGTCGTAGCCCAGTGCGTAGCGGCCGCTGGTGCCCTTGGCGAACCGTGAGCCGTTGAAGTACAGCGTGGGCAGGCCCTCGATGCAGTGGCCGGCGGTGGCGAGGTACTGCCGGCCCTGCCAGTCGCGGGCCCCGAAGCCGACAGAACAGTAGGGGCCGTTCACGTCGGAGGTGTTGATGTTCATCTTGCTGCCGGGCGCGATGGCGGCGGCGGGCTGCGAGGCGTCGTTCTCCGTGGTCCGCACGGTGACGGCCGGGCCGTGGGAGCGCGCCGCGGTCACGAAGGCGCGGCTGGTGGCGTCGGCGGTGTCGCGGACGGTGACGACGACCTTGTCGCTGACCGGGTCGACGTGCCACGACTCCACGCCCGCCGGAACCTTCTTCTCGGCGAGCTTGTCGAGTGCCGACTTGATCCGGTCGAGCGCTGCCGGGGTGCGGGCCGGGATGCGGGCGGCGAGTCCGGCCGCCTTGACCTCGGCGGCCTGTCGTGCGGTGGCGACGTTGACCGTGAGGGTGCCCTTGGCGTCGAAGAACGCGCTCCCGGTGGGGATTCCGGACGTTCCCAGGCGCTCCAGAGTCTCCTGTTGGGAGCTCTGATGGTCGAGCGTCCGCTGAGCCTGCGCGACGGACACGCGGAGTGAGTCGGCGAGCGCCTTCACCATGCCGGTGGGCTGGCTACGGGCGGCCGGGGCGGGCGTCGGGTCCGCGGCGGGGCCCTGCGAGGCGGTCGCCACACCTCCGGTCAGAGCCATCACCCCGGCTATCGCGCCGATCGACAAAGTCCTACTGAGTCTGTTCACGCGTTCTCCTCTTGAGCCTTCGACCTGACTGGCTTCCACATCGCCGATGCGGGGCCTCGGTCTCCAAATGGCCAGCGGGTGAATTCTGTTGGCAGCGTCGCGATCATGACAAGAGAAAGGGGGCGGTGAGTATTTAACAGAGTTCGGCGGAACTGTTTCCCGCTGGCCTTCCATCAGGACGTGAGCCGGGAAGAAACCGCAGAAGAGAACATGAAGAATGCCGACCGGAGTTGACTGCCACCGGTCGGCCAGGCAACCCGCGCCGACGACGATGCACACGCAAGCGTGAATTCGATGTGGGGGGCGTTTCCCGCTCGCTCGTCACACCTTGCGTCGGCACTTCGTGAAGTACCTTTTCCGGCGCGGGGATGGCCGCCGCCGCGTCGAAAAGGGCCGGGCTGCGGACGAAATGCTCGCGCACCCCGCGGCTGTCCGCAAGAAGCCGGGAACCACCGGGATTTAACAGTTCCGGGCCCAACGGTTAACGACAACGCCCAGCCGGGACCCGCCCGCCCGCGACCGCCTCAACCGCCGAGCGCGACCGAATCGCTCAGCCGGCTCTTCGAATACCCCGCCCTTCCGAGGGCGGCAACAAGCCGAGAAGTCATGACCTCCCGAGCCGGCGAGCGCGTGACGCGGTGCCGGGTGCCGGGTGCTTCGCGGCCGCTTCCAGCGCGTGGAGCAGCATGCGGAGGGCGGGCTGGTCCAGGGTGCTTTCGCGTACCGCCGCGTGGATGGTTCTGACCGGTTCCGGCCGCCGGACCCGGCGGAGGGCGACGCCCGAGCGGCGGCCGGCCGCTCCCAGGCGGGGGATGAGTCCGACGCCGAGGCCGGCGGCGACGAAACCGAGCGCGGTGGCGTAGTCCTCGCTCTTCGCCACGAAGTCGGGGCTGAAGCCGGCCGCGGCACACGCCTCCAGCATGACGTCGAGGCAGGGACCTGGCGGTTCGCTGCCGATCCACGGCTCGCCGGCGAGATCGGCGAGGTCGAGTACGCGTTGCGCGGCGAGCGGGTGGTCGGCGGGGAGCGCGGCGAGGTACTCGTCGTCGAGCAGGTGCACCAGGTGGACGCCCTGCCGACCGCCGTCACGGGGCCGGACCACGATCGCCAGGTCGGCATCGCCCTGTGCGACCTCCGCCAGCGGGTCTTTTGGGTCGATCAGTCTGAGGTCGATCCGCACCCCCTGATGCTCGCGGCGGAGCCGGGCCAGGGCGGGCGCGACGAGCGTCGGGCCCACCGAGGTGAAGTAACGGATGGCCAGCCTGCCGGTGCGTCCGGCTCGTAGGTCGGCCAGCGCCGTCTCGGCCTCGGCGATGTTCCGGCTGATGATCGCGGTGTGCTCGGTGAGAAGCCGGCCCGCCGCGGTCGGCCGTACGCCGCGTCCCACCCGTTCGAGCAGGGTGATCCCGGCTTCCTTCTCCAGCGCCGCCACCTGCTGGCTCACCGCGGAGGGGGTGTATCCCAGGTGCGCCGCGGCCGCGGTCACCGATCCACTGGTGACCACCGCCCGCAGCACCTGCATCCGTCTCAAATCCAGCATGTAGCACAGCTTAATGGTCATGCAGAACCTTTTGATTGTGCTTATGTGCGGCTCGCGGCATCGTCGTTCTCTCGGGGGAGACCTGGGAGGAGAACCGAGCGTGAACGCTGCCGCGGGCAGGACATGGGCGGTGGCCCGGATGGGGGTGCTCGCCCTGCTGTGGGGGTCGACCTTCCTGTGGATCGAACTGGCCCTGGAGGCACTCTCCCCGGTACAGGTCACCCTCGCCCGCTGTCTGCTGGGCGCCGGCACACTGCTGGTGCTGTGCCTGAAGTCAGGGCAGCGTCTTCCTCGTGAACGCGCCGTCTGGGGCCGTGTGTTCGTCGCGGCCTTCTGGTGCAACGCGCTGCCGTTCGCGATGTTCAGCATCGGCCAGCAGACCGTCGACTCCGGGGTGGCAGGGGTGCTGAACGCGACCACCCCGCTCTGGTCCCTGCTCGTCGGTATCGCCATCGGCACGGAGCGCGGAGTCCGCCCGCTGCGCTGGGGCGGCATCCTCCTCGGGTTCGGCGGTGTGGTGCTGATCCTCGCTCCATGGCGAGGAGCCGGGATCGTCAGCTGGGGCGCCCTCGCCATCGTCGCCGCCGCGGCGAGCTACGCGATCGGCTTCACGTACATGGGACGCACCCTCGCCGGAAAGGGGTACGCGACCCTCTCCCTCTCCACGGCCCAGCTCCTCGCCGCGTCCGGACTCACCGCCCTGAGCCTGCCGGCCGGTGGCCTGGCGCCGGTGCGCGTCGACCCGGCGGTCTTGGTCGCGGTGGTGATCCTGGGGGTCTTCGCCACCGGGATCACCTTCCACCTCACGTACCGGATCATCGCCGACGAAGGCGCGACCGATGCCGCGACCGTCGGCTATCTGCTGCCCGTCGTCTCGGTCGGGCTGGGCGCCCTCGTGCTCGACGAACCCTTCAGCCTCCGGGTCGCCGCGGGGATGCTGATCGTTCTCGTCGGCGTCGGCATGACGCGCCGGAAGAAGCCGGCTCCGGCGGCATCGGTCCACCCGCCGTCCCCTCTCACCACGCGCGGCCGGAGCTGAGCCGACGCTTCCCGATCCCGAAACCGCCAGAGAAACCGCCAGAGAAAACCGCTGGAGAACAGGACAGTGACGTGACAACCCTTGCCGTGGCCGATTCCACCGCGGCGGCGCTGCCTGCGGATTGCGTCGTGATCGGCGTCGTGACGAGCCCCGGAGGGCCGGTTCCGGCGCCGGGCGCGGAAGCCGTGAGCGAGGCGTTCGGCGGCGGGCTCGCCGCGACGCTCGGCTCCCTCGGTATGACGGGCGCCGAGGGGGAGACGCTCAAGCTGCCCGCACCGGCGGGCCTCAAGGCCGAGATGGTTCTCGCGGTAGGCCTGGGCGAGGCCGCCGACGGCGGCCTGCCCGCCACGGAAGCGCTGCGGCGGGCGGCAGGTGTGGCCGCCCGCGTCCTGACGGGTACCGGGCGGGCCGCCCTCGCGCTTCCGGTCGCCACCGCCGAGGCCGCGGAGGCGGTGGCGCTCGGCGGCCTGCTCGGCGCCTATGCCTTCACCGCCTACCGTGCCCCCGGCGACCGCGAGGCCCCCGTCGGTGAACTGGTGATCCTTGCGGCCGAGGAGGTCCGGGAGGAGGTCGCGGCCGGTGTCCGGCGCGGCACGGTGATCGGTGTGGAGACGAACCGTTCGCGCGACCTCGTCAACATGCCGGCGAACCACCTCACGCCGGAGATCTTCGCCGCCACCGTGAGGACGGCCGGCGAGGAGTACGGGCTCGACGTCGAGGTGTTCGACGAGAGGGCGCTCGCCGAGAAGTCCTTCGGCGGCATCCTCGGCGTCGGCCAGGGCTCGGTCCGGCCGCCACGCCTCGTCAGGGTCGCCTACCGCCACCCGGCCGCGCGTACCACCCTCGCCTTCGTCGGCAAGGGCATCACCTACGACTCCGGCGGCATCTCGTTGAAGCCGGTCGGCTTCAACGAGATCATGAAGCGCGACATGTCCGGCGCCGCCGCCGTCTTCGCCGCCGTGGTGGCGGCCGCCCGCCTCGGGCTGCGGGTCGGTGTCACCGGATGGCTCGCCCTCGCCGAGAACATGCCGTCCGGCTCGGCGACCAAACCGGGGGACGTACTGCGGATGTACGGCGGAAAGACCGTCGAGGTGCTCAACACCGACGCCGAAGGCCGCCTGGTGCTGGCCGACGCCCTCGTCCGCGCGGGCGAGGAGGAACCGGACGCCCTCGTGGACGTGGCCACCCTGACCGCCGCGATGAAGATGGCGCTGGGCCACCGGATCTTCGGCGTCATGTCCGGCGACGACGCCTTCCGTGACCAGGTCGTCGACGCGGCCGGGCGAGCCGGGGAGGAGGCGTGGCCCATGCCGCTCCCGGACCAACTGCGGGAGAGCCTGAACTCACCGGTGGCCGAGATCGCCAACACCGGTGAGCGGATGGGCGGCGGCCTGGTGGCCGGCCTCTTCCTGAAGGAGTTCGTGCCGGACGGCGTGCCCTGGGCCCATATCGACATCGCGGGACCGGCCTTCCACGAAGGCGCGCCGTACGGCTACACCCCCAGGGGCGGCACCGGTTCCGCGGTGCGCACCCTGGTCCGGCTGGCCGAGGACGCCGCGGCCGGCGCGCTCGACCGGCTGGGGACGTACCGGTGAGCCGCCCCGTGCCCGCCGTCCGCCCCGTCACGGCAGCCGGGGCCCCCGCACCCTTCCGAGCCGGGACGCGGGCGGCCCGTTCCCGGTGCGCGGGCCGAGGAGGCCGACGGCGATGAGAGTCCTCTATCAGGTCGACTCCTTCACCCGGACGCCCTTCACGGGCAATCCGGCGGGTGTGGTGCTGGGCGCGGAAGGCATGTCGGACGCCGAGATGCTCGCGGTCGCGCGGGAACTCAACAACTCCGAGACGGCCTTCGTTCTGCCCGCGGACGCCGCCGACCACGACGTGCGCGTCCGCTTCTTCACCCCGACGACCGAGGTGCCGACGTGCGGGCACGCCACCGTGGGGGCGCACTTCGCCCGTGCGGTGGAGTACGGGCTGCCGTCGGGATCGTTGCGGCAGAAGACGGGCGCCGGCTTGATCCAACGGGTGGAGATCCACCGGGACGGGGACGGGGACGGGGACGGGGACCGGGACCGGGTACGGATCGGCATGCACCAGGGACGGGCGGAGTTCGGACCCGAGCTGGAGGGCGGCCAAGTGGACTGGCTGCTGCGGGCCCTGGGAGCCGGCACCGCCGACCTGGTGGAGAACGCCCCCGTCCAGACGGTGTCGACCGGCCACTCCAAGGTGCTCGTGGAGCTACGGGACCGCGCCGTCGTCGACGCGCTGCGACCGGACCCGTCGGCATTGACGGCGCTCAGCCGTGAGGTCGGCAGCAACGGCTTCTTCGTCTTCACCCGGGCCACCGGCGACGCCCGACTGCTCACCTGGTCCCGGATGTTCGCACCGGCGATCGGCATCACCGAGGACCCGGTCACGGGCAACGGACACGGCCCGCTCGGCGCCTACCTGGTACGGCACGGCCTCGTGCCGGCGACCGAGGGGCGGCTCGACTTCACCGGTCGCCAGGGGGTGGCCATGGGACGGCCCGGGGACGTCCGGGTACGTGTCGACGTGCGGCCTGACGGCGGCCTCTCGGTGACCATCATCGGCGACGCGGTGACCGCGTTCCGGGCCGAGCTGGCGTCCCCGAGTGTCGCCCCGGAGGCTCCCGGCCGACCGCCCCCGGGGGTGCGCCGTCTGGAGTAAGGCGGATGCGTTCGGGGCGTACCGGAGCCACCGTGGGCTCATGAGCAGTCACCCGCCCGTCGTCGTCCATCCGCCCTCCGCGACCGGCGGCCGCCGTGTCCGTGCGGACGGACGGATCCTCGGGCTGGCCGAGAGCGTGGCGGACGTAGCGGATCTGCTGGCCTCGGTGGGGCTCGAGCTGGGGCCGGACGAAGTGGTGGAGTCGCCCCTCATCGAGTGGCGCGGCGGCGGCCCGGGCGTATGGGCGGAGTCGCCGCCGTGAGCTCGCGCCTGCGGCCGCCGTAGCGCGAGAACCGGTTCGGGCACGGTCGGTGCAGCCTCAGACCAGCGCCGCCACCCGCGCAAAAAGGCGCTGTCGGTACGCGACCCGTACGTGGAAAGTACGCGATCCGTACGGTGGGCGGGCTAGGGTGGTGGCGGAGGTGTTCCATGTCCGAGTTGTTCGACGCCGTCGACGCGCTGATCGCGTCCGCTTCCCCGCTGCCGCCACCGGCCGAGCGCAAGCGACTGCGTACCGCGCACGGCCTGACGCTGGACCAGGTGGCCGCGGCCCTCCAGGTGCGACGCGCGACCGTCAGCGGGTGGGAGGCGGGCAAGACGGAACCCAGGCCGCCGGAGCGCGAGGCGTACGCCCGGCTGCTGGAGAAGCTCGCGGAACTCTACCCGGCCGGCGCCACGCCGGCCGCGCGGGACACGGCAGCTACCCGGGACACGGTGACGCCCGCGCCCGCGACCGGCCCCGCACCCGAACCCGCGCCCCGCCCCGCCACTCCCGCGCCCCGCGAGGCCGAGTCCGCTCGGCCGCTTCCGCGCCCCCAGCTCTCCGACCCGGTCTCGGACGCCCCCGCCCCGGCTTCCGGAGAGAACACTCCGCGCAGGTCCGCCCCCGCCCCGGCTTCCGGTCAGAACACCCCGCGCACGTCCGCCCCCGCCGCCAGGACGTCGCCGACGTCGCCGAGCCCGCGCGCGAAGAACGTCTCGCGGAACACCGCGCAGACCACCGCGGCGAAGCCCGCCCCCGCGGCCGGCATCACCGACCCCCGCTTCGAGCACGGGCCGCTCGCCGTCGTGGACGCCGACGACGGACAGGTCTACGCGTACTGCGTCGGCGGCCTCGTCCTGGACGTGCCCGCCAAGTCCCTCCCGGCGCTGGTCGACTGGACGCTGCGCGACGCGAGACTGGGCGCGCGCAGGCTCAGCGGGGCGGGCAAGGACGCCGACCCGCTGATCGTGCTGACCGAGGCCGCCTGCCGGCGCTACGGTCTTCCCGTCCGGCTCGGTGAGGAGGAGCGCCTGTCGGGGCGGCTGCCGGACAGCCACAAGGTCGTCAGGCAACTGGCACGCGCGGACTGGAAGCTGACGAAGCGCGGGTTCGGCCCGTGGGCGCGGATCTACCGCCCGGCGCAGGGCTCGCAACGGATGTGCGTGCAGCTGTGCCTCCCGACATGGGGCGCGCTCGACACCCGGCACTGGGACGGCGCGGCGGAGCTGCCGCCCCCGGACCTGGCCCGGCTCCTGGGCACGTACGCGTCCCGGGTGATGACGCCGAGAGGCTCCACCGCCGTCACCGGCCTGGAGCTGATGACCGCCCTCCACCCGCCCACGCGTGCCAGTGAGCCGGACGAGCACGGTGTCCGGCACAGCGAGCACAACCCGAGCTCGCTGGGGAAGGACCCGGTCGACTGCGCGCCGTGCGAGGCCCCCGACGGTCACCCGCTGCTCAAGGGCCTGCCGCGCTTCCACCGGCGCACCCCGGCCGAGGTGCTGATGGAGGAGGCGTACGACTGGGCGCGGCCGCTCACCGACGCGGAGTGCCTCAAGCGGCACCTCGTCGGCATCGACGTGAACATGGCCTTCGCCGCGGGCGCGAACGGCACGATCGTGGGCCTGGGAGCGCCGACGTACGTCGAGAACCCACGCTTCGACCCGAAGCTGCCCGGCTCCTGGCTGGTCGACCTCTCCCACGTCGACCTGTCCCGCGTGCTGGTCGGCAAGGAGTGGCGGTGCCTCGAAGGCGACCTGCTGCCCAGCCCGTTCACGCCCAAGGGCGAGAGGCCCGAGGGCCCGGCGTGGTACGCCACGCCCACGGTGGCGTACGCGGTGGAGCTCGGCTACGACGTGGCACCGACCGAGGCGTACGTACGGTACGACAACGGGCGCTATCTGGACGGCTGGTACAACCGGCTGCGCGACGCCTATGTGGCGACCATGGCCGACCTGGGCGTCACCGGCGACCTGTCACCGGAGGACTTCCTGGCGGCCATGGACGGCTACCGGCAGCGCGACCCGCAGCTGGCGATCGTGCTGTCCGCGATCAAGGCCACTGTGAAGGGCGGCATCGGCAAGCTGCGCGAGCGTCCCCGCGGCGAGGGGTGGAGGCCGGGCGAGCCGTGGCGGGCGCTGTCCCGTCCGACCTGGCGGCCAGACATCCGCGCCGCCGTCATCTCCCGTACGCGCGTCAACATGCACCGCAAGATGGTCAGGCACGCGGCCGCCACGGGCCAGTACCCGGTCGCCGTCCTCTCCGACTGCGCCGTGTACGCCTCCGACGGACCGTCCCCGCTGGACTTCCTGCCGTACCGGGACGGCAAGCCCCTGCCGGGCGGCTTCCGGCTCGGCGTCTCACCCGGGATGGTCAAGCACGAGGGCACCCAGAGCGTGCTGTGGGGCGAAGGCGTACGCGAGGAGTACGGCCAGGAGCTCAACCTCGCCCGCTACATCAAGGACGGCAACGTCACCACCGTGGACGACGGGGAGTAGGTAGACCGCGATGAGCATGTTCGGGGACGGCCTGGAGAAGGCGGTGCAGCGTGCGTTCACCCGCCCGATCCCGAAGTCGGCCGGCGCGCGGATGCGGTACCTGGTCAAGCAGCTCAAGGGCACCAGGGCCGTCGCCCGGATGCTGCGGGTGTCCCAGCGCACCGTGGAGCGGTACGTGAAGGACGAGATCAAGAAGCCCCGCCGGGACCTCGCGGAGCGCCTGGAGCGCGAGGTGACCAAGCGGTGGCAGCCGCAGATCCGCGCCAAGGCCAGGCGGACGGCGGCCACCACGGGCGGCATCGTCATCGACACCCGCGCCCGGCTCGGCTACACCGCTCCGATCGGCACGACCGACCAGGACCGGATCCGCCACCTCACCGTGGCCCTCCCGCCGCGGTACGCCGCCCGCCTCTTCGAGGCGCAGGAGCAAGGGGCCGGCGACCAGCGACTCCGGGAGATCGCCGCCGAGGCCCTCAAGGAGGTGTACTTCCAGGACGGCGGCCGCCGCGCCGGCGGCCTGGAGGAGGTGCGCTTCACGGACGTGGAGCACATCGACTTCGACCTGTGAGTCCGGTCCACCTGTGAGTTGTGCCGGAGCACGTGTGACTGAGCGCTTCAGTTGGCCAGTGAGCGTTCGATCTGGCCGGTTGAGTACCGGCGTTTTCCCCGGTGGGAGATTTCGAGGGCCGCGGTAGCACCTGGGCCGGTGGGCGGCAGGGTATGTGGAGCCGTGCGTGTCCCATCGCGTTCTGGCGGCGGAATGGCCGCCTTGCGCGTCGGCCTGTCAGGTTGTTCGGCTTGGGGCGGACACCCGGCTATGGCTGGGTACGAGAACGGGGGCAAGCTCGCGCCATTCTCGTCGCGGCAGCCTGGTCGGGTCAGCGGTCAGTACTTGCAGGCAGACGTGGTTGGCTCCCGCCTGGAGGTGCTGCTGAACGCGCCGGCAGATCCCTTCCGTGTCTCCGTAGGCGACGATCGCGTCCACTAGTCTGCGACTCGGGCGGCCGACGATGTCCTCGTCTCCGAAGCCGAGCCGGCGTACGTTCGCCTCCTGGTGCGGCGCCATTGCCAGGTATCCGGCGACATGCGCCGTGGCCACCTCCCGGGCCCGGTCGAGGTCATGGTCAAGTACGACGGCCTGCTCCACCCCGAGAAACGCATCCGGCCCCATGATCTGGCGTGCCCGTGCGGTGTGCTCGACGGGCACGAAGTACGTGTGCGCGCCCCAGGTGCGTTCGGCGGCCAGCTTCAGCATCTTCGGGCCCAGGGCCGCCAGTAGGCGGCGTGGGGCCGGGTCCGGTGTCAGGCCGTGGGCGGGTGCCCTGTCCATGGCGTCCAGATAGGAGCGCATCGTGGTCACCGCCCTGCCGCGGGTCGGTACGGGGTAACCGTCCACTTCGTGAACGGTGTCGTCGACGCGGTGCCCGCCCAGGCCAAGTAGGTAGCGCCCGGGGAACGCTTCGCCGAGCGTGCGCGCCGCGGCGGCAGTGGTGAGCGGTTCCCGGAAAGCGATGTTGGCGATGCCGGATGCCACGGTGATGCGACGGGTTGCCGACAGCAGCAGCCATGCCTGGCCCACCGCGTCGCGGCCGAACGCCTCTCCGTACCAGAGGGCTCCGTAGCCCAACTCCTCGATTTCCGCGGCCGATTCCCGCACGCGTCCGGCGGGCTGCTCTTCATAGGCAAAGGTCCAGATCCCGACCTGGCCGAGCCCTGCCGACGGGTCGTCCGTCATGCACACTCCTCGGTGCCGTTCCGGAGAGGTTCTCCGGTTGAGGTTCGCTACAATACGGAGAACTTCTCCGTTTCGCTATCCCCGGAGGCAACAGAAGGGCAGGATGATGACGGCCGAACACCCCCATGCCGCTCGATCTTTGAGGCGCACGGACGCGCGCCTCAACCGGGAACGCCTGGTGGCCGCCGCGCAGGAAGTGTTCACCGAGGCCGGCCCCGGGGCATCCCTCAACGAGATCGCCCGCCGGGCCGGGGTAGGCCCCGGCACCCTGTACCGGCACTTCGCGAACCGCCAGATCCTGTTGACCGCAGTACTCACAGACCGGGTTCAGGCCCTGTGCGAGCAAGCAGAGAAGCTGCGCACCTCGGACTCCGCCGACGACGCTCTGTCGCAGTGGCTGGGTGCGTTCCTGGCCCATGCCCGTGCCAACCAAGGCATGGGCAGCGCGCTGATGGTCAACGAGCCCGACGCGCCGGACCTCGACTGTCATCAGCTGATCCTGAACGCGGCAGACGGTCTGCTCACCCGAGCGCAACAGCACGGAACCGCTCGTGCCGACCTGACCGCCGGGGACCTGGTCCAGCTCATCACCGGGATCGGGCTGTCCACGGCCCGTAACGAGGACGCCGAACAGGCCCACCGGCTGCTGGCTCTCGTGCTTGATGCTGCGTACGGGGCACCACGCCGAAGCAAGTGATCTCTGCCGATCCACGCACGCGGACTTCTGCCTGCTGGAGCCGCCTCGCCGTATGCCGACACCGATCTCGAAGTCGGTTCAACTGTCGCGAAACGCAGGCGAGCTATCAACGGCGGGGGCAGCTGGAGCCCCTGCCACCTCGGTATCGCGGCGTCATCCACCGCTAAGAGCCGCACCTGGCCAGCGGGTGCGGCCGCTTCGTGGGATCCATCCCGCGAAGAGCGACTTCGGGCATCACCACTGGCAGCGGGCTTTGCTCAGCTGGCCAACTGAAGCGCTCAGTCACAGCACGGTAGTTGTCACCGGCGGCAACCCTCGACCTGTTGTTTCCGTGGGGTGAGGCGCGGCAGTTGTCACCAGATCGGCGCACTGCTTGTCACCTGCGGCGGGGAGAGCACCGTTGTCCGGGGGTGGGGCACAGCTCACGCCCCGCCCCACCCGGAGCGGCGGATCAGCCCGACGTCACCGCGCCCTCCCGCACGCCGAACCACTCCTCCAGCGCCCCCGCCAACCCGGTAGTCGACATCGGGGTTTGCACCCCCGCGTCGGCCGCCCAGGCCGTGAAGCCGTCCGGACGGACGAGGAGGGCCGCCAGTTCCGGGCGGGACGGGCAGCCGGCCGTCAGGGTATCGACGCGGTCGGCGTACCCCGCGGCGAGGGCCCGGAGCTCCGGGTCGTCGGCGAGGTCGAGCAGGAGCGCCCGGCCGCTGTGGAGGTGGTCCGCGAGGCGGCCGCCGTCGGTGAGTTCGAGGTCCGGGGCGCTGCGGCCGGTCAGAGGGTGCTCGCCCGGCAGCTCGTACCGCACCCCGGCACCGTTGAGCCGCGCAGACAGGTACGTGGTGCCCACGACCGTCTCCGCCAGGTCGCTGACGATCTCGCGCAGCGCGCGGGACTGCGGGTCCGGGCGCATGGCCGCGACCTGGGACCGGGTCCAGTCCAGGACCCACGCGCCGACCGGGTGCCGCTCCGACGTGTACGTGTCCAGCAGCCCTTTCGGTGCCCGGCCGCCGATCACCGCGGCGAGCTTCCAGCCGAGGTTCATCGCGTCCCCGATGCCCAGGCTCAGTCCCTGGCTCCCGAACGCGGAGTGGACGTGCGCCGCGTCGCCCGCCAGGAGCACCCGGCCCTTGCGGTACTCGGTGACCTGGCGGGCGTGGTCGGTGAAGCGAGTCGCGGTCCGCACCCCGGTGATCGTGACGTCCACGCCGGAGACGCGGCGCAGCCGCGCCTGGAGGTCCTCGAGGGTGACCGGTGCGTCCCGGTCGGGCGGCGGGCCGTCGAACTCCACGGTGACGACGCGGCCCGGCATCGGCCCGTGGGCGTACACCCCGGTGTCCGTGGCCGTCCAGCCGACCTTCAGGTCCTCGGCGCCGGTCATCTCCACGACCGCCTGGTGGCAGGTGATCTCCGGGTCCGTACCGGGAAATTCGAACCCCGCGAGCTTGCGGACCGTGCTGCGGCCGCCGTCGCAGCCCACGAGCCAGGCGGCGCGTATCTCCCCGTCGCTCGTCCGCACGGTGACGGCCTCTTCGTCCGCGTCGAAGCCTGTCAGCTCCACTCCCCGGCGCACGTCGACGCCGAGCTCGTCCGCCCGCCCGCCGAGCAGCCGCTCGATGTCCTGCTGCGCCACGAGACTGATCTCGGCTGCGGGTCCGGCGTCGCCGAAGCCCGGCTCCGTACGGTCGACCAGGTCGGCGCGCAGCATGATTCCGGCGAAGTGCCCGACGAACCCGAGCCCTTGGCCTACTGCCCCGCCGCCGTTCCGCTCGCGCATGAACGCCTGGAAGCGGTCCATCGCCTGTCGCTGAATCTCGGCCAGCGCGGGCAGCATGCCCCGGCGGTAGAGTGCCTCGGCGCTGGGCGTGGTGATCGCCCCGCCCTTGATCGTCGGGTCCACTTCGGTGAGGCGCTCCAGGACGGCCACTCGCGCGCCTCCGAGCCGGAGCTCGCAGGCCAGCATCAGTCCGACCGGGCCGCCTCCGGCCACCACTACGTCATAGTCCATGGTGCCCACTATGACGGAGGGTCAAAATGGTCCTTACACCGCCCTGACCAGCCACAATGCCGTCGCGGTGTCAAGGGGCCGGGCACCGCGAGCAGGGCCGGGAAGCGGGCCCTCCGCACTCCTCCTCGGCTACCTCAGCCGCCCCTCGCCAGTTCATCGGAGCCCCAGATACGGAAGCCGGAGGTACTCCGGACCGGACGGCCGGCGGACCCGCCGGTGACAACCAGCCTGCCTTTGTGACAACTGTGACAACTAACGCTTCGGCTCATGAGTCCGGTCCGCGGAGCAGGAAGGGCCGCCCCGGGGGCTCGCGGCCGGACGCCCGGAGGCGCCGGCCACGAGCCCGAGGAGCGGCCCCGCGTATGACCCGGCGTCAGCCGGAAGCGCTCTTCACCGTCGCCAGTTCGGTCACGTGAACGGGCTCGGTACCGGCGGAGCTGTGGCGGGCCGCCCAGTTCTCCAGCGCCGTGCGGCACGCGTGGTCCAAGTGGTGCACGCCGGAGAGGTCCAGCTTGATGGGACGGTCCTGGGGCAGGGCCTCCAGGCTGTCGAGAATCTTCGGCAGCCGAAGGAAGGTCGCGTTGCCCGACAGGTACACCTGGACGGGGCCGGCGCCCTTGTCGACGACCTCCAGCCGGGTGTGCGAGGCCTCCCACGCCGTCTTCGCCACGGACAGGGCGAGGCCGATCAGGACGCCCTCGAACATGTTCACCGCGACGATGGAGACGGCCGTGACCACCAGGATCACCGCCTCGCCCCGATGTTCGCGCCACAGCGGCGCGATCGTCCGCAGCGGGATCAGCTTCCAGCCCGCGTGGACGAGGATGCCGGCGAGGGCGGGCAGCGGGATGAGCGCCAGGGCGGAGGGCAGGAGGGCCGCGAACAGCAGCAGCCACACGCCGTGCAGGACCCGGGAGGCCTTGGTCCTCGCGCCCGCCTGGACGTTGGCGGAACTGCGCACGATGACGGCGGTCATCGGCAGCGCGCCGAGCAGCCCGCACACGCTGTTGCCGGCGCCCTGGGCCATCAGCTCCTTGTCGTACTCGGTCCGCGGACCGTCGTGCAGGCGGTCGACGGCCGCCGCGCTGAACAGGCTCTCGGCGGAGGCGATCAGGGTGAAGGCCAGGACGGTTCCGAGCATGCCCAAGGTGGCCAGCTCGCCGAACGCGTCGAGCCCCGGCGGCTGGATGGCGCCCAGCAGGCCCTGTACCTCGACCGTGGCGACCGGCAGGCCGAACGCCAGAGAGACGAGCGTCGCCAGCACGACCGCCGCGAGCGCACCCGGAACGGCCCGCAGGCGCCGCGGCATGCGCTTCCAGAGCACCATCACGGCGATGGTCCCCGCCCCGACGGCGAGAGAGGCGAGGGCCGAGGTGCTTCCGAGGGCCTCGAACAGAGCGCCGGGGAGCCCGGCTATTTTGCCCAGACCCGATGAGGGGGCTTCCGCGCCTGCCGCCGCGTACAACTGCCCTGCGATGAGGACGAGTCCGATGCCGGCGAGCATGCCCTCGACGACCGAGACCGAGATGGCCCGGAACCAGCGCCCCAGCTTCAGGGCGCCCATGGCCAGTTGTAGCAGGCCTGCGGTCAGCACCATCACGCCCAGCGCGGGCACCCCGAACGTCTGGACGGCCTCGAAGACCAGCACGGTGAGACCCGCGGCGGGACCCGACACCTGGAGACTGCTGCCGCGCATCATGCCCGTGACGAGACCGCCGACGATGCCGGTGATCAGACCCAGTTCCGCCGGGACACCGGAGGCGACGGCGACGCCCACGCACAGGGGCACGGCGACGAGGAACACGACGATCGAGGCGGCGAAGTCCTGCCGCAGATGGGGGAACTTCCTTCGGTGGTCCGCGGCGGCGCTCACAGCGCCTCGAAGGAGTCGGTGCGCGCGTCATGCGCGAGGACGGATCCGGTGTGCACCTCGTAGAACCAGCCACGCAGGCGCAGCCGTCCGTCCGCCAGGCGCTTCTCGACGCAGGGGTACGAGCGGAGTCTCAGCAGCTGGGTCAGCACATGGCTCTGTACGGCTTCGGTGACGGCCGGGTCGTCGACCGTGCCTTCGGGGCGGGGAGCGGCGTGCGCGAGCCAGTCGCGCACCGCGGGCACGGCGGTCAGATCGTCGCCACGCACCAGCGCGCCGACGGCGCCGCAGTGCGAGTGGCCGCAGACGACGATGTCCGTGACCCCCAGCACCTCCACCGCGTATTCGATCGTGGCCGCCTCGCCCGTGGGCTGCTGCGAGGCGTACGGAGGGACGATGTTTCCGGCGGTCCGCAGTTCGAAGAGTTCACCGGGCCGGGCCCCGGTGATGAGGGCGGGGACGACCCG
The DNA here is from genome assembly GCF_040611675.1 of Streptomyces sp. NPDC006551. Taxonomy (NCBI): domain Bacteria; kingdom Bacillati; phylum Actinomycetota; class Actinomycetes; order Kitasatosporales; family Streptomycetaceae; genus Streptomyces; species Streptomyces sp. NPDC006551. Next base: position 29,759 of record NZ_JBEXOT010000055.1, read on the forward strand.
GGAGTCGGAGCAGGTGATGAACAGGACCTGCGGAGACTGGCCCTGGGCCAGACGGGCGAACTCCTCAGAACGCTCGGCGGACTGCTCACGGAAGGATCGGGCGTGATCGATGAGGGGCTGCATACCAGTGGTTCCTCCTGGCGCGCCGGTTGCCGGCGCGTCGGTGTGCGTACGAGAACAGGGCGCGGGCGGCCACGTCGACATGACCCCCCGCCGACGCACACGGCGGTGCGATGCGGTGGGGGAGGGGATGTACGTCGGTGGGCGCCGCGGATCAGCTCAGCAGCGGAAGACCTGAAGGGCCGCCGCCGTGTGAGCGGTGGAGGATCTCGATACGCGGTGCGCGTCGCCGAACGGGGAGAGTTCCACCTGAGGCTGCGTGCCGGCGGTGCTGCCCCTCAGCAGGGAACGGGAAGGCGTGTCGGGCGTGGAGCCGGCCGCGCTGCGGTGCCGGTCACGCGTACGCAGAAGTCCGTTCGCGTCGCCGTCACTGTCGGGCGTACCGCACGTGATGTGATCCCGCTCGGCTTCCGCCGCCGCTGCTGCGGGCGCGGGCCTCTGCGGGGGTTCCGCGCCGGACACGGGGGCGTCGTGGGCGGATGCGAAGGACGGGCCGGTGGCCGGGAACTGCAGGGCCAACAGGAGGGCGGTCAGGACGGTGACCACGAACCGGGTCGCCGTGGCTGGCATCTCGCGCCTCCTCTCGCCTTCCTGTCCATGGCTTGAAGAACGCTAACAGCCGGAAAAGCCCGACGAGTTAACGCCGTGTGAAAAGTCTGAAAGTCTTGGGCCGGACGGCCGAATCCTTGCGTGATAAATGCATCGGTGGGGAGCGGTGTCGCGGACGCACGCTCTCGCCGGGAGTAACCGACGTCCGTGCAGGCCGGGACGGGTGCTGACGCGATTCTTATATCCGTCATTGGTGTCGGTCCGTCCCATTCGGGCCATCACGGTCTTGTGTCATTCGCACGGGGGATCGAGCCGGTGAAGTGGCGCGGCGATGCCGTAAAATAAGGGGTTTCCCTCGCCTCCCGTGATAGTCAGGTGGCATATCCGGGCCCGTGAAATGGCCACCGTTCGGTTCTGTCCTCCGGCCGCCCCCGGATGCCCCCTCGCCGGCGGCCACGCTGTCTGGCGATCACCGTTGACGGCGCGTGATGATGGAGGGGTCCACGCGTCATGGGGGACGAGGCGAGGGAAGGAACGCCGCATGTGCCGATGGCTCGCCTACTCAGGAACCCCGGTGCTGCTCGACTCCCTGCTGTACCGCCCGGCGCACTCGCTGATCGATCAGAGTCTGCACTCTCGCATGGGCGTCGAGACCACGAACGGCGACGGCTTCGGGATCGGCTGGTACACCGTGGGGATGGACACCCCGGCCGTTGTGCGCGACACCGGCCCCGCGTGGAACAACCGCAACCTGCGTGAGATCTCCGCGCATGTCCGCTCCCACATGTTCTTCGCCCACATCCGGGCGTCCACGGGGTCGGCGATCCAGCAGACCAACTGCCACCCCTTCCGTCACGGGCGCTGGTTGTGGATGCACAACGGTGCGATCACCGACTTCAACCGGCTGCGTCGGGACCTGTGCCTGCGCATCGACCCGTCCCTGTTCGCCGACATCGAGGGGTCGACGGATTCCGAGGTCATGTTCTTCCTGGCGCTCACCTACGGGCTGGACCAGGACCCGCCCACCGCGGTGGCGCGGATGGCCGGTCACGTGGAGACGCTGGGCCGGGAGCACGGCGTCGAGTACCCGCTCCAGATGACGATCGCGGTGACGGACGGGGAGGGACTGTGGGCCTTCCGCTACTCCAGCGAACGCCGCTCACGTTCCCTGTTCTACAGCGCCGAACTGGAGACCCTCCGAGGGCTGCACCCCGACCTGACGTTCCTGGACCACTTCTCCGACCAGAGCCGCCTCGTCGTCTCCGAGCCCCTCAGCGGACTGCCGGGCGCCTGGTTCGAGGTTCCCGAGTCCACCTACGGCCTGGTCCGGGGAAGCGGGGACTTCCTCCGGCCGTTCGTCCCCCTGACGGAGGACCCCGTCACGGCGCCGTAGACGACCCCGTCGGCGCGTCCCGGTAAGGTGCGAGGGGGCGTGCGGGTGTGCCCCCTCCACTGCTGAACCAGCCCGGACCTGGGGGTTTGTCGTGCCCGTTCCTCGCCTGAGTCGTACGCCTCTGCCCGGCATCGGCGTCCGTTACGATCTCACCACTCGCGAACAACAGCTCCTGTCGGTGGTCGCCCACCGGGACGGGGCGCGGACGCTGAACGCCTACCGGCGTGACGATCCCGACGAGTGCGCGCTCTCGGTGAAGCTGACGTCCCGTGAGACGGAGGCGCTGATCGACGCGTTGATGCCCTCGCACCACAGCCCGAACCTGCTCTCCACCACCGATCTGGGCCTGGTCGCCGAGCGGATCGAACTGTCCTCCGCGTCGCACTGGAACGGCCGGGTGCTGGGCGAGACCCGCATGCGGACCGAGACCGGCGCGTCGATCGTCGCCATCCTGCGCCGCTCGGGCGCGATACCGTCCCCGACCCCGGACTTCCGCCTGGCGGGTGGCGACACGCTGATCGTGATCGGCACCCGCGAGGGTGTCGAAGGCGCCGCCGCGATCCTCGACCGGGAGTGATCGCGTGCACTCCTCCGCCGTCTTCCTGATCGAATTCGGGGCCATCATCCTCGGCCTGGGCCTGCTGGGCCGATTCGCCGGCCGCTTCCGGTTCTCCCCGATCCCTCTCTATCTGCTCGCCGGTCTCGCCTTCGGCGAGGGCGGGCTGCTGCCGCTGGGCACGAGCGAGGAGTTCGTCGCGATCGGCGCCGAGATCGGCGTCATCCTGCTCCTGCTGATGCTCGGCCTGGAGTACACCGCCAGCGACCTCGTCTCCAACCTCAAGACCCAGTACCCGGCCGGTCTGGTCGACGCCGCCCTGAACGCCCTGCCAGGCGCGGCCATGGCGCTGCTCCTGGGCTGGGGCCCGGTCGCCGCCGTCGTGCTGGCCGGAGTCACCTGGATCTCGTCCTCCGGCGTGATCGCGAAGGTGATGGGAGACCTGGGGCGGCTGGGCAACCGAGAGACGCCGGTGATCCTCAGCATCCTGGTCCTCGAAGACCTCGCCATGGCCGTCTACCTGCCCATCATCACCGCGCTGCTGGCGGGCGTGAGCCTGGCCGCCGGAAGCCTCACGCTCGCCATCGCCCTCGGCGTGGCGGGGCTCGTGCTGTTCCTCGCGGTCCGCTTCGGCCGCCACATATCCCGCTTCGTCTCCAGCGACGACCCCGAGAAGCTCCTGCTCGTCGTTCTCGGCCTGACGCTGCTCGTCGCCGGGATCGCCCAGCAGCTCCAGGTCTCCGCCGCCGTGGGCGCCTTCCTGGTCGGCATCGCCCTGTCGGGCGAGGTCGCCGAGGGAGCGCACAGCCTCCTCAGCCCCCTGCGGGATCTGTTCGCGGCGGTGTTCTTCGTCTTCTTCGGCCTGCACACCGACCCCGCGAGCATCCCGCCCGTGATCCTCCCCGCCCTGGCCCTGGCCGTGGTCACCACCGGCACGAAGATCGCCACCGGCTACTGGGCGGCCCGGCGCGCCGGGATCTCCGCCAAGGGCCGTTGGCGGGCCGGCGGCACGCTCGTGGCACGAGGCGAGTTCTCCATCGTCATCGCCGGCCTCGCCGTCACCGCCGGCATCGAACCCGCCCTCGGTCCGCTCGCCACCGCGTACGTCCTCGTCCTGGTCATCGCCGGCCCGCTCACCGCCCGATACACCGAACCGGTCGCCACCTGGCTCACCGGACGCCGGAGCCGGGCCGCCGTGGTCGAGAGGATCGGCGGTGTGGACCGGGAGACGCTGCCCGAGGCGCTGGAAGCCGTCGACGACGGCACGGCCGGCCGGACGTGAGGCGTGCCCGGTCGGGGCCGACCCGACCGGGCACTTCGCACGGCGGCGCACGCAGGGACCGCGCCGGCGCGGGCAGCCGAGCGCCGGGGCCGTCGCCGTCACCGGGCCGCCGGTTCCCTTCCCGTTACCCACCTCCTTGTTCGTAATTTCGAACGCTGTTCGGAGTTTTGCTCAAACCATTGACGGCCCCTTTCCGGCCGTCTAGCTTCGCGTCCGAAGTAGCGATCACTGTTCGTAATCTCGAACGACTCTCCGTGCGTATCTTCGGTGAAGGAGCTCCTCCATGCCCGTCGGCCGTCCCGCCCGCCGTCGCACCGCGACCCTCCTCGCCGCCGGCGCCACGGTCCTCGCCTGCCTCGCCCCCACCGCGGTCGCCGCGCCGGCACCACCCCCGGGCGCCGGCCACCCCGACCCGCTGCCGGTCACCGGCGACACCGTGGTCCACGACCCGTCGGCTATCAGGCTCAAGGACGGCACCTACGTCGTCTACTCCACGCACGGGGGACTGGAGGCGCGCACCTCGCGGGACGGGCGCCACTGGCAGCGCTCCGGATCCGCCTTCACCGCCCTCCCCTCCTGGTGGCGCGCCTACTCCTCGGAGAGCGACCCCTGGGCGCCCGAGATCGTCCACCGCCAGGGCCGCTACTGGCTCTACTACGCGGTGTCCTCCTTCGGCTCCAACCACTCCGCCATCGGGCTCGCCACGTCTCCCACCGGCCTGCCCGGAACCTGGACCGACCAGGGGAAGATCTTCGAGACCGGCCCCGCGGACCCGTACAACGCCATCGACCCCGGCATCGTCGAGGGCGACGGCAGGCTGTGGATGTCCTTCGGCTCCTACTGGACCGGCATCCGCATGGTCGAACTCGACGGCCGCACCGGCCGCCCGGTCGCGGGAGCGACCGTGCACCACCTGGCCACCCGGCCGGACGCGCCCTACGCGGTCGAGGCGCCGTACATCGTGCGCCGCGGCGGGCACTACTACCTCTTCGTCTCCTACGACCGCTGCTGCGCCGGCACCGACTCGACCTACAACATCCGGGTCGGCCGGTCCACCTCGCCGACCGGCCCCTACACCGGCAGCGACGGTACGCCGATGACCCGGGGCGGCGGAGACGTCCTCCTCGCCGGACACGGCAAGTACATCGGGCCCGGCGGCCAGTCGGTGCTCCGCGACCGGGGCCGCGACATCCTCGTCCACCACTACTACGACGGGGAGGACGGAGGCACGCCCAAGCTCGGCCTCGCTCCGCTCTCCTGGCGCCCGGACGGCTGGCCGACGCTCGCCCGCTGAACACCACGCCCGCACCACCGGGCGATCTCCGCAACCGAAAGGAAGTCATGTCCCCGACCCCGGCCCACGCGGCGCGCTTCACTCTCGACCCGGCCTTCACCGTCGGCGAGGTGAACCCCCGTCTCTTCGGATCCTTCGTCGAACACCTGGGCCGCTGCGTCTACACCGGTGTCTTCGAGCCCGATCACCCCACGGCGGACGAGACGGGGCTGCGCACCGACGTCCTCGACCTCGTACGCGAACTCGGCGTCACCGCCATCCGCTACCCCGGCGGCAACTTCGTCTCCGGCTACCGGTGGGAGGACTCCGTCGGCCCCGTCGAGGACCGGCCGCGCCGCCTCGACCTCGCCTGGCGCTCCACGGAGACGAACCGGTTCGGCCTGAGCGAGTTCATGGCGTTCCTGAAGAAGGCCGGCCCCGAGACGGAGCCGATGATGGCCGTCAACCTCGGCACCCGCGGCGTGGCCGAGGCGATCGAGCTCCAGGAGTACGCCAACCACCCCTCCGGCACCGCGCTCTCGGACCTGCGGATCGCCCACGGCGACAAGGAGCCCTACGGCATCCGGCTGTGGTGCCTGGGCAACGAGATGGACGGCCCGTGGCAGACCGGCCACAAGACGCCGGAAGAGTACGGCCGGCTCGCCGCCGAGACCGCGCGCGCCATGCGGCAGATCGACCCGGACGTCGAGCTCGTCGCGTGCGGCTCGTCCAGCCAGGCCATGCCGACCTTCGCCGCGTGGGAGGCGAAGGTGCTGGAGGAGACGTACGAACTCGTCGACCACATCTCCCTCCACGCCTACTACGAGGAGAAGGACGGCGACCGCGACTCCTTCCTGGCGTCCGCCGTGGACATGGAGTCGTTCATCGAGAACGTGGTCGCCACCTGCGACCACGTGGGTGCCCGGCTGAAGTCGAAGAAGAAGCTCAACCTCTCCTTCGACGAGTGGAACGTCTGGTACATGAGCCGCTTCGAGGCCGAGTCGCGGGCCAACCCGCTCGACTGGCCGGAGGCCCCCCGGCTCCTGGAGGACAACTACTCCGTCACCGACGCCGTCGTCTTCGGCTCCCTCCTGATCGCGCTGCTGCGCCACGCGGACCGGGTGACCGTCGCCTGCCTCGCCCAGCTGGTCAACGTCATCGCGCCCATCATGACCGAACCGGGCGGCCCCGCCTGGCGCCAGACGACCTTCCATCCCTTCGCGCAGGCCGCGCGCCACGGCCGCGGCGAGGTGCTCGACGTACGGGTCGACGCACCGACGTACCCGACGGCGGCGTACGGAGACGTGCCCCTGCTGCACGCCACGGCGGTCCGGGACCCGGGTACGGGCGCGGTCACCGTCTTCGCCGTCAACCGTGACCAGCGCCGGCCCCTGCCGCTGCGCGTCGCGCTCAACGGCCTGGACCTCGGCGAGATCGTCGAGCACACCGTCCTCGCCGACGCCGACCCGGAGGCCCGCAACACCCTCGACGCACCGGACCGGGTCACGCCCCACGCCGGTGAGGGCGCGGATCTGGCCGACTCCGCGCTGACCGTCACGCTCGAACCGCTCTCCTGGACCATGATCCGCCTGGCCTGACGGCGCGACACGGCCGCCCGGCCGGGCGCCGACACCTCTGTCCGCCCATCCGGCCGAGCGCCGATCTCGTGTCCGTCGCGCCGCCCCGCCGAGCGCCGGCCGCGTGGCCGTCGCCGCCCCACCGGGCGCCGACACCTCTGTCCGTAGCGGGCGCCCGGCCCGAGTCCGGTCCCCGCGAAGCCCCGCCGGGGGCGGTCCCGCACCGCCCCCGGTCCCCTCGACCCGCACCCTGGGAAGACGAGCCGCTATGCATTCACCCCACCCCAGCCGGCGCCGTGTGCTCGCCGGTTCCCTGGGCGCCCTCGCCGCCACCGGCGCCCTCGGCCCTCTGGCCACGGGCTGCGCGGCGCCCTCGGCCGCGGCGTCCGGCCGGACCCCGCTGCGTTTCTGGCACCTCTTCGGAGGCGGAGACGGCGTCAACATGCAGAACATGCTGGGCGCCTTCCGCGCCGCTCATCCGGACATCGAACTGGAGGCCACCACCCTCCAGTGGGGCGCTCCCTACTACACCAAGCTCGGCATGGCCGGAGCCGGCGGACGCGCGCCGGAAGTGGCCGCGCTCCACATGGCCCGGCTCGCCGGGTTCGGGCCCGGCCGGCTGCTCGACCCCTTCCCGGCCGACCGGCTGGCCGAGGCCGGCCTACGTCCGGACGACTTCCCCCCGGACCTCTGGCGGCGCGGGCAGATCGACGGGAAACAGTACGCCGTCCCCCTCGACACCCACCCGCTGGTGCTCTACTACCAGACCGAGATCTGCCGCAAGGCCGGTCTCATGGACGGCGACCGGCTCAAGACCGTCACGGGCGCGGCGGAGTTCACCGAAGCACTGCGCGCCGCCAAGAAGGTCACCGGGGCACCCTCCCTCGTCACCGAGACACTCGGCCCCGACTGCATCACCCCCTGGCGGCTCTTCTCCACCTTCTACTCCCAGACCGGTGGAGCGGTGCTCTCGCCCGACGGCAAGAGCCTCGTCCTCGACGACGCCAAGGCCCTGCGGGTACTGGAGTTCATGGCCTCGCTCGTGGAGGAGGGGCTCTGGGCGCGCCGCGCCGACTACGGAGCCTCCGTGGGCATCTTCAGCCAGGGACGTACGGCCTTCCACCTCAACGGGGACTGGGAGGTGACCACCTTCCGCACCGGTGGGACGCCCTTCTCGATGACCCGGGTACCCGCCCTCTTCGGCCGGGCCACCACCCAGGCCGACTCCCACGCCTTCGTCCTGCCCCACCAGCGGAACCGCGACGTGGCGACGGACCGGGCGATCTGCGCCTTCGTCGCCTGGATGCTCAAGCACTCCGTGGAGTGGGCGGCCGGCGGTCACGTCCCCGCGTACCGGCCCATCCTCGAGGACCCCGCCTACCTGGCGCTCGAACCGCAGTCGGCGTACCGCGGCGTCATCGACGACGTGGTGCTCGACGAGCCCGCCTGGTTCGCCGGCTCCGCTTCCCGGATGTGGATCGAACTCGGTGAGGTGTTCTCCACCCTCCTCATCGGTTCCCGCACCCCCCGCGCGGCACTCGCCGAGGCCAAGCTCCGGCTCGGACGCCTTCTCGACATCCGCAACCCCCTTTCCGGAGTCGCGTCATGACCACTCTCACCCCCACCGCCGTCCCGGCGCGGCCGACCGCCGGGACGGGCCGCGCGGCCGGCGCGGCGTCGCGGCCGGGAGCCGTCCGGCGGAGGTGGACGGAGCACGGGCTCGTCTTCGTCGCCCCCTTTCTCCTCGTCTACGGCCTCTTTCTCGTCTGGCCGCTGATCAGCGGCCTGGGTATGAGCGTGACCAGCGAGAACATCACCGGCACCGGTGCGGAGTTCGTCGGTCTGGACAACTACGCGGAGGCGCTGGCCGACCCGCAGATGTGGTCCTCGCTCGGGAACACCGTGTGGTTCACGGTGCTCTCCACCGTCCCGCTCGTGGCCGTCGGCCTCGTACTCGCCCTGCTCGCCCATCAGTTGCGCGTCGTCCAGTGGCTGTGGCGGATCAGCTGGTTCGCACCCTTCCTGCTGCCGTCCGGCGTCGTGTGCCTCCTCTTCTCCCAGATGATCTTCCCGCCCGACTTCGGCCTCGCCGACCAACTCCTCGCGGGCGTGGGCCTGGAGCCCGGCATCGGCTGGCTGAGCGACGAGCGCTACGCCATGCTGTCCATCGTCCTGACCACCGTGTGGTGGACGGTCGGCTTCAACTTCCTGCTCTATCTGGCGGCCCTGCAGGCCGTGCCACAGCACCTGTACGAGGCGGCCGAACTCGACGGCGCCGGCGCGTGGCAGCGGCTCCGGCACATCACCCTGCCGCTCCTGCGCCGTACCACCGGCCTCGTCCTGGTGCTCCAGGTCCTCGCCTCGCTGAAGATCTTCGACCAGGTCTACCTGATGACCGGCGGCGGGCCCGACGACTCCACCCGGCCGATCCTGCAGTACGTCTATCAACAGGGCTTCACCGGCTACCGGATCGGCTACGCCTCCGCCGTCTCCTACATCTTCTTCGCCCTCGTCCTGACCGTCTCCCTGGTCCAGCCCTGGCTGGCCCGGCGCAAAGAGGAGGCCGGCAAGTGAGCCTCGCCACCGCCCGTGACCGTACCGGACGTACCGGACGGACCGAGGGCCGGCGCCCTCGCTGGACCGCCGGCCGGATCGCCCTGCTCGTCACCGCGCTCCTGACGGCCGCCGCCTGGCTGCTGCCGTTGCTCTGGGCCGTCGCCACCTCGCTCAAGCCGGAGGGGGAGACGACCAGGACGCCGCTGGAGTGGATCGGTTCGCGGATCACCTTCGAGGCGTACGCCAAGGTGTGGGAGTCCGGCACACTGCTGCGCTGGACCGTCAACTCCCTCATCGTCTCCGGCGCCACCACCCTGCTCACCGTGGTCCTCTGCGCCATGGCGGCCTACGGCTTCACGCGCACCGACTTCCGCGGCCGCAGGCTGCTGTACGGCCTGGTCCTCGCCGGGATCGTGGTGCCGCCCCAGGTCCTCATCGCGCCGCTGTTCACCCAGATGGTCCGCATGGGGCTCGTCGACACCTATTGGGGCGTGATCCTGCCCCAGGTCGCCGTGCCGGCCATGGTGTTCATCCTGGTGAAGTTCTTCGAAGGCGTGCCCCGCGAACTGGAGGAGGCCGCCTTCGTCGACGGCGCCGGCCGCTGGCGGGTCTTCTGGACGATCGTCATGCCACTGTCTCGGCCCGTGCTCGCCGCGGTCGCGATCTTCACCTTCATCTCCACGTGGAACAACTTCCTCTGGCCGTTCCTCGTGACCACGGATCCCCACGCCATGACCCTGCCGGTGGGGCTGGTCAACGTCCAGTCCGGCTTCGGAGTCCGGTACGCCCAGGTCATGGCCTCGCTGGTGATCGCGGGCCTTCCCCTCCTGATCGTCTTCACGCTGTTCCAGCGTCAGATCGTGCGCGGTATCGCCCACACCGGTCTGGCCGGCCAGTGATACCGCCGTGGTGCCCGCCGTCGGATCCGGCGGGCGGCGGGCACCACGGCGACCTCACGCACCGCTGTCCTCGTCCACCCCACGTACCGAGGAGCACGCCGATGAACCGCATCGCACACCGCCGCCGTCGCAGGTTCTCCGTCCCGCTCGCCGCGGCAGCGGCGGCGGTCCTGGCGCTGGTGCCCCAGACCGCCCTCGCCTACCCGGCGCCGGGCCACGTCACCGGAGACATCGCCGTCCACGACCCGTCGATGATCCGCGACGCCACCGGCCGCTATCTGCTCGCCTCCACCGGCCACGGCCTCCAATTGCGCACCTCCACGGACCGGATCGCCTTCGCGGGCAGCGGGGACGCGTTCACCACCAGGCCGAGCTGGTGGAGTCGCTACTCGACGGTTCCCGAGGCATGGGCGCCGGACCTCTCGTACCGAAACGGCCGGTACGTCATGTACTACGCCGTCTCGCGCTTCGGCTCCAACACCTCCGCCATCGGCCTCGCCACGTCCACCACCGGACAGCCCGGCAGCTGGACGGACCGGGGCATCGTGCTGTCCTCGGGTTCCGGAAGCGACTTCAACGCCATCGACCCCAACCTCTTCGTCGACGACGACGGCAGCTGGTGGCTCTCCTTCGGCTCCTGGTGGAGCGGGATCAAGCTGATCCGCCTCGACCCCGCGACGGGCCTGCGGCGGCCGGGCGACACCGCCGTGCACAGCCTGGCCGCCCGTCCCGCCGGCCAGGGCATCGAGGCACCGTTCATCGTGAAGCGCGAGGGTGTCTACTACCTCTTCGCCTCCTATGACCGGTGCTGCGCCGGCACCGCCTCGACGTACCGGATCAAGGTGGGCCGCGCCACCGGCATCACCGGCCCGTACCGTGACCGCGCCGGGGTGCCGATGACGGCCGACGGGGGCACGCTCGTCCTCGACTCGCACGACCGGGTCATCGGACCGGGCGGCCAGTCGGTTCTCAAGGACGCCGACGGTCATCTGCTCGTGTACCACTACTACGACGGGCAGGACGGGGGCCGCGCCAAGCTCGGCGTCAACCTGCTGGGCTGGTCCGGCGGTTGGCCCTCGGTCTACTGAAGTCCACCGAGGTCCACTGAGCTCGGCTGAGGTCTGCCGACGACGCACCACGGGCCCGCGTCCCCGCGAGGGGGTGCGGGCCCGTCGCCTCGAGCCGTCGTATGCCCGGGCGAAGGAGTGCGCCGTCCCGCAGGGTCAGGCGTCCGCGGGGAACCTGCGCAGCGGCCCCGGCTGACGCGAACCGAGGGGCGACATGGCGCCGTCCGCCCCGTGCCGGGCCAGCAGGTCCAGGACGAGCCTGCCGCGCCGCACCCGCTCGCGCGCCGTGCTCAGGACGGTCTCCCGCAGGTGCGCCCCCGACGGATAGACGGAAGGAGCCTTCGACAGACCGAACTTCAGATAGAGGGGAGCGCCCCGGCGGATCAGCTCGGCCACCTCGTACATGCGCACATAGCCACCGAGGTCGTCGGGCGCCTCGACGTACATGTCCATCGGAGCCCCGCTCACCCGGCGGATCTCGGTGAGCTGATCGAGCGTCAGGTCGCTGGGGACGTTGACCGAGTCCGCCCCCAGCCGCTCGTGCACGGCGTACGAGGCGGGGTTGACCGGCCCGATCAGCGCCGACACCTTCAGGGTCGTGTCCGCCGGAAGCAGGCCCGCCGCCCGCGCCCGGTGCAGCGTCCACAGAACGCCCTCGTCGGCCACCAGCAGACACGTGACTCCGAGGGAGGTGGCGCGGACGGCGTCCTCCACGCAGCCGGCGACCGCGTCGTGGCCGCGGGCGCGCAGCCCGCCGCCCCGGGAGTCGGTCCGGGTGGCGGCCCCGATGTCCCAGGTGCCGCGCGGCCCCGTGAACAGGCAGAGCTCCACGGAGGATTCGGCGGCGGCCTTCACCATCTCGTCGATCTCGGCGTCGGTGAGCATCCAGACGCCGCTGCCCTGACTGACCCGGTGGACGGGGACGTCGAGCCGTTCGGCTTCCCGGAGCACCGTGTCGAGCGCCTCGGGACCCTCGACGGAGGGAATCTCGGTACGCCACCGCCCTCCGTCCGGGAAGGCGTGCGGGGAGGCGTCCTGGGGAGAGAGCGCCGGGGCGGCGAGGCCCAGCGGGCCGAGGATCCGCTCGCCCGGTCGGCGGGGCGGAAGGGCGGGGGAGTCGGGCACGGGGCCTCCTGGGCGTTCGGCGGTGCTCAACGGGTGGCCCGGCGGGGCTTGCGCTGTTCCCAGCCTTCGGCCCAGAGGTCGAAGCGGGCTTGTTGTTGGGGGTGTTCGGCGGCTGCGTCGGTGTCGAGTTCGATGCCGAGGCCGGGTGCGTGGGAGATGGGGAAGCAGCCGGTTTCGGGGTTGATCTGGGGGGCGCCGGTGACGATGTTCTTGATGTCGGCGTCGGCGAAGTCGTTGAAGTGTTCGAGGATTTTGAAGTTGGGTGTGCAGGCGCCGAGTTGGAGGTTGGCGGCGGTGAGGACGGAGCCGCCGACGTTGTGGGGGGCGATGAGGGTGTAGTGGGTTTCGGCGGTGGCGGCGAGTTTGCGGGTTTCGAGGATGCCGCCGATGTGGCCGAGGTCGGGTTGGATGATGTCGGCGGCTTGGGTTTCGAAGAGTTCGCGGTATTCGATGCGGTCGTGGATGCGTTCGCCGGTGGCGATGGGGGTGTCGACTTTGGCGGCGAC
>NZ_JBEXOT010000056.1:0-42194 GCF_040611675.1 Streptomyces sp. NPDC006551
GCCCCGGCCGCCCGGCCCGGCGCCGCTCGCGCGGACGCATAATGGGCGCATGGGATGGCCGAATCCCACCGTCGACGATCTGAGGGAACGGCTCGGTGCCACACTCTTCCGCCGCGTGGCCGGTCCGTCGGGTGAGGCGACGCGTGCCCGTATCCACGGCACTCCCGGTCCCCGCTGGTTCGGTCCCGACCGGCCCATCCGCGCGGTCCACGGCGACGCCTCCATGTTCGTCGGGGGCCTGACGGCGCTGCTCCTGCAGTCGCTTCATCCCGTGGCGATGGCCGCGGTGGCCGCCCATTCCGGATTCCGGGGCGACCCCTGGGGCAGGCTCCAGCGGACCAGTACGTTCCTCGCCGTGACGACGTTCGGCACGGCCGACGACGCCCGGCGCGCGGTGGAGCGCGTGCGGGCCGTGCACGAGCAGGTCCGGGGGCGGACGCCGGAGGGGATCCCCTACCACGCCTCCGACCCGCATCTGCTGCTCTGGGTCCATGTGGCGGAGGTCGACAGTTTCCTGCGCGCCCATCGCACCTACGGGGCGCGGCCGCTCGATCGGGCCGGTTACGACGGGTACGTGGCGGACACCGCCCGGATCGCGCGGGAGCTGGGCGTGGACAGCCCGCCGCGCACCCTCGCCGAGCTGGCCGAGCGGATGGACGCGTACCGCGCCGAGCTGCGGGCGACACCTGCCTGCCGGGAGACGGCGAGGTTCCTGCTCTTGAGTCCGCCGCTCCCCTGGCAGGCCCGGCCGCCCTACGCGCTGCTCGCGGCGGCCGCGGTGGCGCAGTTGCCGCCCTGGGCTCGGCAGTCGCTGGGGCTGCCGCGTCTTCCCGGGCCGGCGTGGGCGGGGGCCCGGGTGGGCGGGCGGCTGGTGACGGGGTCGATCCGGTGGGCCCTGGCTCCGCCGCCGCGCAACTGGGACGAGAGCGGGGCGGTCACTCTCCCGCGTGCGCGGCCCGGTGGATCGTCGCGTCGATGAGTGCGAGCGCCTCCCGCGCGGTGCGGCCGGGCACGCGGTTCCAGGGGCCGATCAGGCCGGTCCAGCCCTGGGCGCGCAGTTCCGTGACGAGCCAGGCGGCGGAGCGGTTCATGGTGTCGGCGCTGCCGTAGCCGAGGCGGTGCGCGGTGAGCAGGGCCCCGCACAGGCAGCGGGCGCCGCGGGCGTCGCGGAGCCGGTACGGCCGGTTCTGCCAGCCCCACTCCACGAGGACGCGGCGGGCGTGGGCGAGGTGGGTGGAGGGGCGCAGGTCTGGCTGGCCGATACGGCGCCAGACGTGCAGCCGGTCCGGCAGGACCGCGCCGAGCCGGCCGGGGAGCGGCCGTTCGGTGGGTGGGGGCTCGGGGAGGGCCTCCAGGGCGGTGGTGACGAGCTGGTCGACGGGGACCGAGAGCAGGCCGCGCCACGTCTCGGGGGCGGGCGTCTCCGGGTGGCGCACGGCGGAGGTGTCCCAGCGGCGGACGATCTCCTGCCATGCCTCGGTGTCGTGGAGAAGGGCGGCGGTGCGGTCGACGGTGTCGAGGGCGGGGTCGGGGGCGAGGGTCGGCATGGGCGGGCGCACTCCTGGGTCGATCGGCCTCTGACTCATCAGAATGTCGGCTTTGAGCTGATATCGCTTGAGTCAGAGCGGTCCACAAGGTGGGTGACCCACCCAAAAGTTACCTATCGGTTTACCGTGACTTCCCAGGCGTACGGCAGTAGAACTCGTTCCTCTCCCCCTCGACAGTGAGGAGCGTGACGTGGTATCACGCCGAAGATTCATCGCTGGAACAGGTTCTCTTCTCGGGGCGCTGGCCCTCCCCGGCACGGCGCTCGCCGCCGGCCGCCTCCCCGCCGGAGCCCGTCTTCCCGTCCTGGTGATCGGCACCGGGTACGGCGGTTCCGTCGCCGCGTTGCGGCTCGCGCAGGCCGGCGTCCCCGTGCACATGGTCGAGATGGGCATGGAATGGAACACTCCCGGCCCGGACGGAAAGGTCTTCGCCAACACCACCAGGCCGGACTACCGCTCCTTCTGGCTCCGGACCAGGACCAAGCAGCCCCTCAGCAACTTCCTCGGCTTCCCGCTCGACAAGGACGTCCCCCGGCACACCGGGATCCTGGATGCCGAGGAGTTCGGCGGCATCACCGTCTACCAGGGCCGTGGCGTGGGAGGCGGTTCCCTCGTCAACGGCGGCATGGCGGTCACCCCGCGGCGCGAGAACTTCGCGGCGATCCTCCCGTCCGTGAACGCCGACGAGATGTACGGCGTCTACTACCCGCGCGCCAACGCCGGGCTCGGCGTCAACCAGGTGGACCCGGCCTGGTGGGAGAGCGCCGCCTGCTACCAGTACGCGCGCGTCGGCCGCAAGCACGCCCAGCGCTCCGGCTTCCCCTTCGTCTTCGTGCCCAACGTCTACGACTGGGAGTACATGAAACAGGAGGCCACGGGAGCGGTCCCCCGCTCGGCACTGGAGGGTGAGGTCCTCTACGGCAACAACCACGGCAAGAAGACCCTGCGCAAGACCTACCTCGCCCAGGCCGAGGCCACCGGCCGGGTCACCGTCTCACCCCTCCACAAGGTCACGTCGGTCGCCCCGGCGGGCGGCGGCGGCTACACGGTCGTCGTCGACGAGCTCGACACCACGGGAGCCACCAGGGCCACCAGGACCGTCACGGCGGACCGGGTCTTCTTCGCCGCCGGCAGCGTCGGCACCAGCAAGCTGCTGACCAGGCTCAGGGCCACCGGTGCGCTGCCCGGCCTGAACGGCGAGATCGGCAAGGGCTGGGGCGACAACGGCAACGTCATGTGCGGCCGCGCCAATCACATGTGGGACGCCACCGGCAGGCTTCAGGCGTCCATGCCGACGGCCGGCATCGACAACTGGGCCGCGGGCGGCGCGTTCGCCGAGGTCGCACCGCTGCCCACCGGCATCGAGACCTACGCCTCGTTCTACCTCTCCATCACCAAGAACCCGCACCGTGCCCAGTTCTCCTTCGACCCCGCGACCGGGCAGGTCGAGCTGGACTGGCAGACCGCCTGGAAACAGCCGTCCATCGACATGGCGAGGACCATCTTCGACAAGATCAACGCGAAGGAGGGGACGATCTACCGCACCGACCTCTTCGGCTCCTCCAAGATCTGGGGCGACCATCTGACGTACCACCCGCTCGGTGGCGCCGTGCTGAACAGAGCCACCGACAACTACGGGCGTCTCCACGGCCACCCCGGCCTGTACGTCATCGACGGCGCGCTGATCCCCGGCAACACCAGCGTCAACCCGTTCGTCACCATCACGGCGCTCGCCGAGCGGAACATCGAGAAGATCATCGCCACCGACCTGTGAGGGCGCCGCGGGCCGGCTCAGCCCCCGGGCAGGACGCACACGCTGTCGAGCCCGAGCACATGGTTGAGCCGGCCGAACGCCAGCCAGGAGCCGATGCTCATGCTCAGCTCCACGATCTCGGCCTGGCTGTAGTGGCCGGTCATCCGCGACCAGAACTCCTCGTCGAGACCGTGGTGGTCCAGGGCGTACCGCTCGGCGTACTCGGCCGCCAGACGCGTCCGGTCGTCGAAGGCGTCGGTGGTGCGCCACCGGGTCACGGCGTCGGCGAACCCCTCCTCGACCTTCCGCCCGTCGCGTTCGGTGCGCCAGTCGAGGCAGAAGGCGCAGCCGTTGATCTGCGCGATCCGCAGCCGCGCGGCCTCGAACTCGCGCAGTCCGAGCGTGGTGTGCTCGTACACGGCCAGCGAGAAGTTGGCGGCGGCCATGCCGATGCCGGGGACCATCTCACCCCAGACGTACCCGATCGGTTCCTGTCCTTCGGGGATGTCGATGATCACGGTTGTCTCCTTCCGAGCCTGCCCACCGCGGGGCGCAGGGGCACGTCCAGCGCGTCGTAGAGGCCGGGTTTCGCGTCCACCAGCCAGTCGACGGCGTTCACCAGCCGGCCGACCGCGGTGGCGTTTCCTCCGGCCGACCGGTTCTCGCCCTCGTCGGTGGCCTCGACGGTGACCTCGATGTGCGGCCGGCCCTCGATGATCACCCGGTGCGCCCCGGAGCCGCCGTCGGGCGGGGTGGGCCAGTCCGGGGCGCACGAAGGATGGATCCGGGTGATGTGCTCGATGACGACGCGGGGCTCGCCCCCGACGATCCCCCGTACCTCGAACCGGACGGCGCCCTGGGTGCCCGCCTCGAACGAACCCATCGTCCTGGTGGTCACGGTGGCGTCGAGCGGGCGGCGTTCCAGGGTCTCGCGGATGCCGTCGAGCTCCACGCCGAGGGCGCGCGCCATGAGCCGTATCTGGCCGCCCCAGACCAGCGTGGGGACCGAGGGCGCGAGCATCGGCGGCTCGTACCCCATCGGCTGCCCCATGCCGATCAGGTACCGGACCGAATCCTCCTGCTCGTACGTGGAGTAGTCGAAGATCTCCTGGCAGCGGATCGCGTCGACGGTACTGCCCAGGCCGCTGACGAGCAGGGGCAGCACGTCGTTGCCCCAGCCCGGGTCGACGCCGGAGACGAAGAGCGATCCGCCGCCCTCGGTGACGGCGGCGAGGACCGGCTCCCTCAGCTCGGGCGGGGCGCCCAGCGCGTCGTAGAGCGGATACAGCGCGGGAGTGACGACCACGGCTCCGGCCCGGATCGCCGCGACGACGTCGGCGAGGGCCTCGTCGGGGCGGAGGTCGCCGGACGCCGCGTAGACCACCGCCTGGGGGCGGCCCGCGAGCACGGCTTCGACGTCATCGGTCGCCGGAACCCCCAGCGCGCGGCCCAGACCGGCGAGGTCGCCCGCGTCGCGACCGACCTTGGCGGGTGTGTGCACGAGAACGGCGTCGAGTTTCAGCGCCGGGTGGGCGTCGACGGCACGGATGGCCGCGCGCCCGACGTTCCCGGTGCCCCAGACGACTGTCGGAATCATGCGCGGAGGGTAGCCTGACGGACCGTCAGTTCATAGAGCCGCGACGTACGCGATCCCGCGGCGGCCCCGTTCCGGACACCTGGGGCCGAACGCGTCGGGACGGTCACACGGAGTCACCGAGCGGGCCCCGTCGGGCATGGCTAGCGTGGCCTTCGGGAACCTCCATCGAGCACCGTCACAGAGCCACCATCGATCAGAAGAGAGTCACTGTCATGGCCGCACGACCTGAAGGCACGCCGATCTGGACCGACGCGATGTTCACCGACGTCGAGGGCGCCAAGAAGTTCTACGCCGAGGTCCTGGGCTGGACCTTCGGCGAGTCCTCCTCGGAATTCGGCAACTACACCACCGCCTACAAGAACGGGAAGGCGGTCGCGGCCGTCGTCCCGCCGATGCCCGGCCAGGACACCCCGCAGTCGGCGTGGTGTCTGTACTTCTCCTCACCCGACGTGGCCGCCACGGCGGAGAAGATCGGCAACAGCGGCGGAACCGTGGTCATGGACCCGATGCGGGTGGGGGACTTCGGCTCGATGTGCCTCGCCCAGGACCCCACGGGCATCCTGTTCGGCGTCTGGCAGCCCGGCAGCCACGAGGGCTTCGAGCTGGAGGGCGAGGCCGGCTCCTTCGCGTGGGCCGAGGTCTTCACCCGGGAGCCGGACACGTCGGACGCCTTCCTCACCTCCGTCTTCGGCTACGGCGCCAAGAAGATGCTGGACGAGCACGTCGACTACAAGGTCTTCGACCTGGGCGGTGAGCAGCCGATCCTCGGCCGGATGACCATGACGCCCGAGGACTTCCCCGAGGAGGTCCGGCCGTACATCCAGATCTACTTCGCCGTCGACAACTGCGACCAGGCGGTCGAGAAGGCGGAGAAGCTGGGCGGCCAGAAGGTCTTCGGCCCGATGGGCAGCCCGTTCGGCCGCTTCGCGGCGATCCTCGACCCGCAGGGCGCCGCCTTCGCCGTCATCGACCTGACGACCACCGAGGGCGAGATGCCCGAGATGGTCTGAGACGCGGTACGACCGCCGGTGGCGTGCGAGGTCGTCAGGGCTTGAGACTGCTGACCACGTTGGCGGTGGCGGCGACGCCGTTCTGGATGGTGGGCGCCATGCTCGTACCGGCGAGGAAGAAGCCGAGCAGCGCGCAGACCAGCGCGTGGGAGACCTTGAGTCCCCCGCCGCGCAGGAAGATCACCGCAAGGACCAGCAGAAGCAGCACCACGGAAATGGAAACGGCCATCGCCACACCCTCCTTGCGCCGCACCCGAATCGCGGCGTTCGGCGGCCAGTGTGGCGCAGCACGGGCTTCGTCCGGCCGCACGGCGTGGCTGCCGAACGGGTGACGTTCGGCAGCGCCCGGGGGGGGCGGGTCTCAGCCCCTCTTCGGCGGCAGGCAGTCCTGCCACTCCACCGTGCGGTCGCACCAGCGCCTCAGCAGGACGCGGTCGTGGCCCACCGCGAGCAGGCCGGCGCCGGTCTCCGCGCGGTACGCCTCGACCGCCGCGACGAGAGCGGCCGTGGTCGAGGCGTCGAGCATGGCCGTCATCTCGTCGCAGATCAGCCAGCGCGGGCGCAACACCAACGCGCGGGCCAGGCAGGCGCGTTGCAGCTGGCCGTCACTGACCTCGTGCGGGCGGCGGGCGAGCAGGTCGGCGGTGAGGCCGACGGCCGGGGCGAGTTCGGCGAGACGGCTCTCGGCGTCGGCCCTCCGTCCGGTGGCGCGCAGCGGCTCGGCGATCAGGTCCGCGAGACGGAGGCGGGGGTCGGCGGACATGCGGGGCTGCTGGAAGACCACGCCCACGGAGGTACGCAGTGCGCGCGGCGCGCGGTGCCGCCAGCCCCGTATCACTGTCCCGTCGATCGTGACCCGTCCCGCCTCGGGCCGGTGGAGCAGGGCCGCGACCCGGGCGAGCGTGGACTTGCCACAGCCGCTGGGGCCGAGGAGGCCGACGGACTCACCGGGCGCCACGGTCAGCGACGCGCCGGTGAAGACGGGCGCGCGGCGGTCGTACCCGGCGGTGACGGAGTCGAGTTCAAGCACGGGATCCTCCGGGCGCGACGGGAGCGGAGACGTGGCCGGCGACCTCGCAAGCGCCCGCCGGACGCGGGGCCCTGGCGTCACGCATCGGATCCACTCCCGACGGGGTGGTGACAGGCCACGCCAGCCAGCGGCTCCGGCAGGGTGCCGCACGCCGCGGTCGCGCGCTCGCAGCGCGGGGCGAAGGCGCAGCCCGGCGGCAGGTCGGTCAGTTCGGGCGGCATGCCCGGGATGGGGGTGAAGGCGCGCTCCGGCAGGGCGTCGAGGAGGCCGCGGGCGTACGGGTGGCGGGGGCCGGGTTCCCCGAAGAAGCGGTGGGCCGGGGTGGTCTCGACGATGCGGCCGGCGTACATCACGGCCACCCGGTCGGCGATCCGCCGCGCCGCCGCCAGATCGTGGGTGATCAGCAGCAGGGCCCGGCCGTCGTCGGCGTGACGGCGCAGTTCGTCGACGGTCCGCTCGACCAGGTCGCGGTCGAGGCCCGTGGTCGGCTCGTCCGCGAGGAGCAGCGGGGCGTCGCCGATGAGGGCGAGGGCGGTCGCCGCGCGCTGCGCGAGGCCGCCGGAGAGCTCGTGCGGGTAGCGGTCGAGGTGGTTCGCGGGGAAGGCGGCCCGTTCGGCGGCCGCCTCGGCGGCCGCGCGCCGTTCCCGCCGCGCCGCGCCGGTCAGTTCGCGTACGGTCTCCTCCAGTTGGGCCCGCACGGTCCGGACCGGGGTCAGGTGGGCGGCCGGGCTCTGCGGTACGAGACCGACGCGCCGTCCCCGTACCGTACGGGCCAGTGTCCGCTCGTCGGCCGTGAGCAGGTCGACGCCGTCGAGGAGTGCCGTGCCGGACGCCTCGGCGTTGCCCGGCAGGAGGCCGAGGAGGGCGGCGGCGAGGACGGACTTGCCGCAGCCGCTCTCGCCGACCAGGGCGAGGCACTCCCCCGCCGCCAGGTCGAAGTCGGCGTCGGTGACGGCGGCGACATGGCGTCCGCCGCGCATCCGGAAGCGCACGGACAGGCCCCGGACGCTGAGGACGGCGTCGTCGGCGCGTTCGGCGGTGACCGCCTCCAGGGCGCGTGCGACTCGGGAGTTCACAGCATCAGCTCCGATCGACGGCGCGGATTGAGCCGGTCCCGCCACACGCCGGCGAGTCCCGCGACGGCGAGCGTCGGCACGATCAGGAACAGGCCGGGGAAGAGCGTCGGCCACCAGTCGCCGGCGAGCAGCGAGGAGCGGGCGCTCTGCACCAGGTTGCCGAGGCTGGCCTGGTGGCTGGGGAGCCCGAGGCCGAGGAAGGAGAGCGCGGACTCGTGCCACATGGCGTGCGGCACCATCAGCACGGCGGCGAGTCCGGCCTGCGGGAGCACGGCGGGCAGCAGATGGCGGGCGGTGACCCGCCATCGTGAGGCTCCGCCGGAGATCGCGGCGTCGATGTAGGGACGCGAGCGCAGCGAGAGGACCTCGGAGCGGACGATCCGGGCGGTCGACAGCCAGTGGGTGAGGGCGACGGAGACGATGACCGGCCAGACGCCCGGCCGGAACATCGCCACGATGAAGATGCCGAGGAGCAGGTGCGGTACGGAGGAGAAGGCGTCGACGATCCGCATGACGACCCGGTCGGGCCAGCCGCCGAGCGCACCGGCGGCCGCGCCGACCGCGGTGCCGATGACCGTGGCGACGAGGGCGGCGACGAGGCCCACGAGGAGCGAGATCCGCAGCCCGTAGACGCTGCGCAGCAGCAGGTCGCGGCCGACGTCGTCGGTGCCGAAGGGGTGCTCCCAGGACGGCGGGAGGAGCTTCAGCGACAGGTCGACGGCCTGTTCGTCGAGCTGGGCGAGCGGGGGGACGACGAGGACGGCGAGGACGACCGCGCCGACGATCACGGCGGAGGACCAGAAGCGGACGCGCCGGGTGCGGGGGTCAGCCATCGAAGCCCACCCTCGGGTCGGCGAGCCCGTACAACAGGTCGGAGAGGAGGTTGCCGAGGAGCACCGCGGCCGTGGCGAGCACGGTGAGGGCGGCGAGCAGCGGGAAGTCGACGGAGGTGGCGGCCTGGACGGTCGCCGCGGCGATGCCCGGCCAGCTGAAGACGGTCTCCACGAGCAGGGCTCCGGTGATGAGTTCGGGGACGCGGGAGCCGACGAGGGTGAGCATGGGCAGCATGCCGGAGCGCAGCGCGTGGCCGAGCAGGACGGTGCGCTCCCGCAGCCCACGCGCGCGTGCCCCGCGGACGGGGTCCTCCTCCAGGGCGTCGCCGACGCCCTGCCTGACGTACAGGAAGAACCAGGGCAGCTGCGAGATGCCGAGGACGAGCGCGGGCAGCACGAGGTGGCCGGCGACCTGGTCGAAGGTGACGGTGTCGCTGCCGGTGTCGGTGAGCCCGCCGGCCGGCAGCGCGCCGAGCCTCAGCGCGAAGAACCAGATGGCGAGCAGGCCGAGCCAGAACGCGGGGGCGGCTTCCAGGGTGTACGCGGCGGAGCTGACGGTCCGGTCGAGCCAGCCGCCGCGGCGGCGTCCGGCGAGGACGCCGAGCGCGGTGCCGAGCAGGATGGCGACGAGGAAGGCGGTGACGGCCAGAAGCGTGGACCAGCCGATCCGCTCGGCGATGACGTCGGCGACGGGCTGCCGCATGACGCTGGAGTCGCCGAGGTCGCCGCGCACGGCGGAGGTGAGCCAGTCCCACCACCGGGTCACGAGCGGCTGGTCGACGCCGAGGTTGGCGCGCAGCTGGTCGAGGTTCTCCTGCGAGGCGGTGAGTCCGGCGGTGCCGGCGTAGGCCTTGACGGGGTCGAAGGGGGAGGCCGCGGCGACGGCGAAGACCGCGAAGGTGACGGCGAGGAGGACGGGGACGGCGAACAGGGCCCGCCGTCCCGTCATCCTGGCCATGGCCCCCCAGGGGAGGCGGCGGCTCACTTCGCGGTGTCCTTCGGCTTCCAGGTCTCGACGTTCCACCAGGGGCCGGCGGCGAGGCCGTGGTCGTGCGGCTCGGTCTGGGTGGTCAGGCCCTCCCACCGGTCGTCGACGACGTACAGGTGGTCGATGTGGGTGAGGAAGGTGTACCCGGGGTTCTTCACCAGTTCCCGCTGGACGGTGTCGTACGCGGCGCGGCGCTTGGTGAGGTCGTCGGTGCGGCGGCCCTCCTCCAGGGCCCGGTCGACGGTCTTGTTGTCGTACCAGGCCATGTTGTTGAAGCCGTCGCCGCCGAGGGTGGACTTCAGGAGCAGGTACTGGTCGAAGTCCGGGTCGCCGGGCGAGCCGCCGCCGGCCAGGACGGCGTCGGTCTTCATCCGCGGCTCGATGACCTCCCAGGTACCGCCCTGGGTCTTGATGTCGATGCCGGCCTTCTTGGCGTCGGAGGCGTAGGCGAGGGCGTGGTCCTGGCGGAGCTTGTCGCCGGAGAGGTACCAGAGCGGGAACTCGGCCCGTACGCCGTTCTTGACGCGGATGCCGTCGGCGCCCGGCTTCCAGCCGGCCGCGTCGAGGATCTTCTTGGCGCCGTCGAGGTCGTGGCGGCGCTCGGTGCCCTTGGCGAACCATTCGCTGTCGGTGGGGACGGGCCCGTAGGCGGGCTTTCCGGCGCCTTCGAGGATCTTGTCGACCATGGCCCGGCGGTCGACGGCGATGTCGAGGGCGCGGCGGACCGCGAGGTCGCCGGTGACCTTGTTGTGGGTCGGCAGGGTGACGGTGCGGTAGTCGTACGTGGTGGCGGCGTAGGTCTTCTTCGCCTTGTCGTTCTTGAAGCCGGCGGCGAGGTTGGGCGGCAGGATGGCGCCGTCGAGGTCTCCGGCGCGCAGGCGGGTGGCGCGCACGTCGTCGTCCTTGATGATCGCCATGGTGAACTTCTTCACCTGCGGGGCGCCGCCCCAGTAGCCGGGGTTCGCCTTGAAGCTGAGCTTCTCGCCCTTGGACCAGTCGGTGAGGACGTACGGTCCGGTGCCGATCGGCTTGGTGGTGAAGGGGCCGGAGTTGACGTCCTGCTTCGCCGCGACGTGTTCGGGGGCGATGGCGAGGACGGTCCGCTCGGCGAAGGGGGCGTAGGGGTACTTCAGGGTGAAGACGACGGTGTCCTCGCCGACGGCCTTGACGTCCTTCAGCGCGTCGAGTTCGGTCCTGGAGGGGTTGTTGGTCTTCGGGTCGAGGACCGTCTTGTACGTGAAGACGACGTCCTTGGCCGAGAAGGGCTGTCCGTCGCTGAACTTCACGCCCGGGCGCAGCTTGTAGGTGTACGTGAGTCCGTCGTCGCTCACCTGGGGCAGCGCCACGGCGAGGGCGGGCCGCAGCTCCATGGACGCGTCGAAGGCGAGGAGCCCGTCGAAGATCTTGGAGTTGCCGTCCTTGCCGTAGCCGAGGAGGGGGCTGAGGGTGTCGGGCTCGTAGGCGATGCCGACGACCGCGGAATCCTTGGGGCCGCCGGAGCCCGCGGCGGAGCCGCCGGGGTTCGAGCAGGCCGCCGCGGTGATGGCCAGGGCTCCGGCCAGCGTCACGGCGGCGGCGCCGCGTATGGATCGGGCGGTCATGTGCCCACACCCCTCTTGAAGATCAACCGTTGTTGCGAACAACTCGCAATTAAACAGCATGTAAAGGGGGGCGGGCACATGGGCCCCTTACTTCGGCGGGAAGGCCCGCCGCTCCTCCGGCCTCACGCCGGTGCCGGCAGACCCACCAGTGCCGCGATCGCGTCCTGGTGATGCCCCGCCGAACCGAGCGCGATCTGATCGGCCTTGGCCCGCTTGAGCGCGAGATGCGCGGGGTGCTCCCAGGTCATGCCGATGCCGCCGTGCAGTTGCACGCACTCCTCGGCCGCGTGGACGGCCACCTTCGCGCAGTACGCCTGGGCGACGGCGACCGTCAGCGGCGCGTCGGGGCTGCCGGTCGCCAGGGCGTCGGCGGCCGCTCGGCCCGCCGCGCGGGCGTTCACGATCTCCAGCCAGAGCTGCGCCATCCGATGCTTGAGCGCCTGGAAGGAGCCGACGGGCCGGTTGAACTGGTACCGCTCGCGGGTGTGGCGGACGGTCTCCTCCAGGCACCATGCGGCGAGCCCGAGCTGCTCCGACGCCAGCAGCCCGGCGCCGGCGAGGAGGCCGCGCCGGATCGCCGCGCGGGCCGCGTCCGCGTCGGCGAGGCGCGTGCCGGTCGCTTCGGCCGTGGTGACCTTCGCCAGGGGGCGGGTGAGGTCGAGCGAGGTCTGCGGCTCGACGGTGGCGGAGGCGGCCGGAACGGCGTGGAGGCCGTCCGCGCGCGGCACGAGGAACACATCGGCGAGGACGGCGTCGGCGACCCCGGTCACGGTACGGGCGGAGGGCGCGGGGCCTCCGGAGGGGGTTCCCAGGGCGGCGCCGGGGCCCGCCGAGAGCGGCAGCGCGAGCACCGCCACCGTACGGCCGGCCGCGAGGTCGCCGAGCAGCTCGGCGACGGGGCCCTCCTCCGTGTCCAGCGCGAGCAGGGTCTCGGTGGCCACCACCGCGCTGGTGAGGTACGGCGCCGGGGTCACCGCGCGGCCCAGCTCCTCCAGGACCACGGCCGCCTCGCGGTGGCTCGCGCCCTGCCCGCCGAGCTTCTCGGGTACGAGAAGTCCCGCGGCGCCGATCTCGCCCGCGAGGGACTTCCACAGCCCGGGGACGTACGGGCTCCCGCCCTCGATCAGGCCGAGCAGCGTCTGCGCGTCGGCTCGGTCGGCGAGCAGTGAGCGGACCGCCGCGCGCAGGTCGTCCTCGGTCTCGGAGTAGAGCAGATCCGTCATCGGGCGAGGTCCTTCCAGGCGACGTCCTTGTCGTTGCGGGGCTCGGCGGGCAGGCCGAGGACACGTTCGGCGACGATGTTGAGGAGGACCTCGGTCGTACCGCCCTCGATGGAATTGCCCTTGGAGCGCAGATAGCGGTAGCCGGCGTCGCGCCCGGTGAAGTCGACCAGTTCGGGGCGGCGCATCGTCCAGTCCTCGTACAACAGACCTTCCTCGCCGAGGAATTCGACCTCCAGACCGCTGATGGCCTGGTTGAGCCGGGCGAAGCCGAGCTTCATCGCGCTGCCCTCGGGACCGGGCTGTCCGGCGGCGAGCTGCTGACGCAGCCGCTCGCCGGTGAGCCTGGCCACCTCGGCGTCGACCCAGAGGTCGAGCAGGCGCCGGTGGAGATCGTGGGTGCGCAGTTCGGGACGCTCGCGCCAGGTCGTGGCGACGGGGCCGATCATGCCGCCCTCGCGGGGGATCCGGGCGCCGCCGATCGAGACGCGTTCGTTCATCAGGGTCGTCTGGGCGACTCGCCAGCCGTCGCCGATCTCGCCCAGACGGTGGGCGTCGGGGATGCGGACGTCGGTGAGGAAGACCTCGTTGAACTCCGCCTCGCCGGTGATCTGTCGCAGCGGGCGCACCTCCACCCCGGGGTGCGTCATGTCGCAGATGAAGTAGGTGATGCCGCGGTGCTTGGGCAGGTCGGGGTCGGTGCGGGCGATCAGGATGGCCCACCGGGCGACGTGCGCGCTGGACGTCCAGACCTTCTGGCCGTTGACCACCCACTCGTCACCGTCCCGGACCGCCCGGGTGCCGAGCGCGGCGAGGTCGGAGCCGGCGCCGGGCTCGCTGAAGAGCTGGCACCACACCTCCTCACCGACCCAGAGCGGCCTGAGGAAGCGCTGCTTCACCTCCTCGGAGCCGTACGCGAGAACGGTCGGCGCGGCCATGCCGAGGCCGATGCCGATGCGGCGGGGGTCGTTGTCGGGCGCCCCGGCCGCGGTCAGTTCGGCGTCGACGACGGCCTGGAGCGAGCGGGGCGCGTCGAGTCCGCCGAGGCCGACGGGGTAGTGGACCCAGGCGAGTCCGGCGTCGAAGCGGGCGCGCAGGAAGTCGGTGCGCCCGGTGGTGGCGGGCGGGTGCTCGGCGAGCAACCGCCTCGTCCGGTCGAGCAGTTCTGCGGCGTCCGTCATGCGCCGGCTCCTTCCGGGAGAACGACCAGGCGGCCGGTGGTGACGCCCTCGGCGACGCGCTGCACGGCGTCCGCCGCCCCGACGAACGGGACCCGTTCCGTGACCAGCGGCTTGATCAGCCCCTTGGCGGCGTAGCCGGTGAGCGTGTCGTGGCAGCGCTGGATGGCGGCCGGGTCCTTGAGGTTGTACAGACCCCAGTGCAGGCCGAGGATCGAGTAGTTCTTCACCAGGGCGTGGTTGAGGGCCGGCGAGGGGATGGCGCCGCTCGCGAACCCGACGATCACGATCCGGCCCTCGAAGGCGACGACCTTGGCGGACTGCGCGTAGGCCTCGCCGCCGACGGGGTCGTAGATCACGTCGGCGCCCCGGCCGCCCGTGGCCTCCTTCACGGCGGCGACGACGTCCTCGGCACGTCGGTCGACGACGACGTCACAGCCGAGCCGCCGGGCGACGGCGGCCTTCTCCGGTCCGCCGACCACGCCGATGACGGTGGCACCGGCCGCCTTGCCGAGCTGCACGGCGGCGCTGCCGACACCGCCGGCGGCGGCATGCACGAGGAGGGTCTCGCCCTCCTTCAGGGCGGCGCGGCGGTGCAGTCCGAACCAGCCGGTCTGGTAGCCGATGTGGAGCGCGGCGGCCTCCGCGTCGTCCAGGGCGTCGGGGGCCGGGAGCACGGCCGCGGCATCCGCCACGGCGTACTCGGCGAGGCCGCCGTACGGGAGGGAGGGGGTGGCGATCACCCGGCGCCCGTCCTCGGTCTCGCCGCAGATCTCCACGCCGGGGGTGAACGGCAGCGGCGGCCGGACCTGGTACTGCCCCCGGCAGAGCAGGGCGTCGGGGAAGTTGATGTTCGCGGCGCGCACCTTGAGGAGGAGCTGCCCCTCGCCGGGCGTGGGCACCTCCACCTCGTCGCGCTGCATCACCTCGCCCGGCTCGCCGTTTTCGTGCACTCGCCATGCCTGCATGGAGATCCTCCACCAGCCGTCGTCCGTACTGCGCGGTCGGTTGGCATACTAAGCGGTCGCTTGCACCTGGTGGAACCTCGGACTCAGGACTTCTTCGGCCGAGCGCGCACATGCATCCGCTCGCCCTGGGGGCCGAAGAGGCTCAGGAACTCCACGGGCCCGTCGCCGGTCTGCCCGAACCAGTGCGGAACGTGCGTGTCGAACTCGGCCGCCTCCCCCGCCGCCAGCACGACGTCGTGCTCGCCGAGCACGAGGCGCAGCTTGCCGGAGAGCACATAGAGCCACTCGTACCCCTCGTGGACGCGGGGGTCCGGCTCCTCGGTGGACTTCTCCTGCACGACCTTGTACGCCTGCAACCCCCCGGGCTGGCGGGTCAGCGGATACATCGTGCGGCCGTGGCGCACGATCGGCTTGGCGCGGACGCGCGGGTCGCCGACCGGCGGCGCGCCGACCAGCTCGTCGAGCGGCACCTGGTGGGCGCGGGCGATGGGGAGCAGCAGCTCCAGGCTGGGCCTGCGCTGCCCCGACTCCAGCCGGGAGAGCGTGCTCACGGAGATGCCGGTGGAGGCGGAGAGATCGCCCAGGGTGGCCCCGCGCTCGCGCCGGATGCGGCGCAGGCGCGGGCCGACGTCGTTCAGTACCTCGTCGATGCGTTCGTCCTCGGTCATGGATTCATTGCAGAAACAGCAAGAAAGTTTGTCAAGCCCGTGAGGGTGGCGCGAGGGTCGGGGCATGAGCGAACACGAGCAGCCTCGGCAGTACGACGTGGTGGTGGTCGGCGGTGGTGCGGCGGGTCTCAGCGCCGCCCTGATCCTGGGCCGGTCCCGGCGCAGGACGCTGGTGGTGGACGCGGGCGCACCGCGCAACGCCCCGGCCGCCCATATGCAGGGCTACCTCTCCCGGGACGGGATGAGCCCGGCGGAGTTCCTGGAGGTGGGACGGCGGGAGATCGCCGCGTACGGCGTGGAGTGGACGGCCGGA
Organism: Streptomyces sp. NPDC006551; assembly: GCF_040611675.1. Classification (NCBI taxonomy): domain Bacteria; kingdom Bacillati; phylum Actinomycetota; class Actinomycetes; order Kitasatosporales; family Streptomycetaceae; genus Streptomyces; species Streptomyces sp. NPDC006551. Next base: position 15,783 of record NZ_JBEXOT010000056.1, read on the forward strand.
AGGGTCTCGGGCGCGGTCCCGGACGGGGAGGACGGCTTCGAGGTCACGGTCGACGGCGCGCGCACGGTACGGGCGCGGCGGCTGATCGTCACCACCGGTCTGGTGGACGAGCTTCCGGAGATCGACGGGGTCGCCGAACGGTGGGGCCGGGAGGTGCTGCACTGCCCGTACTGCCACGGCTGGGAGGTCCGCGACCAGCCCTTCGGTGTGATCGCCCACCCGGTCATGGGCGCGCACCAGGCCCTGATGGTCTCGCACTGGTCCGACGACGTGACCCTCTTCCAGCACACCGCGGCGCCCCTGTCGGAGACGGACCGGGCGCGGGTGGCGGCGGCCGGCATCACGGTGGTGGCGGGCGAGGTGGCCGGCCTGGTCGTGGAGGAGGACCGGCTGACGGGCGTACGGATGGCGGACGGGCGGGTCTTCGAGCGGTCCGTGGTCTTCGTCGGCGGCCGCGTGGCGCCCCGGGACGAGCTGCTGACGGCGCTCGGCGCGGCCACGCGGGACACTCCCCTCGGCCCGTTCGTGGCGGTGGACGAGACGGGGAGGACCAGCGTGCCCGGGGTGTGGGCGGCGGGGAACGCCATCGGCGCCCAGGAGCAGGTGATCAACGCGGCGAGCGGCGGGTACCGGGCGGGCGCGGCGATCAACGCGGAGCTGATCATGAACGATCTGGACCGGAAGGTGGCGTCCATGACCTGACGCGCCATCGGTTCGTCCTCGCCCGACGCGCGCTGGGCCGTGCGGATGAAACCGGGGCGCTGCGGCTGCGGGGCCGGGGCGCCCCGGCAAGGATCGGCGATGGTGGCCGGACAGCCTCCGGAAGCGGAAAGACGGGACAGACCACATGCTCGGTACGGACTTCACCAAGGGCTCCCCCAACTGGCTCGACCTGGGCAGCCCCGACACGTCGGCCGCCGCCGCGTTCTACACCGGCGTCTTCGGCTGGGACTTCGAGTCGGCCGGCCCGGACGCCGGCGGCTACGGCTTCTTCAAGCTGGACGGCAAGACGGTCGCGGCCCTCGGACCGCTCACCGAGGAGGGGGCGAACTCCGCCTGGACGGTGTACTTCCAGTCGCCCGACGTCGATGCCACGGCGAAGGCCGCCGAGCAGAACGGCGGCACCGTCCGCACCGAGCCCTTCGACGTCATGGACGTCGGCCGGATGGCCCAGCTGACGGACCCGGGCGGCGCCGAGTTCGCCGTGTGGCAGCCCGCCTCGGTGAAGGGTCTGGAGAAGGCCTCCGAGGACAACACCCTGTGCTGGGCCGAACTCCATGTCGCCGACCCGCGGGCCGCGCTGGACTTCTACGAGAAGCTGTTCGACTGGCGGTCCCAGGACATGGAGGCACCCGGCATGACCTACCGGGTGCTGTCCACCGCCGAGGGCGACCAGCAGGACGCCTCCTTCGGCGGGATCGCCGAACTCCTGGACGGCGGAGAGGCGCGCTGGATCCCCTACTTCGGCGTCGCGGACACCGACGAGATCGTCGCCCGCACCCAGGGCAACGGCGGCTCGGTCCTCATGCCCGCGGCGGACGTCCCCGACGTGGGCCGAATCGCCTGGCTGGCGGACCCCTTCGACGCCGCGTTCGCCGTCCTCAAGCCCGCCCCGCAGATGTAGGACCGCCCGGTGACGGCCCCCGCGCCGCGGGGGCCGTCACGACGCCGGATCACGGCACTGACAACGCCCCGGCCGCGCGGCTCAGCGGGCAAAGACCTCGAACGCGACCGTCGGGCGGCCGCCGAAACGGGGCGCGAAGCGGTCGTTGTTGGCGGCGAGGAAGGTGCGGACGTAGGCCTCCGGGTCCTCGTCCGTGAGGGCCTCGATGTAGGCGCGGTGGGCGAGGAGGGAGTGGACGGAGCGTTCGAAGCCGGGGGTGGCGTCGACGGCGTGGGTCGGGGTGGTCGAGCCCGCGACCGCGACCCAGCGGACCCCGTTCCACGGCTCCAGGCCCTGCTCGACCAGCTCCGGGAAGATCCATCGGTTGCCCGCGTCGCCCGCCGCGTCCAGCGTGGCGCGCCCGACCGCGACATGGTCCGGGGTGTTCCAGGCGCCGCCGACCGCCGGGCCCCAGGTGTCCCGGTGGTTGAGGGTGACGACCAGCTCCGGGCGGTGGCGGCGGATCGCCGCGGCGATGTCCCGGCGCAGGCCGAGTCCGTACTCGATCACCCCGTCCCGGTGGTTCATGAACTCCACCGTGGACACCCCGACGACGGCCGCGCTGTCCCTCTGCTCCTGTTCGCGCAGCGGACCGCAGGCAGCGGGGTCGAGGGAGTCGATCCCGGCCTCGCCCCGCGTGGCGAGCACGTAGGCGACCTCCTTGCCGGCGTCCGTCCAGCCGGCGACGGCGGCGGCGCAGCCGTACTCGAGGTCGTCGGGGTGGGCGACGACCGCGAGGGCGCGCTGCCAGTCGCCCGGCATCTCTTCGAGTGGCGCGGTGTTCGTGTCGATCATGGGCGCAGGATACGGGCTCACACGGCGACCGGCCCGGAGAGGATCACCGAGCGGGACACGTGCCGGGGCCGGTCCGGGTTGAGGCCGCGGCGGGCCGCGAGGGTGACCGCGAGCCGCTGCGCGCGCACCAGGGCCGCCACCGGGTCGATCGCGTCGGCCGCGAACAGCGCGCCGGTGGTCTCCACTTCGTCGCGGAGTCCGGCCGGGGCCGGGCCGAGGCACCACACCAGGCTGGAGCGGTCGCTGATGCTGATCGGCCCGTGCCGGTACTCCATCGCGGCGTACGACTCCGTCCAGGCGCGGGCCACCTCGCGGAGCTTGAGCGCCGCCTCGTCGGCGAGCCCGACCGTCCATCCCGTGCCGAGGAAGGTGAACTGGCCGCGCCGCTCCCAGGCCCCCGGGAGCGGTTCGTAGAGGGCGAGTTCGGCGTCGGCGATCGACGGTCCCAGGTCCACGCCGAGGCCGGCGCGCAGCAGTTGGAGGGCCGTGGTGGCGAACCGGGTCTGGACGACGGAGCGTTCGTCGGCGAAGCCGAGGCCGATCACCCGGTCGGCGTGGTGAGCGGCCCGGCTGTCGGGGACGCCGGTCAGGACGAGCGTCGGGGTGCGGCCGGCGGCCCGGGCCAGCAGGTTCACCACCTCCGTCGTCGTACCGGAGCGGGTGAGGGCGAGGATCCGGTCGTATCCGCGGCCCAGCGGGGTCTCGTCGGAGGCGGGGAAGGCGTCGGTCTCGCCCTCGCCGAGCGATTCGCGCAGGGCGGCGTAGGCGCGGGCGATGAAGTAGGACGTGCCGCAGCCGACGACCGCGATCCGCTCCCCGCGGCCCGGCAGCAGGGCGGCGTGCCCCGCCGCCGTCTCGGCTGCGCGCCGCCAGCAGTCGGGCTGGCTGGCGATCTCCGCGATGACGTGGGTGGTCATGTCCGGGTCCTCTCCTGACGGGTGGTCCGGACCGAGTTCTATCCGCACACGTCAAGAGCGAACAATGAGCAATCAGTGCTCACTGCTTGGACTTTTGCGCGCCGCCGCCCCGCAGGAGGCCCTGATCACCAGCCGGGGCCGCAGCCGCACCTGGTGCAGCGGGGAGGCGTCCCCGTCGGCGAGCCGGCGCAGCAGGATCTGCGCGGCGAGTCTGCCGACCTGGTACTTGGGCGGCGAGACGGCGGTCAGCGGGGTCTCGGCGACGTCCGCGAACTCGTTGTCGTAGCTGATCAGCGCGAGGTCCTCGGGGACGCGCAACCCGGCGCGGCGAGCGGCGGCCAGGACGAGGGCGGCCTCGCGGTCGCCGAAGCAGAGCCCGGCGGTGACCCCCGCCGCGCGGGCATCGGCGACGACCCGGTCGGCGCGCCCCGGGTCCCAGCCGTGCCGGTCCTCCCGCACGTGGAACGGGGTGTGCAGACGGAGGTCGGCCACCGCCCGGGCGAAGCCCGACTCGATGGGCGCGGTGGTGGGCGCGTCGGAGCGTACGAGGAGGGCGAGCCGCTCGTGTCCCAGCGCCCGCAGATGGCGCACGGCGTCGTAGGCGCCGCCCTCGTGGTCGGTGCAGACGTGCTCGGTGGGGTCGCCGGGTCCGTGCGTCGCGGCGAGGCGGCGCTCGACGAGGACGGCGGGGACGGGCAGGGCCAGGAGCTCCTCGGCGCGCCGGCCGGGATCGACGGCGGTGTGCAGGGTGGGCACGAGCAGCAGCCCGTGGACGCCGGAGGACAGCAGCCGGCGCACGGCGGCGTCCTCCTCGGCGGGGTCGTAGTGCGAGCAGGCCAGGACGAGCCGGGCGCCCGCCGCGGCGAGTTCCCTCTCGATGCCCTGGAGGACGCGGGGGTAGTAGAAGGCGGTGTCGGGGACGAGGACGCCGACGATCCGGCGGTCGCCCGGCTCCTCCTCGGGGCGGTGCGCGGCGAACGTACCCGCGCCTTGGCGGCGTTCGACCAGACCGAGGGCGACGAGGTCCTCGTACGCCCGGCGGACCGTGGTGACCGACAGTCCGGTCTCGGCGGCCAGGGCGCGCTCGGTGGGGAGTTTGCTGCCGGGGGGCCAGGTGCCGTCGAGGATCCCGCGCCGCAGTTCGGCCATGAGGGCGCGGAACTTCAGCTCCCGCCCGGACGCCGGAATCTCGTCGCGTGCCACCCGGGCCCCCCGCCGACTCGCCTCGATTGCTCTCCGATTGCGCGGCGAATCCTATCCCCGGACGATCAGATCTCGCCCCGTGCGAGGGCGAGCAGCCGGTCCAGGACGCGCGGCCCGCCCGCCCGTACGCCGTCGTGCTCGAACTCGTCGGTCACCCAGGTCCGCAGGCCCCGGACGGCGCGGGCGGTCTCCAGGGAGTGCGCGGTGTCCACGTACAGGTCGTCGTGGTAGACGGCGGCGGCGACGGGCACCTCGTTGGCGGCCAGCCGAGCGGGGTCGTACAGCGGGGTCCAGTCGGCACGTTCGGCGAGGAGGTGGGCGGTCTCGCACAGCGGGCGCAGGGCCGGGTCTGTCTCGAAGTGCCAGGGGTGGACGGCCTCGCCGGTGAACAGGAGCGGGTCGTCGCCGGCCAGGGTCTTCTCGGGATCGAACGCGGGGAACTCGGCGCGGACGCGTTCGGCGGCCCAGGCGGTGGGGGTCTGTCCCTGGGCGTAGCACGCCTCGTGGAGCAGGGCGTAGAGCGGGTGTCCGGCGTACGAGAGGAGGGCCTGCGCGTTCTCCAGGAAGGCGTCCGACAGGGCGGGTCCGCCGAGTGTCGGGACGAAGGCGTCCTCCAGGAGGTGGTGGAGCTGGTGGGTGCCCTCGCCGGTGCCGAGGAGGCTGCCGAGGGACTGGAAGGAGCGCGGGGTGAGCAGTCCGCCGTTCGGCAGGGTGACCGGGTGCTCCATGAGGTGGGCGGCGATCCGGCGGGCGCGTTCGACGTCCTGCGGGTAGCGGGCGTAGTGGGCCTCGGCCTTGCGCCGCATACGGGGGAAGGCGGTGCGGTAGACCTCGTCGGCGGTGGCGTACAGGGAGGGCAGGCCGCCGGTGACGAGGACGGTGTTCAGCCCCTCGGGGGCGGTGGAGAGGTAGTGGGTGGCGCAGAAGCCGCCGAAGCTCTGGCCGAGGACGGTCCAGCGGGCGCCGCCGGTGAGCCGCCGCCGGATCAGCTCGCAGTCCTTGACGATGGAGTCGGCCCGGAAGTGGGTGAGGTAGTCGGCCTGCCGGCTCGGTGTGCCGCGCAGGGGAAGCGTCTGGCGGTTGGCGGGGGTGGAGTTCCCGGTGCCGCGCTGGTCGAGGAGGAGGACGCGGAACTCCTGGACGGCCCGGCCGAGCCAGGCCCGCGGGCCGATGAAACGGCGGGCCCCGAAGCCGGGCCCGCCCTCCAGGTACACGAGCCACGGCAGGTCCGCTCCGGCCTTGTCGCTCGCCACGGCCTCGCGGCCGTAGACCTCGATCTGCTCGCCTTCGGGCCGGGCGTGGTCGAGCGGGACGGTGAAGCGGTGGTCGGTGAGGACGAGGCCGGGCTGGCGGTAACTGGTCAACGCTGCTCCTGTTCGATACGCCCCCGCCCGGACAGTGGACCACAGGGCGAGGGCGTACCGAAGGAGGAGATGCGCGCGGCAGGCGCGGTCAGCGGAAGCCGGCGGGAACCGCGGTCGGGAAGTGCGATGGAGAAGTGCGGTCGGGAAGTGCGGTCAGGAGGTCGGGAAGTTGTCGGCCGTCCTGATCCGGTCGCGGATCCAGACCCCGGCGGGCTTGAGGGAGCTCGTACCGGCCCACGGTCCGTTGCCGGAGCACGTGCCGGACTTGAAGACGGCGCCGCTGCGGTGGTCGTCGGAGAAGTTCCAGTTGACCCAGCTGATCTTCTTGGCGGCCATCAGGTCGAGGAAGCGCTGGGACATGGCGAAGTCGTTGGCGCCCTCACCGGCGTAGTTCTGGGTGCCGAACTCGGTGACGAAGACGGGCAGCTTGCCGGCGGCGCGGGAGAGCGTGTTCAGGTACGCGTCCCGGTGCGAGTACGCGTAGAAGTGGAAGGTGTACATGATGTTGGAGGCCCTCACCGGGTTGGCGACGATCTCGGACTCGTCGGCGCCCTCGGATACGCCGAGCGAGGACCACGCGCGCGTGCCGACCAGGACCGGGGTCTCGGCGTCCTTGGCGCGGATGACGGGGATGAGCTGCTCGGCGTAGCTCTTGATCCGGGACCAGGAGACGCCGCTGGGTTCGTTGGCGATCTCGTAGAGCAGGTTGGTCTTGGAGCCGTGGCGCTGGGCGATCTCGGTGAAGAAGGTCTTGGCGCGGGCGAGGTTGTGGTGCGGGTCGCCGGGGTCGAGCATGTGCCAGTCGACGATCACGTACATCCCGCGCGCGGTGGCCTGTTCGATGAGCGAGTGGGCGAGGTCGGTGTACTTGCGCGGGTCGGTCTCGTATCCCCCCTCCTGGACGTAGGTGGAGACGCGCAGGACGTCGGCCTTCCAGTCCTTGGCGAGGGCGTCGAGCGAGCCGCCGGTCAGGCACTGGCCGTACCACTGGGTGCCGTGGCTGGACATGCCGCGCAGCTGGATGGGGTTGCCGTACTGGTTGCAGAGCTTGGTACCGCAGACCTTGAGCTGTCCGTTGATCGCGGCCGGGGTGCCGGCGGGCGGCGCGGCGGCGGTCCTGGGCTCCGCGGCGGCGGGGGCGGCGGGGGTGGCGACCGCTGCGGGCGGTGCGGCGGCGAGACCGAGGAGCAGGGCGGCCACGCCGGTACCGGTGGCGGCCAGGGAGCGCATGCTGAGACGTGCCGATCGTGCCGATGTCATGGGGGTCTCCACGGAACGATGGATTGGAAGGAAAGTTTCCTAACGAAGAGATAGCAGCCGGACGGAGAGACCCGCAAGGGTCATGACAAGAGACGGCGTCCAGCGGGCCGCCGACGGCGTCGGACGACCCGCTCGCACGGCGCACTCGGACGACCCGCTCGAGCGACCCGGTCGGACGCCCCTCACGCCCCCCGACGGTCCTCGGACGGTCCCGGCCCCCGTGCGCGGCGGGCGCGCGGCTCCCAGCGTGGATCCATGATCCGGTTCGAGCAGGTCAGCAAGGTGTACGCGGACGGCACGACGGCCGTCGACGGCCTCTCCTTCGACGTCGCGGAGGGCGAACTGGTCACCCTGGTCGGCCCGTCCGGCTACGGAAAGACGACCACGATGATGATGGTGAACCGGCTCATCGAGCCGACGTCGGGCCGGATCCTGGTGAACGGCGAGGACGTCTCCACCCTCGACCCGGTCAGGCTCCGCAGGAAGATCGGGTACGTCATCCAGCAGGTCGGGCTCTTCCCGCACCGTACGGTCCTCGACAACACCGCGACCGTCCCGGTGCTCATCGGCTGGAAGAAGGCGAGGGCCCGCGAGCGCGCGGCCGAACTCCTCGATCTCGTCGGCCTGGACCCGAAGACCTACGGCCGGCGCTACCCCGCCCAGCTCTCCGGCGGTCAGCGCCAGCGCGTCGGCGTGGCCAGGGCGCTGGCCGCCGACCCGCCGGTGCTGCTGATGGACGAACCGTTCGGAGCGGTCGACCCGGTGGTGCGCGAACGGCTGCAGAACGAGTTCCTGAACCTGCAGGCCACCGTGGGCAAGACGGTCCTCCTGGTCACCCACGACATCGAGGAGGCCGTCCGGATGGGCGACCGGATCGCCGTCTACGGCCAGGGGCGCATCGAGCAGTTCGACACGCCCGCGGCCGTCCTCGGCACGCCCGCCACGCCGTACGTCGCCCAGTTCGTCGGCGCGGACCGCGGCCTCAAGCGGCTCTCCGTGACCGCGATCGAACCGGAGGACCTGGAACAGCCGCCGGTGGCCCGCCTGGACGAGACGGCCTCCGCCGCGGCCGCCCGGCTGCGGCCCGACGGGGCACGCTGGGCGGTGGTCCTCGGCGGCGACGGGGACCTGCACGGCTGGGTCGCGGCCGACGCCCTGGCCGTGGCCGGCGAGGAGGGCACGGTCGGCGATCTGGCACGCCGGATGGAGGCGTGGGTACCGGTCGGGGCGCCGCTGAAGCAGGCGTTCAGCGAGATGCTCCAGCACGACGCCGGCTGGGTGGCGGTGCTCGACGGTACGCGTTTCCTCGGCGTGCTGACGCCGGCCGAACTCCATGAGGCGCTGCGCCGCTCGGTGGACGCCGACGCGCAGGGGGTCCGTCGCCACGAGGTCGAGTTCGACTCCGTCGCGCACGCGTGAGAATCCGACGATCCACTTTTCGTTCATACCTATGAACTCCGCATGTGGACACGTACCGTGAGGGCCATGGCCGGAGCGACCGGTCAAGGGGCTGGAAACGGCCTCTCGTGAACAGGCGGTGCGCATGGCCCGGTTCGATCTGCCCCTCGACCAACTCCGCGCGTACCGCAGCGCTTCCGAGGAGCCGGAGGACTTCGACGCGTTCTGGAACGGGACGCTCGACGAGGCGCGGGGCCACGAACTCGACGCGCGCTTCGAGCCGGTCGAGACCGGGCTCGCCACGGTGCGGGTGTACGACGTGACGTTCGCCGGATTCGGCGGGCATCCGGTCAAGGGCTGGTTCGTCCTCCCCGCGAGCGCGTCCGAACCGCTGCCGCTGGTGGTGGAGTTCATCGGGTACGGTGGCGGCCGCGGCCTGCCCCACACGCATCTGCTCTGGGCATCCGCCGGATTCGCGCACTTCGTGATGGACACCCGGGGCCAGGGAAGCGGCTGGGCGAACGGCGACACCCCCGACCCCGTGGGCAGCGCGCCCTCGTTCCCCGGCTTCATGACGCGAGGCGTGGAGGACCCGTACGCGTACTACTACCGGCGGGTGTTCACCGACGCCGTCCGCGCCGTGGAGGCCGCCCGCTCGCACCCGCTGGTGGACGCGGCCCGCACGGCGGTGACGGGCGTGAGCCAGGGCGGCGGCATCACCCTGGCCGTCGCCGGCCTGGTGCGCGACCTGGTGGCCGTCGCACCGGACGTGCCGTTCCTGTGCGACTTCCCGCGGGCGACGACGCTCACCGACCGCGCGCCGTACCGCGAGATCGGCGATTACCTCAAGACGCACCGCGGCCGCACGGAACAGGTCCGGCGCACCCTCGCCTACTTCGACGGGGTCCACTTCGCCGCCCGTGCCACGGCCCCGGCTCTCTTCTCCACGGCGCTGGAGGACCTGACGTGCCCGCCGTCGACGGTGTTCGCGGCGTTCCACGCGTACGCCCACGACGAGAAGCGCATCGAGGTGTACGACTTCAACGACCACGAGGGCGGCGGCACCTTCCAACAGGCGGCCCAACTGCGCTGGCTGCCGGACCGCCTGCGTGACCGGTGACAGGGAGACACCCTGGAGCGGTGCCGAATCGAGTGGTGGCAGCGGGAGTCGGTCTCGCGCCGGTAACGGCTCACCGCGAGGGCGGCCCTGCGGCAGCCGTGCGCCCTCTGGCGGGTGCCATCGCCTCCGCGCCGCCGCCCTCACCGAGGCGACGGGTCCTCTTGTGCCGCGCCGCCGGTGGGCGGCGCGGGCGCGCCCGTCAGGCCTCACGGACGAGTGAGTCGACGATCGATGCGACCGTCTTCTCGGTGATGCCCGGGTGGAGGAACGCCAGGCGTGCGACGGTCTCCCCTTCCCAGACGCCGGGCGGGACGAACGCGAGCCCGGCGGCGAGGAGGCGCTTGGACCAGGCGTAGTAGTCCTCCGATCGCCAGCCGGCACGCCGGATCAGGACGACCGTCGGCTCGGGCTCGCGGAGCACGCGCACGCCGGCCGGGACGGGGCGACGGGACAAAGGGACCGGCCGGGCAGGAGGGATGCGCTGCTAAGCTGCCAGGGACGTAGACCTTGTATCGAGGAGTCGCAGACGTGGTGGGTGACGACGACATCTCCGGGTGAGATCCGGATCTGACGGCCACCGGACGCGCTGAAAAAGCGCCGCCGAAGTGGCCCGTTCGTCGTACCCCTTTCCAGCACGTCTGCCCGGGGCGGAGCTGTCTGCGCCCCCAGCCCTCTCGAGGTCACCTCCATGTCCTACGCCATCGTCTGCTCGAACCTGTCGTTCGCCTGGCCCGACGACACCCCGGTCTTCCACGATCTGTCCTTCACCATGACCACCGGCAGCACGGGCCTGGTCGCCCCCAACGGCTCCGGCAAGAGCACCCTGCTCAAGCTGATCGCCGGCGAACTGCGGCCCGCCACCGGCACGGTGTCCGTCAGTGGCACACTCGGCTATCTGCCGCAGACCCTCCCCCTGACCGGTGACCTCACCGTCGCCGAGGTGCTCGGCGTCTCCGCGGTGATCCGCGCCCTGGACGCGGTCGAGTCCGGGGACGTGAGCGAGGAGCACTTCACCACCATCGGCGACGACTGGGACATCGAGGAGCGCACCCGCGCCGAACTCGACCGTCTCGGCCTGGCCGGTCTCGCCCTCGACCGCAGCCTGAGCACGCTCAGCGGCGGCCAGGTCGTCTCGCTCGGCCTCGCCGCACAACTGCTCAAGCGCCCCGACGTCCTGCTGCTCGACGAGCCGACCAACAACCTCGACCGGGATGCCAGGCGCAAGCTGTTCGACGCGCTGGAGGGCTTCAACGGCCTGTTGCTGCTGGTCGCCCACGACCGCGCCCTGCTCGACCGCATGGACAGCATCGCCGAGCTCAGCAGCACACAACTGCGTTTCCATGGCGGCAACTTCACCACCTACGAGGAGGCCGTGCGGGCCGAGCGGGAGGTCGCCGAGAAGAACGTCCGCAACGCCGAGCAGGAGCTGAAGCGGGAGAAGCGGGAGCTGCAGCAGGCCCGCGAACGCGCCGAGCGCCGTGCGAGCAACGCCGCTCGCAACCTCAAGAACGCCGGGCTGCCGCGCATCTTCGCCGGCAACATGAAGCGTGGCGCGCAGGAGTCCGCGGGCCGGGCCGGCCAGACGCACGCGTCCCGGGTCGGCGAGGCCAAGACCCGCCTCGACGAGGCCGAGCGCGCGCTGCGTGAGGAGCAGCGCATCACCCTGGACCTGCCCGACACCCAGGTGCCCGCCGGACGCAACCTCTTCCTCGGCGAGGCGATGCAGGTGCGGCACGACGGAAAGGACGTGTTCACCGAGGGCGGCGTCGACCTCTCCGTACGGGGGCCCGAGCGCATCGCGCTGACCGGGCCCAACGGAGCCGGCAAGACCACCCTGATGCGGCTGATCACCGGCGAACTCACCCTGGACAGCGGGGAGATCAAGCGCGGCGACGGCCGCGTCGCCTATCTCTCACAGCGTCTCGACCTGCTGGATCTGGACCGCACGGTGGCGGAGAACTTCGCCGCGTTCGCGCCCGAGCGGCCCGAGGCGGAGCGGATGAACCTGCTCGCGCGCTTCCTGTTCCGCGGCCCCCGGGCGCACTTGCCCGTCGGCGTGCTCTCCGGCGGCGAACGGCTGCGCGCCACCCTGGCCTGCGTCCTGTGCGCTGAACCGGCCCCGCATCTGCTGCTGCTCGACGAGCCGACCAACAACCTCGATCTGGTCGGCGCGGGCCAGCTGGTGAGCGCGCTCAACTCCTATCAGGGCGCGTTCATGGTGGTCAGCCACGACGAGCGGTTCCTCGCCGACATCGGGGTGAACCGCTGGCTGCGGCTCGCCGACGGAACGCTCGAGGCGACGGGAGCCCCCGCGGTCTGAGCCGCCGACGTGTGCGGGGGCCCCAGCCCGCTGTGCTCGCCCATGACCTCGTCCGCGAGGGGCCGGCGACGGTGGGGCAGGGCCGTGATCCGCGGCTGGAGCCGGAAGGGGCGGCGGGAGAACGCGGCGCCGGTCCCGCCGGGGTGAGCTGCGGCGACACCGGATGGAACAGTGGGTCGACGCGACGAAGGGAGCACGTTTCTCCGAAGGCCGATCCTCGGTGGGCGTTCTCCCGCGCCACGACAGCGGAAGGGTCAAGCACGTGATGACGAACCGCAGTTGGGCGGCAGCGGCCGGACAAACCTCGGGGGGGCAGCTCTGTCCGGCCGAGGTGGCGCCACCCGAGGCGGGACAGGCGCCCCCCTTCTTGACTGGTGACGAACGAGCGTGTTGCCCGTCAGGGCGGTGACGATGATCTCGGCCCACCGATGCTGGAAAGCGAACCTGGACGGAAGCGGCGGATGACGGGCGTGGTCTCGATGGTCACGGCGGGGCGCGCGTTCGGCGCGTTCGCACTCGGCGGCACCGCTGACGGCGCACCCGGCACCGCCGACGGACCCGCCAGGCCGACGGTCGTCCTGGCGGGCGTGCCGGTCTGGCGGTTCAGCTGGTGGGTGATGCCTTGATCACGTCCGCCGGTACCTCGAAGACGATGCTCAGCCCGTCGCGCTCGTTCCCCCGCTCGCCCACGCGCGTGAAACCGAAGCCCGCGATGGTGGCCAGGGAGGCCTGATTGTCGGATCTGATGGTGGCCCTCACGGTCCTGACGCGGGGTTCATCGGCGGCTCTGACGAGCAACGCCGTCAGCATGGCGCGGGCATAACCCTGGCGGCGGTACGCGGGCACGACGGTGTAGCCGACCTCGACCACGCCGGCCTCGTCCGGCGGCCCGTGGAACCCGGCGTCGCCGACGACGGCCCCGTCCGGCTCGGACACCGCGGCCCGCGTGGTCCAGGGCGCGGCGGACGGGTCCGCGGCGAGTTGGTCGGCGCGATGGCCGAAGATCCAGCGGGCCCGGTCGCCGACGAAGTGTTCATCGAGGGCGACCCCGGCCTCGGCGCTGCCGCCGGCGAGGTCACCATCGGCAAGCGCCCGCAGCGCCTTTGCGCTGAGCTCGACGAAGCGGACGCGTTTGGGGATGGAGAGAAGTTCGTTGTTCATCGCGGCGATGGTCGCCCAGCACCGGAGGGCTGTCCATCGCATTACGGCGCCGACGGCCCTGACGATCGCCCGATCCGGAACCGCTGAGCGGCGCGCGTTCACCGACGCACGGAGGTTCAGGTGGTGGCCGGGAGGAGCTTCTTCTCCCGGAGGTAGTTCCTCGCGACGTCCTCAGGGAGGCGGCGCCAGCTGTCGACCTGCTCGTTCAGGTGAGCGAGGTCGGCCGTGGTGAGGACCGTGTTGAGGCGGCCGTGATGATCCGGCCGAGCCCGCCGCCGCCGGCGAGGGCGGCGACGGTCGCGGTGGCCACGAGCTGCACGGCGGCGACGCGCACGCCGGTGAGGACCAGGGGCAGCGCGAGCGGCAGTTCGACCCGGAACAGCATCTGGCTCCCGGTCATCCCCATCCCCCGGGCGGCCCGGACCACATCGGCGTCGACGCCCCGCATCCCGACGTACGCGTTGGTGAGCAGCGGAGGTACGGCGAACAGCACCAGGGCGATGATCGTGGGCCGCTGTCCGTACATACCGATGGGACTGAGCAGCAGCAGGACCAGGACGGCGAAAGTGGGCACCGCGCGGCCGATGTTGGAGAGGTTGACGGCGAGAGCGCCGCCCTTGCCGAGGTGTCCGAGGACCAGCGCGACCGGGAGGGCGACGGCGCAGCCGAGCGCGAGGCAGACCACCGTCAGGAAGAGGTGTTCACCGAGGCGGTGCCACACGTCGTTCTCCCCCGACCAGTTGGCGGCGCTGGTGAACCAGTCCCAGGTGGCCGCGAGGGTGTTCACGCCCCCTGCCCGCGGGTCGCCTGCGACGGCCAGGGGCACGGCGAGCAGCAGGCCGAGCGCGACCGAGACCGAGGTGAGCTGAACGTGCTGAAGCACGGCGTCGGTGAGGATCTCGCTCCGCGAGGACAGATGGGCGCCGCAGATCCACTCGTTGCGCGCGAGGCAGTCGTCGGGGGCGCGGTCATTCCCTCATTCCAGGCCGCGCCCCGCGTGCGCGCACGCGGGACCGGGCCGTTCGGGGATGCCGGGCAGGGCACGGTGGGGGGGCCTCGGCGTCGGGTGGTGCTCCTCGGGCGGGTGCGTGGAGCAGGGGTGTCGAGCCCGGGGCGTCACCCGGGGTGGGGGACGAGGCGGAAGCCGCTGCGGGGGCGGGTGGGAACGCGGTGGAGGGGGATCCTGAGGTCCTGCTCCGGAACGGAGTACTCCAGCCGGGCCAGTTCGATCGAGAGCGCGGCCAGGACGGCGACGGTGATGTCCTCGCCGGGGCAACGATGGCCGCTCTTGGCGTCGCCGCCGCCCTGCGGGATCAGCTCGTCGCGGTGCGGTGTCGGGCGCAGGAAGCGTTCCGGGTCGAAGCGGTACGGGTCGTGCCACAGCTCCGGGTCGTGGTTCTGACCGTAGACGTCGAGCAGCACGAGGGTGTCCTCGGGAATGCGCTCCCCCCGCCACCGGAGGTCGGTGGTGGCGAGGCCGCCGACGAACGGCGCGAAGGGGTAGAAGCGCCGGACCTCGTGGGCGAAGGGTTCGGCATACGTCTCGGTGTACGGCTCCGCGTACGAGCCGTCGTCCTCGCGCAACAGGTGCCGCTGTTCGGGCCGGCGGTCCATGGCATGGGCGGCGAAGGTCACGAACCAGGCGATGGCGACGGTGGGCCGCACGATGTTGAGGAGCTCGACTGCCGCCGTCCGCGGATCCAGGAGCACGCCTTCGGCGTCGCGGTGGTGCACGACCGCGTCGAACGGGGTCGCCGGGGCGCGCGTCGCACCGGCCCTGGCTTCCTCCACAAGGCCCGCCAGGGTCTCCTCCTGGCGGGCGCGGGCGCGCCGGGCCTTCAGATGGCGGGGACCCGGGGTGGCGAAGCCGTCGACCATGGCGACGCAGTCCTGGGCCATGCGGCGGGTCTGTTCCTCGGTGAGCGGGAGTCCGGTCCAGGCGCAGACGGCGCGGGCCAGGACGAGCGCGGCCTCGTCGAAGAGGACGACTTCCCGGCCGTGCGGCGGGGTGAAGGCCCGCTGCCACTCCGCCCGGACCATGTCGACCAGTTCGGCGACGGCCGCGGGCTCGGTGAGCTCGGTCATGAACAGGGCTTTGCGCACGCGGTGGTCCTCGCCGTCGAGCGTGTGGACGGCGCCGCGTCCGAAGAGGGTGTCCAGGACCGGCCCGGGCAGGGCGTCGTGGCGCCGGACGTGTTGCTCGTCGTAGAAGAAGCGGACGGCTTCGGGGCCGTGGAGGGCGATGGCGGGCCGCCCCAGGAGCCGGGTGCGCACGGGGGCTCCGCCGGTGCGACGGCGCCGGTCGGGCAGCCAGGCGTAGCCCTTGAGGAGCAGGGCGGCGGTGCTGTCGAGTGTCATGGGGGCCATGTCCGCCGGGTGCCCTCTCCGCCGGGAAACAGTCGTGCGGAGCGCCGGACCACCCGCGGGCCATCCCTCTTTCACCCGTTCGCGGGCGGCGGCCTCGCTGGAGCTACGCCAGGCGGGCACGGCCCGCCAGAGCGCCGGACCACCGGGCGTTCACCCGTTCACGTGCGGCGCGTTCACCCGTTCGCGGGCGGCGGCCCGCTCCGGGCGGCGACCGGCAGGCGCGGTACAGCGCCACGAGACGGACCGGCCTCACAGCGCGCCGGCCGCCACCCTCAGGTCGGCGACCAGCCCCGCGTACGCGGCCTCGCGGTCGTCGGCGCGCAGGACGGCCGAGGGGTGCAGCGTCGCCACCACTTGGGGGCCGCCGTCCACACCGGGCAGGGGAAGCAGCGCACCGCGGTCGGCGCCCACGCGGAAGGAGCGCCCGAGGACGGCCTTGCCCGCCGTCGCACCGAGCACGACCACCACCTTCGGGTCGACGAGCCGCAGTTCGGCCTCCAGCCAGGGGCGGCAGGCGGTCATCTCGCGCAGGCTCGGCGCCTTGTGGATCCGTCGCTTGCCCGGACCGGACTGGGTGAACTTGAAGTGCTTGACCGCGTTGGTGAGATACGCACTCTCCTCGTCGATCCCCGCGTCCCGCAGCGCCTTGGCGAGCAGGCGGCCCGCGGGACCCACGAAGGCCTCGCCCTTGCGGTCCTCCTGGTCGCCGGGCTGTTCCCCGACGAGCAGGACGCGGGCATGGGAGTCGCCGCGCCCGAAGACGGTCGTGGTGGCGTTCTCGAAGAGCGGGCAGCCCCGGCACCCGGCCGCGGCGCGGCGGTAGGCCGCCAGTCCGCCCCGCGCGGGCAGATAGGGAGCCGCGTCGTACTCCTGTCCGGTGCCGACAGCGGTGTCACTCATCGCGCCACACTCCCTGGCCGGAGGTAGGGGTCGGTGCTCCGTCGTGCCCGGTGGAGCGGTTCTCCGCGGTCGGGGCACGGTGCGCCTCCTCGACCGGCGGCTTCCCCTGCCGTACGCCGAGAAACCACCGCGTGCCGCCGCGATGTTTCGCCTCGTCGGCACCGGCAACGCGCGGGGCATGGTGAACATCGGATACACAATGATGACCGAGCAGGCCGGCCCCCGTGACCTGGTGGAGCATGTGGTGCGGGCCGAGGAGGCGGGCTTCGACTTCTCCGTGACCTCGGACCACTACTTTCCCTGGCTGGAGTCGCAGGGGCACGCCCCGTACGCCTGGAGTGTGCTCGGCGCCGCCGCGCAGGCCACCTCGCGGATCCCGCTCATGACGTACGTGACCTGTCCGACCGTCCGCTACCACCCGGCGGTCGTCGCACAGAAGGCCGCCACCATGCAGCTGCTGAGCGAGGGGCGGTTCCGGCTGGGGCTGGGCTCGGGCGAGAACCTCAACGAGCACGTGGTGGGCGTGGGCTGGCCCGCCGCCCACGTCCGGTTGGAGATGCTGGAGGAGGCCGTCGACATCATCCGCTCGCTGTTCGAGGGCGGCAACGTGAACCATCACGGCACCCACTTCGACGTGGAGAACGCCCGGCTCTGGGACCTGCCCGAGGAGCCGCCGCCGATCGGGGTCGCGGTCTCCGGGGAGCGCTCCTGCGAGATCGCCGGGCGCCTCGCCGACCTCGTCATCGCCGTGGAGCCGAAGAGCGAGCTCATCGAGGCCTTCGACCGGCATGGCGGAGCGGGCAAGCCGCGGGTCGGCCAGCTGCCGGTCTGCTACGACACGGACCGGGACGCGGCGGTCAAACGGGCCCACGACCAGTTCCGGTGGTTCGGCGGCGGGTGGAAGGTGAACTCCGAGCTGCCCGGCCCCGAGGGCTTCGCGGACGCCACCCGCTTCGTACGTCCCGAGGACGTGGCCGAGTCGATCCCCTGCGGCTCGGACGTGGATGCCTTCGTCGAGGCGGTCCGGCCGTACGCCGACGCCGGATTCACCGAGATCGCTCTGGTCCAGATCGGCGGCGAGCACCAGATGCCCTACCTCGAGTGGGCGAAGCGGGAGCTTCTCCCGGCGCTGCGCTCCGCGCTCTGAGGTCCGCGTCCCCGACGACACGGCCGACACCCCCGTGGCGCGTGGCGCGCCCGGGGGTGCTCGCCGACCGGGCCGTCACCCCGCCCGGGCCGCCTCCGCCGCCTCCGCCGCGATCCGGTCGAACTGCGCGCCCATCGCTTCCGCCAGGGCCACGGCCGCCGAGAGCGGCCGGACCATGACGACGAAGTCGTCGATCTTTCCCTCTCCGTCCATGTGCAGGAAGTCGCAGCCGTTGATCTCCTTGTCGCCGACCTTCGCCGTGAAGACGAGTGCGTGATCGCGGCCGTCGGCCCCGGCGATCTCGCGGACGTAGCGGAAGTCCGTGAAGACCCGGGCGACCCCGCGGATGATCGACGCGGTGATCGCCCTGCCCTCGTACGGCTTGAAGGCCACGGGGCTGGTGAAGACGACGTCCTCCGCGAGCATGCCCTCGATGGCGGCGTGGTCGTCGGCCTCGACGGCCTTGCGGAAAGGATGCATGCGCGACTCCCCCATAGGCAACTATTTGACTAGGTGCGCATGAGGGTAGCAGTCGTCATCTCTCTGAGGTGTCGTCACCGCTCCTGGAGTACGGAGAGGACGTTCCCGGCGGGGTCGGTGAACCAGGCGACGGTGGGACCGCCGTCGCCCCGCACGATGCCCTTCTCGTCCGCGTCGAAGTCGGGGTAGCGCTCGAAGGTCACCCCGCGTCGGCCGAGTTCCTCCACCGCCGTGTCGATGTCGTCGACGGGGAAGTTGAGGATCGTGAAGGTCGCCGGGGTGTGCGAGTCCTTGGGGTAGACGAGCACCTTGGCCCCGGTGCCGAGGGTGAGGGTGAGCATCCGCATGTCCCCCTCGCCGCTCTCCTCGACCGGGAGGCCGAGCGTGTCGGCGTAGAAGCGCCGGGCCTCGTCGAGGTCGTTCACGGAGAAGCCGCTGAACGCGGCCGACTGTCCGAGCATGGAGGTCTTTCCTTCCGGTCGTGTGACGGTGGACGTCCTCCAGGGCACACCACGCGGCGCGCCAACCGCGCCCCCGCCACGCGGAGGCGTCCGGATGGTCGCGCCACATCACCCGACCACATCACCCGACCACGTCACGCGACTCACGTCACCCGACCACGCGCTCGTCGGCGGTCGCCGCCTCAGGGGGCGATGGGCAGCCGGCGCTTGTGGTCGGTGAGCTCGTAGCGGCGGACGATCGACGCGAAGGCGGACTCGGTCACCGGCTTGCCCTCCAGGAAGTCGTCGATGTCGTCGTAGGTCACACCGAGCGCGTCCTCGTCGGGCTTGCCCGGGTCCAGGGTCTCCAGGTCGGCGGTCGGGGTCTTCCACACCAGCTCGGCCGGGGCGCCGAGGGTCTCCGCGACGGCCCGGACGCGACGCTTGGTGAGCCCGGTCAGCGGGACGACGTCGGCGGCGCCGTCGCCGTACTTGGTGAAGAACCCGGAGACCGCCTCGGCGGCGTGGTCGGTGCCGACGACCAGGCCGTCATGGGCTCCGGCGACGGCGTACTGCGCGATCATCCGCTGCCGGGCCTT
Source organism: Streptomyces sp. NPDC006551 (assembly GCF_040611675.1). Lineage (NCBI taxonomy): Bacteria > Bacillati > Actinomycetota > Actinomycetes > Kitasatosporales > Streptomycetaceae > Streptomyces > Streptomyces sp. NPDC006551. The sequence goes on from NZ_JBEXOT010000056.1 coordinate 34,917, forward strand.
GATGTTGCCCTGCACGAAGTCCTGGTGGTGGGCGTCCCGGAAGGTCACTCCCCCGGCGAGGCAGGCCGCCAGCGCGGCGTCGCTCGCGGGCTTGACGTCCACGGTCAGGACCCGGTCGGCGGCGATGAACCCGAGGGCGAGCTGCGCGTCCTTCTCGTCGGCCTGGACGCCGTAGGGCAGCCGCATGGCGTAGAAGGTCGCATCGTGACCGGCGGCCCTGGCCCGCTCCACGGCCAGCTGGCAGAGCCGGCCCGCGGTCGTGGAGTCCACACCGCCGCTGATCCCGAGAACGAGCGCGCGCAGTCCCGTGGAGGTGAGGCGCTCGGCGAGGAAGGCCACCCGGCGCTCGATCTCGGCGCTCGGGTCGAACGTCTCGGAAACCTCCAGTTCCCGGGCGATCTGCTGCTGCACGGCGGTGGCTGCCGGGTCGGTCACGGGATGCTCCTCGGGGTGGGTCGGCGGTACGAGGGGAGCCCGGGCTGCGGAGCCCGGACCGGGGTCGACTCTATGCGGCACGCCCGGCCCGCGGCGCGCCGCCCTCGGGCACCGCGCGCAGCGGTCGGCCTCGTGGGGCACGGGACGCGCCTGCCACGCATCCGACAACGCTCAGCGCGCGAAGCCTTGACGCGCCCGTCCTGTTCCCGCCGCCCGCTCATTCGACCGTCACGACCACCGAATGCCACCCGCTCGCGCCGTCCGGCATGGTGTCCGTGCGGCGCTCCGTCTGGACGGCTCCCGCGCCGTCGGTGGCGCGGACCGTCAGGGAGTGGCGGCCGGGGACGGCCTGCCAGGCGTACACCCACTGGCGCCACGTGTCCCGGCTGTCCTCGGCCGCGAGCCGGGCGTCCCGCCACGGGCCGTCGTCGATCCGCACCTCGACCCGTGCGATGCCCCGGTGCTGGGCCCAGGCAACTCCGGCGATCATGACGGTGCCCGCCTTCGGGCGGGTGTCCGGCCGTGGTGTGTCGATCCGGGACTGGGTCTTTACCGGCGCCCGCGCCGCCCAGCCGCGCGGCACCCAGTAGGCGTCGTAGGCGTCGAACGTGGTGAGCTCGATGTCCTCGATCCACTTGCAGGCGGAGACGTAGCCGTACAGGCCGGGCACGAGCATACGGACCGGGAAGCCGTGGTCGAAGGGCAGCGGTTCGCCGTTCATGCCGAAGGCGAGGAGGGCGTCGCGGCCGTCCATCACCTCCTCGACCGGGGTACCGATCGTCATTCCGTCCACGGACCGGGCGACGAGCTGGTCGGCCGGGCCTCCGGCGGAGGGCGGCCGCACTCCGGCCTCGCGCAGGAGATCGGCCAGCCGGACGCCGAGCCAGCGGGCGTTTCCGACGTACGGTCCGCCGACCTCGTTGGAGACGCACGCGAGGGTGAGGTCACGCTCGACCACCTCCCGGGCCAGCAGGTCGGCGAGGGAGAGGTTCAGTTCCCCGGTCACCCCCTGCCCGTGCACGCGCAGCCGCCAGCCGTCGGCGTCGATCCGGGGCACGACGAGCGCGGTGTCGACGCGGTAGAAGTCCTTGTTCGGGGTGAAGAAGGGGCTGATCCCGGCGATCCGGAGCCGCGCTCCAGGGGGCACGGCGGGCGCGGGCGACGCGGGGCGCGGCAGCCGCAGGGCCCCGCGGGAGGCCACGGCGTCCTGGGCGCGGGTGCCGCCGAGCGCCCTGCCGAGCGCCGCCGCGGCCGTCGCGGCGACGGCGGTGGAGGCGGCGACCAGGAGAAAGCTCCGGCGGCCCGCGCCGGCGGCCTGGTGCGGCTCGGCCGAAGGCCGGGGAGCGAGCAGGCGGCCGATCAGGACGTACAGCAGCACGGCGCCGGCCACGGCTCCGGCCAGTGAGGGCAGCGCGTCCTCGGCGGAGCCCGAATCGGGCCGGCTGATCGCCGCGAGGGCACCGACCACCCCGAAGGCCAGGACGCCGGCCGCACCGCTCGGGCGATGGCGCAGCGCGAGGCGGCCGATGCCGACGGCCAGGACCGCGAGAACGACGAGGATGCCCAGCTCGAGAACGATCTTGTCGCTCGCGCCGAAGGTGCGGATCGCCCAGTTCTTGACGGCCGCCGGGGCCACGTCGACGACGGCTCCGCCGACCGCCGTGACGGGGCCCGCTTCGGGCCGGACCGCGGCGGTGACGAGTTCGGCGACGGCGAGGGAGACGTACGCGGCGAGGAGTCCGCCGAGAGCCGCCAGGAGACGATCGGTGCGCGTGGGCTCGCGCGAGGACGGGGACGGGGAAGTCGTCATGGTCCTCCCTTCGGCACCGGGGCCATCGTGGATGGGCCGATTCACCCATGAGGCCGAGCGTCCGGGGAAGGGGGTGCCGTCCGGGGAAGGGGGTGCGCGCCGGGGAAGTGTGCGCGCGCCGTCCGCGATCACTTCGTGTCGTCGGCCGGTCCGATGTGCTCGCCGGGCCTGGCCAGATCCTCCACCGCGTCGGCGCCGACCACCGCACCCGTCGACTTCTTGGCGCGCCGCAGCCTGCGTTCGAGCCGCCCGGCGAAGGTGGTGAGCGCGAAGTTGAGGGCGACGAAGAGAACGGCGACGACCGTGAAGCTGGCGATGGTGTTGGCGCCGTAGTTCGCGCTCATCGGCCGGACGGAGGCGAGGAGCTCGGCGAAGCCGAGCATCGCGCCGCCCAGCGCGGTGTCCTTGACGATGACGACGAGCTGGCTGACGAGCGCCGGGAGCATGGCGGTGACCGACTGCGGCAGCAGGACGTACGTCATGGTCTGGCCCTTGCGCATGCCGATCGCCTTGGCCGCGTCGGTCTGGCCGGTGGGCAGGGCGAGGATGCCGGCCCGGACGACCTCGGCGAGGACCGAGGCGTTGTAGAGGACGAGTCCGGTGACCACCGCGTACAGCGGGCGCGTCTCCGGGCTGATGTCGGTGAACTCGGAGTAGGCCGCGTTGGCGAAGAGCATCAGGATCAGGACCGGGATGGCGCGGAAGAACTCCACGACCGTACCGGCCGAGGCGCGCACCCACCGGTGGTCGGAGAGCCGTCCGATGCCGAACAGCGCGCCCAGGGGCAGGGCGATGACCATGGCGAGCGCCGCGGCGATCAGCGTGTTCTCCAGGCCCGGGAGGAGGTACGTCGTCCAGGTGCGGGAGTCCGTGAAGAACGGCGCCCACTTCGACCAGTCGAGCTGGTTCTTCTCGGCGAGGCTCAGCACCACCCACCAGATCAGCGCGGCGAGAGCCACCAGGAAGAGCACGGTGTACAGGAGGTTGCGCCGGCGGGCGCGAGGGCCGGGGACGTCGTACAGAACAGTGGGCCGCTCTTTCATCGCTTCACCGCCACCTTCTTGCTCAGCCAGCCGAGGAAGAGGCCGGTGGGGAGGGTGAGGCAGATGAAGCCGACGGCGAAGATCGCGGAGATGAGGATCAGCTGGGCCTCGTTCTCGATCATCTCCCGCATCAGCAGGGCGGCTTCGGCGACGCCGATGGCGGCGGCGACGGTGGTGTTCTTGGTGAGGGCGATCAGCACGTTGGCGAGCGGGCCGACCACCGAGCGGAAGGCCTGGGGCAGCACGATGAGCCGCAGCACCTGCGGGAAGTTGAGTCCGATGGCGCGGGCCGCCTCGACCTGCCCGACGGGCACGGTGTTGATGCCCGACCGGAGCGCCTCGCAGACGAAGGCGGCGGTGTAGCCGATCAGTCCGACCACAGCGAGCCGGAAGTTGATGGTGGTGAAGTCCTTGGCGCCCATGCTGACGCCGAGCGTCTGGAAAAGGCCGAGCGAGGTGAAGACGATGATCACCGTGAGGGGGATGTTGCGGACGATGTTGACGTAGGCGGCGCCGAAGCCCCGCATCAGGGGGACGGGGCTGACGCGCATGGCGGCCAGCAGCGTCCCCCAGACCAGGGAGCCGATCGCCGAGTAGACGGTGAGCTGCACCGTCACCCAGAAGGCGCCCAGCAGGTCGTAACCTTCGAGGAAGTCGAACACGTCGGCCTGCTCACTTGACGATGGTGCCGATCTTCGGCGCGGGCTCGTTCTTGTAGTCGGCCGGTCCGAAGTTCTTCTTCACGGCCGCGTCCCAGGAACCGTCGGCGACCATCTTCTCCAGGGCGGTGTTGATCCGTGCCTTGAGTTCGCTGCCCTTCTGTACGCCGATGCCGTAGTTCTCGTTGCTCAGCTTGAAGCCGGCGAGCTTGAACTTGCCCTTGAACTCGTCCTGTGCGGCGTAGCCGGCGAGGATCGAGTCGTCGGTGGTGAGTGCGTCGACGACGCCGTTCTCGAGACCGGTCAGGCACTCCGAGTAACCGCCGTACTCCTGGAGTTGGGCCTGCGGGGCGAGTCGCGTCTTGACGTTCTGCGCGGAGGTGGAGCCGGTGACCGAGCAGAGCTTCTTGTTGTTCAGGTCCGAGGGCTTGGTGATGGAGGTGTCGTCCGCGCGGATCAGGACGTCCTGGTGGGCCAGGAGGTACGGTCCCGCGAAGTCGACCTTCTCGGCACGCTCGTCGTTGATCGAGTACGTGGCCGCGATGAAGTCCACGTCGCCGCGCTGGAGCAGCGTCTCGCGGTCGGCGCTCTTGGCCTCCTTCCACTCGATGTCGCCGGGATCGTGGCCGAGTTCCTTGGCGACATAGGTGGCCACGTCGACGTCGAAGCCGGTGAAGGTGCCGTCCGGGGTCTTCAGCCCGAGGCCGGGCTGGTCGTACTTGATGCCGACCGTGATCTTGTTGCCGTCGGCGCCGGCTCCGCCGTTCCCTCCGTCGCCGCCGCAGCCTGCCGCGGTGAGGGAGAGGGCGACCGCCGCGGCCGCGGCGACGCCGGCCTTGGTGAGCTTGCGCGGGTTCATGTCTTCACCCCTGGGGACTTCTGTGCGCGCGTCGGTCGTGGCTCAGTGGTGCAGGATCTTCGACAGGAAGTCCTTGGCACGGTCGCTGCGCGGGTTGCTGAAGAACTGGTCCGGCGTCGTCTCCTCCACGATCCGGCCGTCGGCCATGAACACGACGCGGTTGGCGGCGGAGCGGGCGAATCCCATCTCGTGGGTGACGACGACCATGGTCATTCCGTCACGGGCGAGCTGCTGCATGACCTCCAGCACCTCGTTGATCATCTCGGGGTCGAGAGCCGAGGTGGGCTCGTCGAAGAGCATCACCTTCGGTTCCATGGCCAGTGCCCGCGCGATCGCGACGCGCTGCTGCTGGCCGCCGGAGAGCTGGGCGGGGTACTTGTCGGCCTGCGAGCCGACGCCCACCCGGTCCAGGAGTTGCCGGGCCCGTCGTTCGGCCTCCTTCTTGTCCTTCTTGCGGACCTTGATCTGCCCCAGGGTGACGTTCTCGAGAACGGTCTTGTGGGCGAAGAGGTTGAACGACTGGAACACCATGCCGACGTCGGCGCGCAGGGCGGCGAGCTCACGGCCCTCGTCGGGCAGGGGCTTGCCGTCGATGAAGATCTCGCCGGAGTCGATGGTCTCCAGCCGGTTGATGGCCCGGCAGAGCGTCGACTTCCCGCCGCCGGAGGGGCCGATGACGACGACGACCTCGCCGCGTCCGACCGTCATGTCGATGGACTGGAGCACATGGAGCGCGCCGAAGTGCTTGTCGACGTTCCGCAGCACGACGAGCGCGTCGTCGCTCACAAGGACGGGCATGGCACCCTCCAGGGTCACCTCCGCCGCTTACCGCTCCCTTTCACGATTCATGCTCCGCCTTGCGTGCCGCCCGCGCACGCCGAAGGGCGAGCCCGACCTCCCCGATGAAAACGATTGTCATAATGCTAGGGTTCGGTGCTCCACCCACTCATGCGCACACCCAGGTGACCTCCCTTGCCCCTGCCCTCGTCTTCCCCCATACGCCGCCGCGGACTGCTCTCCGCCCTGGCGCTGACCACCGCGTCCGCCCTGCTCAGCGGCTGCTTCGCCGGCCAGACCGGATCGGCCGCGTCCGGCGGCTCCGGCGACGGACGGGTCCGCGTGGCGATGATGCAGCCGCCGCGCTCCGGCCTCTCCCCGCTCTCCGACGACGCCTTCAAGCTCTCCCGCTGGTCCACCGCCGAGACCCTCGTCTCCCTCGACAAGGACGGCAACGCCACCCCCGCCCTCGCCACCGCGTGGAAGCAGACCGGCCGGACCTGGACGTTCACCCTCCGCCAGGGCGTCACCTTCCACGACGGCACGGCCCTCACCGCCGCCTCCGTCGTGAAGTCCCTGACCGTGGCCGCCGGCGCCGCGCCGAAGCCGCGCATCCTCGACGGCGTCGACCTCACCGTCCGGGCCACCGGCCCGCACACGGTCGCCGTCTCCACGGCCGCGCCGGACCCCCTCGTACCGCAGCGGCTCAGCTCGCCGCAGCTGTCGATCCTGGCCGCCAAGGCCTACCGGGGGAAGACGGTCAGCCCGGTCGGTACGGGCACCGGACCCTTCGAGCTCGTCACCGTACGGGGCACCGCGTCGGCCGCGCTGAACCGTTACGACGGCTACTGGGGCGGCCGCGCCAAGGCCTCCGGCATCGACGTGACCTTCGTCCCCGACGGCACCGCGCGCGCCGCGGCGCTGCGCAGCGGCGAGGCCGACATCGTCGAGGCCGTGCCGGTCTCACAGGCCCGGCTGCTCGACCGGAAACTCATCACCGAGGTGCCGATGCCGCGCACCAACACCCTGTACCTCAACACCGCCTCCGGCCCGTTCAAGAACGCCCGGCTGCGGGCGGCGGCGCGCGAGGCGATCGACGCACGGAAGATCGTGACGAGCGTGTACGAGGGCCGGGCCGATGTCGCCGACGGCCTCCTCGGTCCCGCCCTGCCCTGGGCCGCGCAGCTGCGCGGCACCGTCCCGCACCAGCGGGCCGTCGCCCCGAAGGGCGCCCGCATCACCATCGGCACGTTCACCGACCGGGCCGAGCTGCCCGAGGTCGCCCAGGTCCTGCAACAGCAGCTCCAGGCCGCCGGGTTCCAGGTCACGCTCGACGTTCGCGAGTACGCCAACATCGAGGCCGACGCCCTGGCCGGGAAGTTCGACGCCTTCATCCTGTCCCGGGCCACCGTCCTCGACTCCGGCGATCCGGCCGCCTACCTGTACAGCGACTTCGCGGGCGACGGCTCCTTCAACATCTCCCAGCTCGCCGACCCCGCCGTCGACCGCGCCCTGACCACGGCCACGACGACCGCGACCGGGGACGCGCGGCGCCAGGCCGTCATACGGGCCGAGGCCGCCGTCCTGTCCACCGACGCCGCCGTGCCCCTGCTGCACGAGCGCGTCGTCCAGGGCGACGCGGCGCGGGTGCGCGGCGCCGCGCCCCACCCCCCGGAGCGCGCCCGCGGCGCGCGC
>NZ_JBEXOT010000057.1:0-41628 GCF_040611675.1 Streptomyces sp. NPDC006551
CCCCCGGGGAATCCGGGGGCCTTCGCCGTACGCGCTCAGCGCGAGCCGACCATGCGCGCGTAGACGACGACGTTGCCGTCGTAGCCGGTCGCCCGTGAGTAGCCGCCGCCGCAGGTGATGACCCTGAGCTCCGGCTCCCCGGTGTCGCCGTAGACCTGGACGCCGGGGAAGTTGTTCTTGGAGTACACCTCGACGCCGTAGATCTCGAAGACCGCGACCCGGCCGTCGTACCGCTCCACCTCGATGTGCTCGCCCTTGTGCAGCGCACCCAGGGAGTAGAAGACCGCCGGGCCGGTCGCGTTGTCGACATGGCCGACGATGATGGCCGTGCCGCGCTGCCCCGGCGCGATGCCGTTCTGGTACCAGCCGGCCAGGTTGGAGTCCTCCGGGGGCGGTGCCGCGATCCAGCCGTTCTCGTCGAGGCCCACCTCCATGATCGGGGCCGCGACCCTGATGGACGGGATCTTCACCCGCGAGGCCTGGGCGAACGGCAGCGCCTCCAGGCCCGAGGCGAGAGAGGGCGGAGCCCCGCTCGGGCGGGTGTCGGGAGCCGCGGCGGCCGCGGGCTGCGGCGGGCCGATCTCGACATCGACTCCATTGCGCATCATCGCCAGGCCGGACAGCATGACGAGAGCCAGGACGCCCCACGGTCGGCGTCTTCTCGGCTCAAAGACGCTGAAGTCCTTGGGGCTCATGGTTCTCCCTTCGTGGCGTCGTCAGAACGGTAAGGGTGGCGGGCCGGACCGGCGATCAGGGAAAGGCGAACGGGTGGCGGGGGCGTGGCGGCCGTGCTCGGCCGTCCGGTGCGCGCCGGGAGCACAGTCGTACCTCAGGGCGGGCCGGGTGACGAGAACGATGACCCATCCGAGTAATCATCAGATAAGCATGCTGACGGTCTGTGACCTGCGGCTCCGTCAGGTTCACCGGCCTTTCTCCCGGCGTGTCGCCTCACCGGGGTGGACCAGTGCCGAGATGCGGTGATCGTCCGCACTTGTGATGGTTCGTCATGGAAGGCGTACTCGTCGAATTTCCCGGGGCACCGCTTTGGGGCGTCTTCCACTGGAGGTTCAACCATGCGTGCTGCACGCACTCTGGCGGTGGCCGCCACCGCGATGGCGGTGGTCGGGCTCACGGCCCCTCTCGCCGCCGCCACGAACGGTCCCAGCAGTGTCACCGTCGGCTCTCTCAGCGCTCAGCGGGGAGGCGATTCCAAGAGCGTCACCGTGACGCCCTTCGCGGTCCACCAGGGGTCGACCATCACGATCACCGTCAGGGGCTGCCACGGCGGGACGGTCACGTCCGCCGCCTTCCCGACGACCACCCTCTCCGCGAACTCCAACGGGGTCTCCAGCGCCGTCGCCCGCATCCACAACAACGCCACGCCGGGCAAGCACAAGCTGACCGTCCACTGCGACGACAGCAACCGCGTGCTCACCCAGGAGTTCGTCGTCCTGGCCGGTCAGGGCGCGCAGGGAGGTATCGGCGGCTCGCTCGCGCCGAGCTCCACGGAGATGGCGGTCGGCAGTTCGCTCGTCGCCGCGGCCGCGCTCGGCGGCGGTCTGTTCATCGCCCGCCGGCGCCGTCTGAGCGGCGGAACCGTCTGACCGGCCGAACCTCCCGGTCGGCCGTGTACGCCGGTCGCCCCCGACTCCTGACTGTCCAGGACTCGGGGGCGACGGGTTTGTGCGATGGGGCGTGTGCGTTCGGGCGGGGTGTACGGGCGCGGTGGGGGCGGCGGGTTCCGGTGGAGGACACCGGTCCCCGCCGTCAGTGGCGCCGGGGCCGGTCGAGGCCGGACCGGCGTCGCACCACCACGTAGACCAGACCGGTGGCCGCGACGGCGACCAGTCCGGCACCGGCCGCCAGGGTGACCGTGTCGACCCCGCTGACGGAGCCGCCGAGGCCGCCTTGCACACCGCGCGGCGGAGTGAGGACGGTCGAGCCGGTCGTCGGGGTCGGGGACGCCGTGGTGCCGCTGATGGTCAGGGTCACGGTGTCCTGGACGCCGCCGGTGCAGTTGAACGAGACCGTGTAGACGGCGCCCCGCTTGGCGTCCCAGTCCACCACGGCGGTGGCCGAGGCTCCGGGGGGGATGGTCACGGTGTCGAAGATGCCCGCCGAAGCGGTCGCCGTGCTGCGGCAGCCGGGAGCGGTCAGTGTCACCCGGCCACCGGGCGCCACGAGCGAGGGGGAGACGACGAAATCGCCCGGAGCCTTGGCTCGGGGCGCGTTCTGGGCAGGGGCGGGGGCGCCGTCCGCCGCCGAGGCGAGGGGAGCGGCCAAGGCGAGGGCGGCCGCCCCCAGCAGGGCAGTGGACGCGGCACGTATCGCGCGCATGGTGTGTCCTCCGGGTCCTCGAGGAGCAGCCGCGGAAGCGGTTTCCGCGAAAGGGAAGGAAATGCACCTCGACGCCCGCAACGCTAGGAGCGCACTATCACAGCCGCGATCCCAGGCGGGCGAATGGGGCACGGATGTCCACCGTTCGGCTCAGGGAGCGCCCCATCCGGCCCCTGTCCCGGCCGTCCGCACCGGCCCGCTCAGCCGGTGAGCCGGGGGAAGAGGTCGGTGAACGGTGTGGCCGTCGCCGAGATCCCGCGCCCGAAGGGCGCGTCGAAGTCCCAGATCAGGAAGAGCAGAAACGCGATGAGCGCGCTGAACAGGCCCGCGAGCAGCAGCTCGCGCCCGGTGCGCCGGATCTGCAGCGTGAAGATCAGCCCGACCGTCACCAGCGCGCCGGTGATCAGGCCGAACCACACCACGCCCGGCATGGTCGCGCCCGCGCTCTGGCCCCGGGCGCCCCGGGCGTCGTCCGCCGCCGCCACCTGGTCCACCAGCGGCTGGTACGCCTGCCCCTCGTGGTCGTTCGCGGGCCGGTAGTCGGTCACGCTCCGGCGCACCTGCTGGAGCAGTTCGGTGCCCGTCTCGCTGAGTTCGCCGTGCTCGGACATGTGGCGCCACTCGTCGTCGACGACGAAGGCGACGTAAGCGTCGACGTCGGCGCGGATCCGGGCGCGGACGTCGGCGGGGTAGACCTCGACCCGTTCCGAGACCTCGTGCAGAGCCTGGGCCTCCTGGCGCACGGTCTCCTGGGCGGCGCTGCGGGCCTCCCAGACGCCGGCGATGGCCAGGCCGAGCACGATCGCGTACACCACGCCGATCATCATCGTCATGTACTCCATGACGTCGGGGGTCTCGGTGGGATCGTCGTCGTCGGGGATCCTCCGGTTGTTGATGACGACGATGGTGAGGACGACGGCGCAGGCGGCGGCCATCGCGATGGTGAGGACGAGCCATTCGGACATGGTGGGTTTCCTTCGACGGGGCTCAGCGGGAGCGGGGGCGCAGGATCGCGGTCGCGAGCACCGCCGGGGCGAGGACGAGCAGCGTCATGGACATGAGCGAGGGGCCGCCCTCGGGTTCGGGCCGCGGGGCGCGGCGGTAGGCGGGCAGGGCGACGGGGGTCGGGGCAGGCGGCCTCGGCCGCAGGGAGGGCGTCGGCGTCGGGGCGGGCGGAGGCGGCGGAGGCGTCGGCGCCCGAGCCGGGGGTGGCGGTGGGGCCGGCTTCGGCGGGGGCGGTGGGTCCGCCCGTACGGGAGGCGATGGCTCGGGCTCCGGCGACGGGGGCTGCGGCGGAGGCTCCGGCGGCGGGGGCTGCGGCGGAGGCTCCGGCGGCGGAGGCTCCGGCGTCGGGGGCTGCGGCGTCGGGCTGGGCGCGGGGCACGTCGGCTCCGGCGGGGCGGGGGTCGGCGAGCACGCGCCCGGCCCGGCGACCGCGACCGAGATGTTCGAGCCGCCGGGCCCGGTCGAGGCATAGGCGCAGGCATCGGCGGCGGCGGGCGCCGGAGTGGCCAGCAGCCACAGCAGCGCGGCGGCCGCCAAGGGCCGCGCGAGGATCGATCCGTACTGGGACACGCCGAAGATCATGATTACAAAGCCGGTGCGCCACGCGGGAAATGGCCCTGATTCCCCGGATGGAGGGGTTCTCGAAGGGCGCCGGTTTGACCTTTCGGCGGAAGATTCTTCGTCGCCCCTTGAGCACGACGCGCTCGCGCCGCGTATCCAATGCCGGGAACGGCGCCCGACGCCACTCCAACAAGCCATGAAGCAAGGGGAGTTGACATGAGGACCTGGCGGAACACGGCACTCGCGCTGACGGCGGCGGCCGTTCTGGCGCTGACGACGGCGTGCGGTCAGGAGCAGGGTGGCCAGTCGATCGGCGATGCCCCCGCCGGGGCGGCGAACCCGGCCGGGGCGCCCGCGGAGAACGGCTACGCCTCCGGCGGATACGCCTCGGGGGGCTACGGATCCGGCAGCGACTCCTCCGGCGGTACGGGGGCGGGTGCGGCCGCGCCCGCCGGGCAACTCGTCGCTGCCGACACCAAGCGGCTCGGCAAGGTGGTCACCGACAGCAAGGGCTTCACCCTCTACCGCTTCGACAGGGACTCCGCGAGCCCGCCCCGGGCCACCTGCGAGGGCGACTGCGCGACGGCGTGGCCCGTGGTGAGTCCGGAGGGCGCCAAGCCGCCCGCCGGCGTGGACCCGTCGCTGCTCGGCGAGGTGACCCGCGCCGACGGCAGCAAGCAACTCACGCTCGACGGCTGGCCGATGTACCGGTACGCCAAGGACGTACAGCCCGGTGACGTCAACGGCCAAGGTGTCGGCGGCACCTGGTTCGCGGCCGCTCCCGACGGAAAGAAGGCCGCGCCGGCCGCGGAGACTGGCGGAGGAGATGATTCCGGTACAGTCGCGGAGATCGGTGGAGGGAATGATTCCGCTACGGCCGCCGCCGGGCTCTCGGTGCGAAAGGATCCCAAGCTCGGTGACATCGTGGTGGATTCGCGCGGAATGACGGTTTATCGCTTCACCAAGGATTCCGCCTGGCCCATGAAGACGGCCTGCACCGGGCCCTGTCTGAAGAAGTGGCCGGTTGTCGCCCCCGTGGACAAGAACGACACCGAGGGCATCACCCGCAAGGGCTACGTCACCTTCAGCCGCCCCGACGGCGTCAAGCAGCAGACCATCGACTGCTGGCCCCTGTACACCTTCGCCGGGGACGAGGAGCCCGGAGACACCAACGGCCAAGGTGTGGGCGGCACCTGGTACGCCGTGTCCCCCGAGGGGAAGCTGGTCGGAGCGCCCCAGTAGGTCCCCCCGCCGCGCTCCGGCCTGTCGGGCCCGCCGCCACGACCTCCCGTGGCGGCGGGCCCGACGCACGTCCATATGCACGTGAATTTGCACGGTCCGAAGGCGTGAAGTCTTCGTTCGACTCGCACGTGCCAATGGCGTGTGACCAAGAACGGACCGCGAATTTCCGTTTCTGCTCGCTCTCTCGGCGGGCGATCAGTAGCCTCGGCTCGAACACCGGCCGCGAACACATGGCCGCACCCCCGTGGCGACTTGTTGGAGACATTGATGGAGCGTCCCGCCTGGGCTCCGCCGGGTATCGATATTTCGGTGCCGAGCGTGTCCCGTATGTACGACTTCTATCTGGGCGGCTCGCACAATTTCGAAGTGGACCGGGAAGCGGCCCGCAAAGCCATGGAGTTCGTGCCCGGCCTCCCCAAGGTCATGCAGGCGAACCGGGCGTTCATGCGCCGGGCCGTACGGTTCGCCGTCCAACAGGGCGTCACCCAGTTCCTGGACATCGGGTCCGGCATACCGACCTTCGGCAACGTCCACGAGGTCGCCCAGGCCGCCAGCCCCGACGCCCGCGTGGTGTACGTCGACCACGACCCGGTCGCCGTCGCCCACAGCGAGGCCGTCCTGGCGGGCGACGAACGCTCCACCGTCGTCGCCGCCGACCTGCGCAAGCCGCGGGAGATCCTGAACAGCCCCGAGGTGGGCCGGCTTCTCGACCTCGACAAGCCGGTGGCCCTGCTCCTGGTCTCCGTCCTGCACTTCGTGGAGGACGCGGACGAGCCGCAGCAGGCCGTCGCCGAGCTCGGCGAGGCACTCGCCCCCGGCAGTCTCCTGATCATCAGTCACGCCGGCTACGAGGGCATACCCCTGCCCCAGGAGCGGGTGGGCGGAGCGGTCGACGTCTACCGGGACATCCGCAACCCCCTGGTGATGCGGACGCGTGAGGAGGTCCAGCGCTTCTTCGACGGGTACGAGATGGTCGAACCCGGCCTCGTGTTCATGCCCGACTGGAGGCCCGACGGCCCGGTCGACCAGGAGGATCCGTACGCCTTCTCGGGCTTCGCAGGGGTGGGGCGCAAGGCGTGAAGCTGCCGTCTCAACCGTCCGGTTCCGGCGCGGAACCGGACGACGTCGAGGACAGACTCAGGCGGTTCGTGACCATCTGGAGCCGGGCCATCTTCCCGGTCACCGCCACCTCGCTGACCCGCGCCGAGTTCGAGGGCCATCTGCTGCCGCTGGCACGCTCCTTGAGCGCCGCGCTGCACGGCAGACCCTTCGACACCGCCCCCGCCCACCGCGCGGGCGCGGGCCTGGTGGCCGCCCACTGCACGGACCCGGACGCCCTCAGCCGTACCCTCGGCGTCGTCGACTCCTACCTCGTGCTCTACTGCGGCACCGCGCGGGACACGCCGAGCGAGGAGCTGCGGGCCCGCTGCGCGCGGCTGCAGCACGCGATGGCCGCCGGGTTCGCCCAAGCCCTGCGCGAGCGGACCCTCGTCGAGCAGGAGGCCATCGCCCGCTCCGCGCTCTCCGCCCGCAGCGCCGCCGAAGTCGCCCTGCACGCCACGGAGAGCCGCTTCCGGGCCGTCTTCGACGGCGCCGCGATCGGGATCGGCATCGCGGACCTCGACGGCAACGTCCTGGAGGTCAACGAGACCCTCACCCGGATGTTCGGCGGCCTGGAGCACCACGTCCGCAGCCGCAACATCAGCGAATGGGGCCATCCCGAGGACGGCCCGCACGTCTGGCGGCTCTACGACGAGCTCGTCCGCGGCGAACGCGAGCACTACCGGGTCGAGAAGCCGTACTACCGCGGCGACGGCACCGTCCTGTGGACCAACCTCACCGTCTCGCTGCTGCGGGACGCCGAGGGGTTCCCCCAGTACCAGCTCGCGCTGATGGAGGACACCACCGAGCGACGGCTGCTCAACCTCCGGCTGCGCTACGAAGCCACCCACGACGCGCTCACCGGACTGCCCAACAGGACCCTGTTCTTCGAACGCCTGGAGAAGGCGCTCGCACCGGCCGACGGCGCCCGCTTCGGGCTCTGCTACCTCGACCTCGACGGCTTCAAGGCCATCAACGACAGCCTCGGCCACTCGGCCGGCGACCGGTTGCTCGTCGAGGTCGCCGACCGGCTGCAGAGCTGCGCGACCGCGCCCGGCGAGATGGTGGCCCGGCTCGGCGGTGACGAGTTCGTCGCCCTCACCACGGGCGCCGGGACCGAACGGGGTGTCGTGGAGCTGGCGAACCGTATCCTCGCGGTGCTCGCCACCCCCGTCCGGATCGACGGCCGCGAACTGACCGTGCGCGGCAGCGTCGGCGTCGTCGAGGGACCGGCCGGGGAGCGGACCCCGGCCGAGGTGCTGCGCAGCGCCGACATCACGATGTACCGCGCCAAGTCGGCGGGCGGCAACCGCTTCGAGTTCGCCGACGCGGAGGCCGACGCCCGCGCCATCACCCGGCACGGGCTGACCACCGCCCTGCCGGCCGCGCTGGAGCGTGGCGAGTTCTTCATCGAGTACCAGCCGCTCGTCCACCTCGGCGACGGCAGCGTGCACGGCGCGGAGGCGCTCGTCCGGTGGTGCCATCCGCAGCACGGTGTGCTCGGGCCCGACCGGTTCATCCCGCTCGCCGAGAACACCGGACTCATCGTGCCGCTCGGCCGATGGGTGCTTCAGGAGGCGGTACGCCAAGCCCGGTTCTGGCAGACCCGGCACTCCGACGGGGGGCCGCTGCGGATCAACGTCAACCTCTCGCCGACCCAGCTGCACCACCCGCGTCTGGTCGCCGACACGGTCGACGTCCTGGAGCGCTCCGGCCTGGAGCCGGGGGCGCTGTGCCTGGAGGTCACCGAGTCGGCGCTGATCGGCGCCGACGACGACCTGCTCAAGCCGCTGCGGCAGCTCGCCGAGATGGGCGTGGACATCGCGCTCGACGACTTCGGCACCGGCTACTCCAACCTCGCCAATCTGCGCCGTCTGCCGGTGAGCGTCCTGAAGCTGGACCGTTCCTTCACCCGGGGCATGCAGCAGCACCCGGCGGACCCGGTCGACCTCAAGATCGTCGAAGGCATCGTCTCGCTGGCGCACAGCCTGGAGCTCGCGGTGACGGTGGAGGGCGTGGAGACGGGCGCCCAGGCGCAACAGCTCCGGGAGCTCGGCTGCGACACGGCCCAGGGCTGGTACTACGCGCGCCCGGGGGCCCCGGACCGGATCCACTCCCTGGTCCTGGCGGACGCGGTATAGCCGACAACGTGCGTCGTCGTGGGCGACCGTTCCACTGGGGCGATGGGGGTCCTCCCGGACGAAGTCCGCCCTGGGGGACCCCCATGCGGGACGATTGCCCACAACCCGGCAGCCGGCCGTTTCAGGTGGAGCGGAGCAGGAGCTTCTGGAGTTCGCGGGCCGCCCGGGGCGGGGCCACGTCGCTGCGGTGCGCGAGCGCGATCGTGCGCCGCAGGCCCGGGCGGGCCAGGGCCGTGACCCGCAGGTCGCGCCCGGCCCGCGCCGCCACCATGGCGGGCACCACCGCGACCCCCAGACCCGCCCGTACGAAACCGAGCACCGCGTCCATCTCGCCGCCCTCGACCGTGAACGAGGGCTCGAAGCCCTCCGCCCGGCACGCGGCCACCGTCAGCTCCCGCAGGTCGTAGCCGTGCCGGAACATCACCAGGGGCTGGTCGCGCAGATCCGCGATCCGCACCGGCCGCCGCGGGGCCGGCGAGGCAGCCGAAGAGACCACCACCAGGTCCTCCCGCAGCAGCTCCACCGTCGTCAGCGCCGGTGACGGGGTCGGCAGCGGCAGCACCACCAGCGCCAGATCGAGCGCGCCGCGGGCCAGCTCCCGTACGAGGTCGTGCGAGCCGCCCTCCTCGATCAGCAGACGGATCCCCGGGTGCAGATCGTGGAAGGCGCGCAGCACGTCCGGCAGCAGACCCGTGCACAGACTCGGCGTCGCGCCGAGCCGCACCCGCCCGCGCTTCAGCTGCGCCAGCTCCTGCACCTCGTGCCGCGCCGTGTCCGTGTCGGCGAGGATCCGCCGGGCCAGCGGCAGCAGCGCCTCACCCGCGTCCGTCAGCGTGATGTTCCCCCGCGCCCGGCTGAACAGCTCCGCCCCGAGCTCCTGCTCCAGCGCCTTGATCTGCTGGGACAGCGACGGCTGCGAGACGTGCACCCGCTCCGCGGCGCGGGTGAAGTGACGGGTCTCGGCGACGGCCACGAAGTAGAGGAGCTGCTGGAACTGCATAGGCTCAGCCTATCGAGATGAGCCGGACCATGTCTTGGACCTCTCGGCCCTCCCGGCCCTAGCGTCTGGGGCATGGCTCTGGCAACGAAGACGACGGACCGGGGGACCGGCCGACCACCGTCCCCGACGCGCTCGCGCGGCTTCTGGGGATCGACACTCGGCAAGAAGACGGTCATGGCCGTCAGCGGTCTGCTCATGCTCGGCTATCTCGTCGCCCATGTGATGGGCAACCTCAAGGTCTTCTTCGGCCCCGAGGAGTTCAACGCGTACGGCCACTGGCTGCGCACCATGGGCGCCCCCGTCCTGCACCACTCCTGGGCGCTGTGGCTCGTACGGATCGTGCTCCTCGCCGCCGTCGTCGCCCATGCCGTCTCCGCGTACCAGCTCAGCCGGCGCGACATCAAGGCCCGCCCCACCGCCTATGCGCACCGGCGCAGGAAGGCGAGCTACGCCACCCGCACCATGCGCTGGGGCGGCGTCATCGTCGCCCTCTTCATCGTCTGGCACATCCTCGACCTGACCACCGGCACCGCGCACCCGGGCGGCTTCCAGGAAGGCCACCCGTACCAGAACGTCGTGGACACCTTCTCCACCTGGTACGGCAACGTCGTCTACATCGTCGCCATGCTCGCCGTCGGCCTGCACGTCCGCCACGGCTTCTGGAGCGCGGCCCAGACCCTCGGTGTCGGCAACGCGCGCCGCGAGCGGACCCTGAAGGTGCTCGCCAACGGGCTCGCCCTCG
The DNA here is from genome assembly GCF_040611675.1 of Streptomyces sp. NPDC006551. Taxonomy (NCBI): domain Bacteria; kingdom Bacillati; phylum Actinomycetota; class Actinomycetes; order Kitasatosporales; family Streptomycetaceae; genus Streptomyces; species Streptomyces sp. NPDC006551. The sequence goes on from NZ_JBEXOT010000057.1 coordinate 10,130, forward strand.
CCCTGACCGTGGGCTTCGTCTCCGTACCCGTCGCCGTCATGACCGGAGTGGTGAGCTGACATGAGCTTCCTCGACTACGAAGTCGGCGCCCGCCTCGCCGACGAGAAGGCCCCCGCCGGACCCGTCGCCGAGCGCTGGGACACCCGCCGCTTCCAGGCCAGGCTGGTCAACCCCGCCAACCGGCGCAAGCACACCGTCATCGTCGTCGGTACCGGCCTCGCCGGCGGCTCCGCCGGCGCCACCCTCGCCGAACAGGGCTACCACGTCGTCCAGTTCTGCTACCAGGACTCCCCGCGCCGCGCCCACTCCATCGCCGCCCAGGGCGGCATCAACGCCGCCAAGAACTACCGCAACGACGGCGACTCCATCCACCGCCTCTTCTACGACACCGTCAAGGGCGGCGACTTCCGCGCCCGCGAGTCCAACGTCCACCGCCTCGCCCAGATCTCCGTCGAGATCATCGACCAGTGCGTCGCCCAGGGCGTCCCCTTCGCCCGCGAGTACGGCGGACTGCTCGACACCCGCTCCTTCGGCGGCGTCCAGGTCTCCCGTACCTTCTACGCCCGCGGCCAGACGGGCCAGCAGCTCCTCCTCGGCGCCTACCAGGCGCTGTCCCGGCAGATCGCGGCGGGCAACGTCGAACTGCACGCCCGTACCGAGATGCTGGACCTGATCGTCGTCGACGGACGGGCGCGCGGCATCGTCGCCCGCGATCTGGTCACCGGGCGGATCTCCACCCACTACGCCGACGCGGTCGTGCTGGCGAGCGGCGGCTACGGCAACGTCTTCTACCTGTCGACCAACGCCATGAACTCCAACGCCACCGCCGTCTGGCGGGCCCACCGGCGCGGAGCGTACTTCGCCAACCCCTGCTTCACCCAGATCCACCCCACCTGCATCCCGCGCACCGGCGACCACCAGTCCAAGCTGACGCTGATGAGCGAGTCGCTGCGCAACGACGGCCGCATCTGGGTCCCCAAGGCGCGCGGCGACCAGCGGCCGGCCGCCGAGATCCCCGAGGACGAGCGCGACTACTACCTGGAGCGGATCTACCCCTCCTTCGGCAACCTCGTCCCGCGTGACATCGCCTCCCGCGCCGCCAAGAACGTCTGCGACGAGGGGCGCGGCGTCGGGCCCGGCGGCCAGGGCGTCTACCTCGACTTCGCCGACGCCATCAAGCGGATGGGCCGCAAGGCCGTCGAGGAGAAGTACGGCAACCTCTTCGACATGTACGAGCGGATCACCGCCGAGAACCCGTACGAGGTGCCGATGCGGATCTACCCCGCCGTGCACTACACGATGGGCGGGCTCTGGGTCGACTACGACCTCCAGACCACCGTGCCGGGCCTGTTCGCCATCGGCGAGGCCAACTTCTCCGACCACGGGGCCAACCGCCTCGGCGCCTCCGCGCTGATGCAGGGCCTCGCCGACGGCTACTTCGTCCTGCCGTCCACGATCAACGACTATCTGGCCCGCCACCCGTCGAGCGAGCCGCTCGACGACGACCATCCCGTCGTCCGGGAGGTGTTGGCCGAGACCGAGGACCGGATCAACCTCCTGCTCTCCGTGGACGGCGACCGCACGCCGGACTCGTTCCACCGCGAACTGGGCGAGGTCATGTGGGAGTTCTGCGGCATGGCCCGTTCGGACGAGGGCCTGCGCAAGGCGCTCGACCGCATCCCGCAGATCCGCGAGGAGTTCTGGCGCCGGATCAAGGTCCCGGGCACCGGCGAGGAGTTCAACCAGTCGCTGGAGAAGGCCAACCGCATCGTCGACTACCTGGAGCTCGCCGAGCTGATGTGCCTCGACGCCCTGCACCGGGCCGAGTCCTGCGGCGGCCACTTCCGCGAGGAGTCCCAGACCCCGGACGGTGAGGCGGCCCGGCGCGACGAGGAGTTCTCGTACGTCGCCGCCTGGGAATTCCGGGGCACCGGTGACGCCCCCGTCCTGCACAAGGAAGACCTCGTCTTCGAGTACGTCCACCCCACCCAGCGGAGCTACGCATGAAGCTCACCCTGCGCGTCTGGCGCCAGAAGAACGCCGACGCCGAAGGCGCCATGGCCACCTACGAGGTGGACGGCATCTCCTCCGACATGTCCTTCCTGGAGATGCTCGACACCCTCAACGAGGAGCTCATCCTCCGCGGCGAGGACCCGGTCGCCTTCGACCACGACTGCCGCGAGGGCATCTGCGGCGCGTGCAGCCTCGTCATCGACGGCGAGGCCCACGGCCCCGAGCGCACCACCACCTGCCAACTCCACATGCGGTCCTTCCGCGACGGCGACACGATCGACATCGAACCCTGGCGCGCCGCGGCCTTCCCCGTCGTCAAGGACCTCGTCGTCGACCGCTCCGCCTTCGACCGCGTCATCCAGGCCGGCGGTTACATCAGCGCCCCCACCGGCGCGGCGCCCGAGGCCCACGCGACCCCGGTCCCGAAGGCCGACGCCGACTTCGCCTTCGAGCACGCCGAATGCATCGGCTGCGGCGCGTGCGTGGCGGCCTGCCCGAACGGCTCGGCGATGCTCTTCACCTCGGCGAAGATCAACCACCTGAACGTGCTCCCGCAGGGCGCGCCGGAGCGCGAGACACGGGTTCTCGACATGGTGGCCCAGATGGACGCGGAGGGCTTCGGCGGCTGCACGCTGACGGGGGAGTGCGCGACGGCCTGCCCGAAGGGCATCCCGCTGCCCTCGATCGCGGCGATGAACAAGGAGTGGCTGCGGGCGCGGCGGAAGGTCCGCGGCTGAGCCCGGCCGCCGACCGCCGCCGGGTTCAGCGGGCCGCCGACCGCCACCGCCGGGCTCAGCAGTTCAGGGTGAGGGGTGGCCGCCAGATCTGCCCGTCGCCAGGCACGCCAGGAGTCGGCGCGTACCTGAGCGGCACGAGGTGCGTGGCGGCCCCCGCCTCGTTGCGGGTCCCGAGCCACAGGTCGATGATCTGCCAGGGCCGACCGTCGAGGACCGTCACGGTGCGAGGCTGCCCGCCGCACGAGTTCGCGTGGAACGCGCGACGTCCGAACAGTGGGGCGCCCCACCCGACGTTGCCCGGCGCCGACCAGCCGTCGTAGAGGCTCGGGGCCGTGGCGTAGCCGATGGGTGTACCGGCGCAGTAGCCACAGCCGTGGTCGGAGTAGGTGAGGACGTACCGCCGGTGGACGCGGTCCCAGTAGCCCCCGGGCCCCTCCGCCTTGCTGATGCCGGCGACCCGCTCGACCCCCCGGCCCGGAGTGCCTCCGCTGCCCCACCGGTTGAGCTCCTGGATGGAGAGCGCCGCCGTGCCGGGTCTGGTGCAGACGAGGGCAGGGCGGGCTCCCGGCGTGCCGGAGTCGATGAGACCGAAGTCGCCGTTGCCCCGGCAGATGTCGAGGTCCGGCTTTTTGTACGACCCGAAGGGCGACCCGGCTTCCGGACCGCACGGCCCCACCGGACCGTTGCAGCCCATGACGTTGTAGGCGTTCTCGGCCCCCATCGAATACTGGCGGGGCGCGTTGAACCACAGAATGTACGCGCCGTCGTCCTTGCCCCAGCCCTTCCGCCGGATCATGCGGGGGTTGAAGCAGCCCTGGCCGGTCCGGCCGCAGGTCTCCTGCCAGGACTGGAGCGTCGAGGGGTCGAGGGACGTCGTGGAGAACAGCAGCCGGGGTTCGCTCCACGGTCCCTGCGGCTTCCGGGCCGTGCTGACACCGAAGCCGCACCACTTCGTGCCGCGGACCAGCCACTGGAATCCGCAGCCGTACATGCTGCCGTACATGAAGTAGCGCCGACCGAACTTGACGATCTGCGCGTCGTGGAGGTCGATGCCGGAGATCGTGAACGACTTCGGCACCGACGCGGTGCTGTGCTGGTCGCCGGTGGACGGAGCCGCGGCAAGGGCCGTCGTCGGCGTCGACAGGAAGAGCAACACTGTGGCCAGGAATCGGCGGAAACGCACAGCACATTTTCATCTATTCGGTCAGGGGAAGAGGCGCGCGACACGACACTCGCCTGCCCTTGTCGCGGTTCCGAGCCGCGGGACCGATCCGCGACCCCGACCGTTCGGTATCAGGCGTCCGCGCCGGTCAGGCCCGCGACGCGGGCGAGCCGGCGGTACGAGTCGAGCAGCGCGCCGCGGTCGTACGTACTGGTCGTCACCAGCACCTCCTGCGCCCCGGTCTCCTTCACCACCCGCTCCAGCGCCTCGGTGACCCGCTCCTCCGTGCCGTACAGATGGCCCTGGAGCCCCGACTCGAAGAACCCGCGCTGTTTCTCCGTCATCGGCAGCCCCTCGATCCGCTCGGCGGGCATCAGCGGCGGGAAGACGCCCCGCGTGCGCGAGTACGCCAGGGACCACGCCTCCGGAACCAGCAGCCGCCGGGCCTCCTCCTCGCTCCCCGCCACGGCCACCGTGCCCGCGACGACGACGTACGGCTCCTCCGCCCAGGCCGACGGGCGGAAACCGGACCGGTACGCGTCGATCGCCGTCAGCAGCCGTTCCCGGCCACGCAGATCGCCGATGACCAGCGGCAGCCCCGCCTCGGCGGCGAGGGAGGCACCCTCTCCGGTCGCGAGGACGTACGGCGGGACCTTCAGCCCCTCCGCCGGGCGGGCGTGCACCTGGGGATGGGCGGTCTGGGTGCCCGTGAACCAGCCCAGCAGCTCGGTGAGCTGCTCCCCGAACCGTTCGGCGTCCTCCTTGTCCCGGCCCAGAGCCCGCCGGATCCCGTCCGTGAAGCCGACCGAGCGGCCGAGCCCCATGTCGATCCGGCCGGGGAACAGCGCCTCCAGGACGCCGAACTGTTCGGCGACGACCATCGGCTGGTGGTTGGGGAGCATCACCCCTCCCGTACCGACCCGGATGGCCGAGGTCGCGCCGGCCACGGCGGCGGCCAGCACGGTCGGCGCCGATCCCGCCACGCCCGGCACGCTGTGGTGCTCCGAGACCCAGAAGCGGTGGTAACCGAGCTCCTCCGCCTCCCGCGCGAGGCGTACGGTGTCACGCAACGCCTGAGCGCCGTCCTCGCCCTCCCTGGTGCGGGAGCGGTCGAGGACGGAGAAGCGGATGCCGTCGAGTGAAGAGGTCACGCCCGGTTCAACGTCCTCGCGCCACGAGGATTCCCTAGGCTGGCGCCGTGACGCGAATCAGCAGGCCAGTGGCCGTCTTCGACCTCGACAACACGCTCTCCGGCACCGCCCACCGCCAGCACTTCCTGGAGCGCCGGCCCCGCGACTGGGACGGCTTCTTCGCGGCCGCGCCCGACGATCCGCCGCTCGCGAAGGGCGTCGAGCTCTGCCTGGAGGCGGCGCGGGAATGCGAGATCGTCTATCTCACCGGGCGCCCCGAGCGCTGCCGCCGCGACACCGTCGCATGGCTGGCCGCCCAAGGTCTGCCGGAGGGCCGGATCCACATGCGGCGCGACACCGACCGCCGCCCGGCGCGTGTGACCAAGCTGGAGATCCTGCGCAGGCTCGGCCGGGAGCGTGAGATCCGGATGCTCGTCGACGACGACGACCTGGTCTGCGACGCGGCGGAGGCCGCGGGCTTCACGGTCGTACGGGCCCGCTGGGCCGTGCCGTCCGCGGAGCTGAAGGACGCCCAGGAGAGGGAGGGCCGCACCTGACGGGACCGGGCAGGCCGTCGGCGCCCGCGCCGACGCGCGGGCCTGTCACTTCCGGTCATGAGGGTGCGGCCTGTTGCTCGTGCCCGTCGCTTCCGGTCGTCGACTCGCCGTCGTCACCCGCCGTCCTCCAGGCGGAAGCCGACCTTCAGACCGACCTGGTAGTGCTCGATCTCCCCGTTGACGATGTGGCCGCGGACCTGCGTCACCTCGAACCAGTCGAGGGACCGCAGCGTCTGCGCGGCACGGCCGATGCCGTTGCGAATGGCCTGGTTGACGCCTTCCGTGGAAGTGCCGACGATCTCGGTGACGCGGTAGGTGTGGTTCGACATGGGGGCCGAACTCCTCTCGATGGGGTCATTCCACCGTGCCCCACCACGCCCCGGTCCGCGACACGTCGCGCGCCGGGTGGCCGGCACGACCGCGGGCGGGGCGTCGCGCTCGCCCGGAGCGGGATCGTCCAGGACTTGACCACCCCGTTGGTCCAGACCAGAATCCAGGCCACATACCCGCGCGAACACCCCGTTCGTTCCCCCCACGTCGGGTCAGCTCCTCATGCCGCACTCCATTTCATGGAACGCAGAAGGTGACCTACGTGAAGAACCGCCCTCTCGTCTGCCCTCTCGCCGCCGCGACCGCCCTCGCCCTCACGGGCTGCGGGCTCCTGCCCGGCGGGGACCAGAGCCGCACGGTGAGCGTCTGGCTGATGCGGGACAGCGTCAGCGAGGACTTCCTCAAGCGTTTCACCGCGGCGTACGAAGCCGAGCACGAGGGCGTGAAGCTGCGGTTCACGTTCCAGGAGTGGACCGGCATCGGCAAGAAGGTCACCGAGGCGATCCAGGGGCCCGGCGGCCCGGACGTCATCGAGGTCGGCAACACCCAGGTCGCCCAGTACGCGGACACCGACAAGCTCTTCGACCTGACCCTGGAGTCCGTGCGCGACCTCGGCAGCGAGGACTGGCTGCCCGGCCTCGCCGAACCCGGCCGGATCGCGGGCTCCCAGTACGGCATCCCCTGGTACGCGGCCAACCGGGTCGTGATCTACCACAAGGACCTCTTCGCGGCGGCCGGCGTCACCGAGCCGCCGGCCACCCGCGCCGAGTGGCTCGACGACACCGAGAAGCTCAACCGCGACGGCTCCCAGGGCATCTACCTCGCGGGCCAGGACTGGTACACGCTGGCCGGCTTCATCTGGGACGAGGGCGGCGAACTGGCCGACGACAAGGGCGGAGACTGGACCGGCGCCCTGGACAGCCCGGCGGCGCTGCGCGGCATGGACTTCTACAAGGACCTGCAGTCCCTCGGCTCGGGCCCCAAGAACGCCGACGAACAGACACCGCCGCAGGCGGAGGTCTTCGCCAAGGGAGACGTCGCCCAGATCATCGCCACGCCCAGCGCCGTCTCCGCCATCACCCGGGCGAACCCGGCGCTCAAGGGCAAGCTCGGCTTCTTCCCGATCCCCGGCAAGAAGGCCGGAGAGCCCTGCGCCGTCTTCACCGGCGGATCCGACCTGATCATCCCGGAGAACGCGCCCGAGCGGACCGCCGCCATCGACGTCGTGAAGGCCCTGGCGGGGGAGAAGTGGCAGACCGAACTCGCCCGCGCCATGAACTACGTTCCCAACAAGACGTCGCTCTCCTCCGTCGTCGAGGGTCAGGAGGCCACCGCCGTCATGGCCGTCGGAGCGGCGCGCGGCCGGGCCACGCCCAACTCCCCCCAGTGGGCCGACGTCGAGGCCGCCAACCCCATCAAGCCGTACATGACGGCGGTGCTCCAGGGAGAGGATCCGAAGCGGGCGGCGGAGTACGCCTCCGAGCAGATCACCCAGGCGCTCGCCGAATAGCATTCAGCGCATCCACACCCGCGAGCCCCCGAACGGTCACGTCGAATCCAGCCGGTCACGGAAGAAGTAAGGAGCCGGACCACCGCCCCGCGCGGCCCGGCCCTCACCGTCCCCTTCCGTACGCCGGAGGAGCCCGACATGCCCGCACCGTCGCCCGCAGTCGCCGTCGCACCCGCCGTCGCACCCGCTGTCCCGGTCCCGGCCGGCGTCCCGGTCCGGGCCGGCGCCACCACCATCCCGCCGGGCGCCCCGGTCCCGCCCGGCCTCCTCGCCGGCGGTGTCCCCGTCGAGGCCGTGGCGCCCGCCGGGCCGGCCGGGGACCCGCAGCCCCGCTACGTCGTCTGCCTCGCCCGCGACCAGGAGGACGTCCGCGCCGCCCAGCGGCTGCGCCACCAGGTCTTCGCCGGCGAGATGGGCGCACGCCTCGACGGGCCGGAACCCGGCCTGGACATGGACGCCTTCGACGCGTACTGCGACCACCTGCTGGTACGCGAGGAGACCACCGGCGAGGTCGTCGGAACGTACCGGGTCCTGCCGCCGGACCGCGCCCGGATCGCCGGACGCCTCTACTCCGAGAGCGAGTTCGACCTCGGCCGGCTCGAGTCCGTCCGCGACGACCTCGTCGAGGTCGGCCGCTCCTGCGTCCACCCGGCCCACCGCAACGGCGCCGTCATCGCCCTCATCTGGGCCGGACTCGCCCGCTACATGACCCGCACCGGCCACAACTGGCTGGCCGGCTGCTGTTCGATACCGCTCGCCGACGGGGGCAGGCTGGCCGCGGCCACCTGGGACACCGTCAAGGCCAAGCACCTCGCCCCGGAGGAGTACTGGGTCACCCCGCACAAGCTCTGGACCCCCGACGGCGTCGCCCGCCCCGAGGGCCGCACCGAACTCCCGCCGCTGCTGCGCGGCTACCTCCGGCTCGGCGCCTGGGTCTGCGGAGCCCCCGCACACGACGTGGACTTCGGCGTCGCCGACCTCTACGTCCTGCTCTCGCTGCGCAACACCAACCCCCGCTATCTGCGCCACTTCCTCTCCCTCGCACCGGCGCAGTGAGCGCGGCCCCGTCCCCCTGGCTGCCGGCCGCCCCCTGCACCCCCGGCCGGTGCGGCGCGCACCACGGTCCCGGGTGCGCCACCGTGCGACCCGCCAGAGCGGTGGCGCGGCTGACCGCCGGCCTCGCCGTGGTCCTCGTCGGAGTGCTGCTGGCCCCGCTGACGGCGCTGCTGCCGGCCGACGCCCGGCGGCGCCCGGCGCGGTGGTGGTGCCGGGCGGTGATACGGGCCTTCGGGGTAACCATCAGGGTCACCGGCGCTCCCGCCCCCGCCCAGGGCCCCCTCCTCGTCGTCGCCAACCACATCTCCTGGCTGGACATCCCACTCGTCGCCGCCGTCCTGCCCGGTCGCATGCTCGCCAAGCGGGAGGTCCGGGCGTGGCCCGTGCTCGGGCCGCTCGCGGCCCGGGGCGGCACTCTCTTCATCGAGCGCGACCGGCTGCGGGCCCTGCCCGGCACCGTCCGGGAGATGACCCGGGCGCTCGCCGCCGGCGGACGGGTGATCGTCTTCCCCGAGGGTTCCACCTGGTGCGGGCGGGCCGGCGGCACCTTCCGCCCAGCCGCCTTCCAGGCCGCGCTGGACGCGGGGGCCGTCGTGCAGCCGGTACGGCTCGACTACCGGCCCGCCGGGCCCGCCGCGTTCGTGGGCGAGGATCCGCTGGCCGCGTCTCTGTGGCGGATCGCGGCGGCCAGGGGGCTCGTCGCCGAGGTCCGGGTATTGGATCCGATATCCAGCGTCCAATATCCGGACCGACGCAGCCTCGCCCGCGCGGCTCAGCGCGCCGTCGCCAGCGACAGCGCGAACCGTCCCTCCGCGTCCGTCCACCAGTGGGTCGGCTCCAGTCCGGCCGCCGTCAGCTCCGCACGCACGCCCGCCTGACGGAACTTCGCCGACACCTCCGTCCGCACCTCCTCACCCTTCTCGAACGACACCACCAGATCCAGCTCACGCACCTTCACCGTGAGCGCGTGGCGGGCCCGCAACCGCATCTCGATCCACTCCTGCTCCCGGTTCCAGAGCGCGACATGGTCGAAGTCCTCCGGCCGCACGTCGGCGTCCAGCTCACGGCCGATCACGGCCAGCACGTTCTTGTTGAACGCGGCCGTCACCCCGGCCACGTCGTCGTACGCGGCGACCAGCGTCGCCTCGTCCTTCACCAGGTCCGTGCCGAGCAGCAGGGCGTCGCTCGGCGTCATCATCGCCCGCACCGAACGCAGGAACACCCTCCGCTCGGCCGGCAGGAGATTGCCGATCGTGCCGCCGAGGAAGGCGATCAGGCGCGGCCCGGGCGTCCCCGGCAGCGCGAGCCCCCGCGTGAAGTCGGCGACCAGCGCGTGCAGGTGTAGCCCCGGCCGCTCCGCGAGCAGCGCCTCGGCCGCCCCGGTCAGCGCCGACTCGCTCACGTCGACCGGCACATAGCTGTCCAGGCCGGGCAGCAGCGCGTCGATCAGGAACCGGGTCTTCTCCGACGAACCGGAGCCCAGTTCCACCAGGGTCCGCGCGCCGGTGGCCGCCGCTATGTCCGGCGCCCGCGCGGCCAGGATCTCCCGTTCGGCACGGGTCGGGTAGTACTCGGGGAGCCGGGTGATCTCCTCGAACAGCTCACTGCCGCGCGCGTCGTAGAACCACTTCGGCGGCAGCTCCTTGGGGGTACGGGTCAAGCCGTGCAGCACGTCGGCGCGCAGAGCGGCGTCGGTGGCGTCCTCGGGAAGGGTGCGGGTCAGCTGGAACGGGCTCACGCGGAGGGCTCCTTGAGCGGGGACAGGGTGACGTCGGTGCGGGTGGCGGACAGCAGAGTGCGGTCCGGCACCTCGCGCCAGAGCGGATCGTCGTCGTAGGGCTCGGACGCCACGACCGTGCGCGGCGCGCCGCTCCGGTCGGGGCCCGTCAGATAGAAGAGCGTGTTCCCCCAGGTCGTGGCGGTGATCTCGGAGCCGTCCGTGACGAGCAGGTTCAGCCGGGAGCCGGGGGCCGCCCCGGCGGCCTCCCGCACGGTGTCGCAGAGCGCCCGCCCCGGCGCGTCGCCGGCCCGCAGCCGGTGCAGCACCAGCCCCCACAGCAGGGCCGAGTCCGTCCGTGCCTCCAGCCGGAGCAGTTCCCCGGCCGACAGCGCCGCCGCCGGGCCGACCATCGACTCCGGCCAGCCTTCGACCGCGCCGTTGTGGCTGAACAGCCACGGCCCCGCGCCGAACGGGGCCGCCGCGGCCTCCCCGTCGGCACCGGGCCGGGTGGCACCCCGGACGGCCGCGAGCAGGGCGCCGCTGCGCACCACCCGGGCGAGATCGGTGAAGGACGTGTCGGCCCAGACCGGCACCGCCCGGCGGTAGCGCGCGGGGACCGGGTCGTCCTCCGCGTACCAGCCCACCCCGAACCCGTCCGCGTTCACCACGCCACTGACCTGGGTGCGCGGCGCCCACGCCTGCCGGCACAGGGAGTGCTCCGGCCGGAGCACGAGCTCCCCGAGGGCGACCGGCTCGCCGAGATAGGCGACATGACGGCACATCAGGAGATCTCCGCGTCCCGTGCGGTACGGAAACCGGAGAAGATCTGGCGACGCACCGGCAGGTCCCAGTTGCGGAACGTGCCCCGGCAGGCGACCGCGTCGACGGCGAACGACCCGCCGCGCAGCACCTTGTGCGCGGGGCCGAAGAAGACCTCGGAGTACTCCTTGTACGGGAAGGCCCGGAAGCCCGGATACGGCAGGAAGTCGCTGGACGTCCACTCCCACACGTCCCCGATCAACTGCCGTACACCGAGCGGCGACGCGCCGTCCGGGTAGCTTCCCGCCGCAGCCGGCCGCAGGTGCCGCTGGCCGAGATTCGCGTGGGCCGGAGCCGGGTCCGCATCACCCCAGGGATAGCGCCGGGAGCGCCCGGTCGCCGGATCGTGACGGGCCGCCTTCTCCCACTCCGGCTCCGTGGGAAGCCTGCGTCCGGCCCAGCGGGCGAAGGCGTCCGCCTCGTACCAGCTGACATGCACCACGGGCTCGTCCTCGGGAACGGGCTCCGTCACCCCGAACCGGCGGCGCAGCCACTGGCCGCCCGCCCGGCGCCAGAACAGCGGCGCCTCGATGTCGTGCCGCCGGATCTGTGCCCAGCCCTCCGGCCGCCACCAGCGTTCGTCGGTGTAGCCGCCGTCCGCGACGAACGCCATGTAGGCGCCGTTGGTGACCGGCACGGTGTCGATGAAGAACGACGGGACGACCCGGGTGTGGGCCGGGCGTTCGTTGTCCAGTGCCCACGGCTCGTCGGAGGTCCCCATCGTGAACGGGCCGCCCGGGACGAGGATTTCGGCGGGCAGCGGCCCACCGTGCGTCGTCGGCGGCGGGGGCGCCGTCAACGCCGTCGGTCCCTTGCGCAGCTGATGGGTGATCAGCATGGTCTCGTCGTGCTGCTGTTCGTGCTGGGCGATCATCCCGAAGGCGAAGGCCGCCTCCACCAGCGGGCGGCCCTCCAGCGGGGTGCGCTCCAGGACGTCCAGGACCCGACGGCGTACGTCCGAGGCGTAGGCGCGCGCCTCGGCGGGGGGCAGCAGCGGCAGGGACGGGCGGCTGGCGCGAGGATGCTCGAAGGCGTCGTAGATCGAGTCGATCTCGGGTCGCAGCGCGTCACGCCCGGCGACCGCCCGCCACAGCCACTGTTCCTCCTGGTTGCCGATGTGCGCCAGGTCCCACACCAGAGGTGACATCAACGGCGAGTGCTGCGCGGTGAGTTCGTCGTCCTCGACGCACGAGGTGAGGAGCGCGGTGCGCTTCCGAGCCGTGGTGAGAGCGTCGAGCGCCCGCCGCCGCAGCGTCGTCGGATCGTCGGTCACGGTCATGACGTCACCTTCCGGAGTTCGTCCGCCGGGCAGCTGCCGGGAATCACGTACCGCTCGTGGAAGGCGGCCACCGCCCGCTGGACGGAGTCGCTCGCCCCCAGCCGGGGGAGCGCCTCCAGAGCGGCCGGGAACGCCACCAGGGCGGCGGCGTGCAGATCGGGATCGGCCAGCCCGTCACGGGCCGCCGCCAGCCAGAGCGGATTGCGCGGAGCGGCTCCCGAACCCGCGTACTCCGCAAGCGGTTTGACGGCTCGGTATACCGTCTCGGCGGCCTCCGGATCGTCGAAGAGCGCGGCGGTCACGGCCACCGGCACGATCCAGCCGTCCACACCGGGCTGCGCGTCGATCATCCGCAGCTCCAGATGGCCGCGCGGCCGTACGGGAGGGAAGAGGGTGGTCAGGTGGTAGCGCAGGTCCTCCTCATCGACGGGGCGTGGCCGCCCCGTGCGCAGCCACTCCCGGAAGGTCAGCCCTTCCGGTACGGCCCACGCCCCTTCGTCGGCCCGTACGCACAGCACCGGGGTGTCGAGCACATGGGCCGCCCACGCCGCGCGCGGCTCACCGTCCAAGTCGGGCGGGGCGAGCGCGCGGTCCGGGTCGAGATCGGTCCACAGGGCCTGCCGGGTGGAGCGCCATCCGGTGCGACGGCCGCCGTGGAGAGGCGAGTTGGCGAACGCGGCCACCAGGACCGCGCCGAGGAGATGGGCCAGCTGCCAGCGGCGGTGGTAGCCGAGCGGGCCCGGCTCCTCCAGCCCGGCGTCCAGACAGACCTGCACCGACGCCGACTCGCACATCATGGCCCGGCCGGCCGGGCCGTTGCGAGCGAGGACGAGTTCCATCGCGTCGTAGCGGGGCTCGCGCAGCAGCCGCTCGCGGGGGGCGTGCCAGGGGTCGACGCCGTAGCCGCCGAGCGACAGTCCGAGGGGGCCGAGCGCGTCGCGTACCGCGCGGAGATCGGCCGAGAGAGTGCCGACACACTCCATGAGGGAGGCGGCGGGCGGCGAGCTGAGCTCCAGCTGTCCGCCGGGTTCGAAGGTCAGTGCCGAGGCCAGCGGCAGGGTTCGTACGGTGTCGAGGGCGGAAGCCAGCCGCCGCGACGGGACGGGGAGCCGCGGGTCACGCAGTTCGTGGAGGAGCCACTCCACCTCCACCCCGATCGTGCGGGGCGGTCCCGTCTTGAAGCAGATACATCGCAGCAGATCCTCCGCCTCGTCCTCGGTCAAGGGCGGACCGCCCGGCGGTATGCCGCTCGACGCCATGTCGGATCCTCCTGTCGTGGAAGGCGCTGACTCCACCTAAAGCCACGGTCGACGGGCGTGCAAGACCGCCCTTCCGGCTCCGCGCGGGAAAACCCCTTGTCAGGAGGGATGAAGTCGATCAAGCTTTCGGCCATGAGCGCACGGCTGCGGGGGATCGCGAAACAGACCGAGGAGATCGTCGAGGCGGGCCACTACCGCGCCCCCGGCGGCCGGAAGGTCTCCATCGAGGCGGAACTGACGGCGGCGATACGGGCGACACGGCTGTACGGCCCCGAGCCCGTTCCCGTCACCCCGGACACCGACCGCGACACCGTCATCGAGGTCACCGACGAGAGCAGTCTGGTCGCCGCCCGCCGCATGACCCGGGCCCACGACGGTCCGGTGGCCGTCCTGAACTTCGCCTCGGCCCGCAACCCGGGCGGCGGCTACCTCAACGGCGCCCAGGCCCAGGAGGAGGCCGTCTGCCGGGCCTCCGCGCTCTACACCACGCTGCTGCGCGCCCCCGAGTACTACGCCCATCACCGGGCCGAGCGGGACGCCTTCTACACCGACCGGGTGATCCTCTCGCCCGCCGTCCCGGTCTTCCGCGACGACCGGGGCGCCCTCCTGGACGAGCCGTTCACGGTCGGCTTCCTCACCTCGCCCGCCCCGAACGCGGGCGTGATCCGCCGGCAGACACCCCAGCTCGCATCCCGCGTCCCGGCCGCCCTCGCGTCCCGCGCCGAACGGGTCCTGGAGACGGCGGTCGCCGGCGGCTACCGCCGTCTCGTCCTGGGCGCCTGGGGCTGTGGGGTCTTCCAGAACGACCCGGCCGAGGTCGCGGGCGCCTTCAGGACCCTTCTCACGGGCGAGGGCCGGTTCGCCGGCCACTTCGACGAGATCGTCTTCGCGATCCTGGACCGTACGGCGGGCAGGACGACGCTCGGCGCGTTCCAGCGGGTCTTCACAGGAACCTGACCGCGGTCCCGGCCGGTCGGGACCCTCGCCCCCCACGTACCGGAACGTGATCACGTCCCGCCCCCGCGGCCTGGATGGCCCAACCCGCAGGGCGCCGCGAGCCCCGCCCGCCGAGGCTCGGTCCATGCCCCTTGCGACACCGTCCCGCACCCTCGCGCTCCTGACCGCGCTGACGGCCCTGCTCATCGGCGCGCCCGCCGCCGTCGGGGCGGCCGAGGGCGACCCCCCGCGCACCGTCTCCGCCTGGCTCCCCTACTGGGACCAGGAGGCCGCCTACCTCGCCGCCCTGCGCCACGCCGACCAGCTGCACACCGTCAGCCCCTTCTGGTACGAGACGAAGGCCGCCGACCGGATCGCCCCGCACACCGGCGCCGGCGAGCGGCTCGTCATCGACGGCATCCACCGGGCCGGCATCAAGGTCGTCCCCACCGTCATGGAGACCCTGCCCTCCGGCGTCCTCGCGGGAATCCTCACCGACCCCGCCCGCCGCGCCACCCACGCGAAGGCCCTCGCCGCCGTCGCCGTCTCCCGCGACTACGACGGCCTCGACCTCGACTACGAGACCATCGCCACCACCGGCGACTCCGCCTACCCGGCCGTCCGCGACGGCTACACCGCCCTGGTCGAGGACGTGTGCGCCCGACTGCACGCCCTCGGCAAACAGTGCGTGGTCACGGTGAAGCCCAAGACCGCGACCACCGGCCGCGTCTGGGACTACGCCGCCCTGGGCAAGACGGCCG
This sequence comes from Streptomyces sp. NPDC006551, assembly GCF_040611675.1. Taxonomy (NCBI): domain Bacteria; kingdom Bacillati; phylum Actinomycetota; class Actinomycetes; order Kitasatosporales; family Streptomycetaceae; genus Streptomyces; species Streptomyces sp. NPDC006551. The sequence goes on from NZ_JBEXOT010000057.1 coordinate 25,399, forward strand.
ACCGGGTGCGGATCATGGCGTACAACCTGCACTGGGCGGGCGGCGCCCCCGGACCGCTCGCGAGCACCGCCTGGTACGACGAGCTGCTGCGTACCGCCACCTCCCTCGTACCGCCCGAGCGGATCGAGCTCGCCCTGCCCGCCTACGGCTGGGACTGGCCCACGGCGGGCGGCGGGAAGGCGGACACCGGAACGACCGACGGCGGGAAGACGGAGGGCGTGAAGACGGACGGCGTGAAGACCGACGCCGGAAAGACGGACGGCGTGAAGACCGACGCCGGAAAGACCGCGCACGTCACCTGGAAGGAGGCCGACGCGCTGCGTCGCGCCCACGGCGCCCCCTACCGGCTCGACCCCGTCTCCAGCACCCCGTACTTCACCTACCGGGACGGCGAGCACGCCCGGGAGGTCTGGTACCAGGACGCCAAGGGAGTCGCCGGGCACCTGGCCGTCCTGCGCCGCCACGGCGTCGTGAACACCGCCCTGTGGGCGCTGAACTCCGAGGACCCCGCCCTCTGGCCGGTGCTGGCCGGGCACGCCCCCACGCCCTGACATGCGCCGCTCGCACCCTCGTGCGAATCTGGGAACGGCCCAGCGTCCCGAGTCCGCTCCAGGAGTCAGAGGAGGCACGATCGTGGGCAAGAAGCAGACCAGGGTGAACCACGGAGCCCGTACGGGCGGCCACGAACACAGAGCCGCGCCGACGACGAAGGAACAGACCGGCACGTCGGCGACGGGCGAGACACCCCGCCCGCTCGCGCAGCAGGTCGCCCACAAGAAGGAACGGAAGTTCGGCCACAACTGACCTTCCGCACGTCGTGGCCGGGGCCCGGCGCCGTCATGGCTCCGGGCCCCGGCCACGGTGTGGTCCACGCGCCGAACGCGGACGCGCCCGATACCTCAGATCCAGCCGTCCAGGGCGGTCATGAACCCGTCGAAGTCGTCCCGGTGGATGGTGTGGCCCGCGCCGACGACCGTACGGAGCTCGAAACCGCGCTCCTTCAGCATCCGGGCGTTCTCGGGAGAGACCAGCATGCTCGGATCGGCGAGCGTGACCAGGGAGGGGACGACCGGCGCGACGGGCCACGCGTCCCGGCCGGCGAAGCCCACCAGGCCGTGGGCCGTCCGCTCGTCCCAGAGCCGTATCGTCTCGGTCTCGATGTCGAGATCCTCCTCCTCCCAGCGGGGGTTGAACTCCCGGATGTGCTCGCGGGTGAGGAACTTGCTCTGCGTGAACAGCTCCGGGCGATAGCCGCCGGACCCGGCCGGCAGATGCCAGGCGGGGTCGGAGTAGACCGCGCGGCGCGGTGCGAGCCGCTCCACGGCCAGGGCCAGCGTCAGTCCGCCGAGGGAATGACCGATCGCCAACTCGGCCCCGGCGGGCAGGGTTTCGACCACGTCGTCGGCGTAGTCCCGGGGGGTGTACCCCTCCGGGCCGGCGGCGCGGCCGCTGGCCCCGTGACCGCGCAGATCCACGGCGATGACCCGGTAGCCGTGCGCGGCGAGCGCCGGGCCGACCCTGCGCCAGGTGCGGTGGTCGGCCATGATGCCGTGGATCAGCAGGGCGATCCGGTCGCCTGATCCCCAGGTGGTGGTGTGCAACTGCACGGTGACGCCTTTCGGAACGGGGTGCTCAGCGCACGCTACGGATCGGGCGCACGGCCAGCGCCCCGAGCACCGACAGTACGGCCGCGGCCAGGAAGAGGGCCGTGTATCCGCCACTCGCCGAGACGATCAGCGAGGCGACGAACGGGGCGACGATCTGCGGGCCGGCGTTGGCGATATTGAGCACGCCCATGTCGCGGGCGGCGTCCTCGGCCTTGGGCAGCACCAGGGTGACCAGCGCCGTGTCAACCGCCATGTAGCAGCCGAAACCGAGGCCGTTGACGACCGAGAAGGCGAGCATCGCGGTCCAGCTCGTCGAGGCGGCCGGGATCACCAGCGCGACCGCGGCGAGCGCGGCGGAGGCTCCGACGAAGAGTTTGCGACGGTCGTAGCGGTCCGAGAGCCAGCCGCCGAGGACGGTGGAGACCACCATCGCGACGCCGTTGACCGGCATCAGGATCGCCACCGCCGCCTCGGCCGACAGTCCGGCCGGCAGCTCGGTGTGGTCCTTGAGGATGTACAGCTGGAAACCCGCGACCGCGAAGTAGCCGAGCACCAGCAGCGCGCGGCCGATGAACGCCCAGCGGAAGTCGTGCTCCTTCAGGGCGCTGCCGAAGGCGGCGAGCTGTGCCCTGACCGGCATCGGCGCCTTGGCGGGCGTCTTCCGCTCGCGGGCGCAGACGGTGAAGAGCACCGCGGTGGCCGCGACGACCGCGCCGAAGACCAGATAGCCGGTGCGGTAGTCCTCCGAGAAGGCCGCCCCGACCAGGGCGCCGATCGTGGAGCCGATCGGCAGACCGAGGCCGACGGCCGCGGAGGCCCTGCCGCGCGCGGAGGGCGGCACCCGGTCGGGGACGACGGAGGTGAGCGCGGCCTGGTAGACGTTCATCACCGCCTGCCCCAGACACCAGGCGATCGTCACCAGCAGAATCGTGTCGACGCCGCCGAGCAGGAGCATCACGGGTACGGCGAGCAGGCCGCCCGCCAGGATCCACGGATTGCGGCGCCCGGACCGGTCCGAGAGCGCGCCGGCCACGGGGTTGAAGACCGTGGCGAAGATGGCGGAGACACCGGAGACCAGGCCGAAGTTGGCCACCTTCTCCGCGGGGTCGATGGCCTCGATCTGGAGCGCGAGGAGCATGCCGGGCACGCCGACGTACAGCGCGTACATCGCCGTGTTCCCGGCGAGCAGCAAGGGCAGCAGCCCGCGGTTCGGCCGGGGGGCCGGGGAGGGGCCGACGCCGGTGGTGTCGGCGCCGGTGGAGGAAAGGGCCACGTTGCCCTCCTGAGCAGGAGCTCGCCCGACGCGGGGCGAGGAGCGGAAGTGATGGCTGGGTGACACGGGAGGAGACGACATGCGGGGCCGACAGCCCGCCGATGACACGTGTAAGTGACGCGTGTCAGCACTGTGTAGCACTCGAATCCGGCCATCCGCCAGACCTCGGTGGGGATCGGTCTGGAAAGATGCCGGAGCGATGAGCCAGTCACCCAGACAGTCCGCCGAACGTCCCGTGCCGACGAGCGCCGATGTCGCGCGGCTCGCGGGCGTCTCCCGAGCCACCGTCTCGTACGTTCTGAACAACACCGCGGCCGTACGGATCAGCGAGCCGACCCGCCGCCGGGTGCGCGAGGCGGCCGAGGAGCTGGGCTATGTGCCGCACGCCGCGGCCCGCAGTCTGCGCGCCGGCCACAGCCGGATGGTGCTGCTTCCCACCGCGCACGTGCCGGCCGGGCCGCTGTACAGCCGGTTCTTCAACGAACTCCAGTGGGCGCTGCGCCGTCTCGACTACACCGTGGTGCAGTACGGCAGCCTCGGCCTGGAGGGCGACGAGGCCGCCCGGACCTGGGCCGAGCTCCGCCCGGTCGCCGTCGTCTCCCTCGGGGAGGTCCAGCTGACCCCGCGGGGCGTGAAGATCCTCAAGCGCTCCGGCGCGAAGGCGGTGATCACCGTCGGCCCGCAGCGGATCGAGGGCGCGCACGCGCTGGTCATGGACCAGGCGCGGGTGGGCCGTGTCGCGGTCGCGCATCTCGTCGAGCGGGGCAGGCGCCGGATCGGCGTGGTCGTCCCCGAGGAGCCGGGCCTGGAACTGTTCTCCGGGCCGCGCCTGGAGGGTGCCCGGCAGGCGGTCGAGGGTAAGGGCGCCACCGTCGTACCTCTGCCGTTGCGGTACGAGGAGGAGTCCGCCACCGAACTGGCCGCCCGGTGGAGGGAGTCGGGCCTCGACGGGGTCTTCGCCTACAACGACGAGTACGCGATGCTGCTGATGCGGGCCCTGCAGGACGCGGGCGTCTCGATCCCGGGCGAGACCGCGATCGTCGGCTCGGACGACCTTCTCCTCGGGCGGCTGCTGCGGCCGCGGCTGAGCACGGTGCGGATCGACATGGTGATCGGCGAGCACCTGGCGGAACTGGTGGACCGAGCGGTCCGTGACCCGGAGGCCGTCCCGTCGGCGCACGATCTGATGGCCTCGCGGGTCGTACGGCGGGAGTCGAGCTGAGGCCGGGAGACATGTCCGGCGCGGACCCGGCCGAGCGCTTAGCGTCGGAAGCATGAGCACAGTTCCGAAGCGTTTCGAGATCCTCCTGGTCCCCGAGCACGTGGAGGACCGCGGTGACGCCTCCGTGGAGGACAGCGCGGTCCGCTCGGCGGTGGTCGAGGCCACCGGCCGTCAGGGCTCCTCGGGCTACCCGCGCTACGAGGGCCACGGCATGGCCGCCGACATCGATCCGGAGACCCGCACGGTCGAGGCCCTGCTGGTCGACGGACGTGAGCTGGACTACGGCCTGACGGCGCTGATCCGGCACGATACGGGCTCCTGAGCGCGCCCCGCGCCGTCGCCCCGTCGCCCGGCGGATCGGTGGACCGGCGGTTGTATCCGCCACACATCGCTCCTCCGGACCGTTGACAGGAGGCGCCGTCCGGCAGAGACTCGGCGCGCACGATTCCGAAGGAAAGTTCACCTGGCGAACACTTCCTGTCGAAGGTCCACGTGGGAGAGAACCGATGAGCATCCGCGACGTCTACATCGTCGACGCCGTCCGCACCCCGATCGGCAAGTTCGGAGGCGCCCTCTCCTCCGTCCGCCCCGACGACCTGGCCGCCCATGTCGTCAAGGCGCTGGTCGGCCGCGTGTCCGACCTCGACCCCGCCCGGATCGACGACGTGTACTTCGGCGACGCGAACGGCGCCGGCGAGGACAACCGCGACGTGGCCCGCATGGCCGTCCTGCTCGCCGGCCTGCCCACCTCCGTGCCCGGCGTCACCGTCAACCGCCTCTGCGGCTCCGGCCTGGAGGCCGTGATCCAGGCCGCCCGCGCCATCGCGCTCGGCGACGCCTCCGTGGTCGTGGCGGGTGGCGTCGAGTCGATGTCCCGCGCCCCCTGGGTCCTGCAGAAGCCCGAGCGCGCCTTCCCGGCGGGACACCAGCAGCTGCACTCCACGACCCTGGGCTGGCGCATGACCAACCCGAGGATGCCCGCCGAGTGGACCGTCTCGCTCGGCGAGGGCGCGGAGCTCGTCGCCGACAAGCACGGCATCACCCGCGAGCAGCAGGACGCCTTCGCTCTGGCCAGCCACCAGAAGGCGGCCGAGGCGTGGGCGAAGGGGCTGTACGACGGTGAGGTCGTGCCCTACGACGGCGTGGACCTCGCCCGTGACGAGTGCGTCCGCGACAACACCTCGCTGGAGGCCCTCGGCCGGCTGAAGCCGTCCTTCCGTACCGACGGCGGCACGGTCACCGCGGGCAACGCCTCGCCGCTCAACGACGGCGCCGCGGCCCTGCTCCTCGTCGACGAGGAGGGGCTGCGGGAGACCGGCCGCGAGCCGCTCGCCCGGATCCGGGCCTCGGCCGTCACGGGAATCGAACCGCAGCTCTTCGGCCTCGGCCCCGTCGAGGCGGTCCGGCGGGCGCTCGGCAAGGCGGACCGTTCCTTCGCGGACCTGACGACCTTCGAGCTCAACGAGGCCTTCGCCGCCCAGTCCCTCGGCTGCCTCGCCGAGTGGCCGGAACTCGACCCCCAGATCGTCAATCCGCGCGGCGGCGCCATCGCCATCGGACACCCGCTGGGCGCCTCGGGCGCGCGGCTCGCCGGCTCGGTGGCCCACCAGCTCGCGGCTGCCGGATCGGGCACGGGCCTCGCCGCGCTCTGCATCGGCGTCGGCCAGGGCCTGGCGCTGGTCCTGGAGCGCTGAGCACGGAGCGTCGGGCGGTGAGCCGCTGACGCCGAGCGCCGAACACCGAGCAGCGGCAACGCGAAGGGCGGTACGGGTGCTCCCCGTACCGCCCTTCGCGCGCGAGACCTACTGCTTGGCATCCTCGATGGACTTGCGTACCTCGGCCATGTCGAGCTTGCGCGCCTGACCGATCACGTCCTCCAGCGCGGCCTCGGGCAGCGCGCCGGGCTGGGCGAACACGGCCACGTTGTCACGGACGATCATCAGCGTGGGAATCGAGCGGATCTCGAACGCGGCGGCCAGCTCCTGCTGCGCCTCGGTGTCCACCTTCGCGAAGACCAGGTCCTCGTGACGCTCGGACGCGGCCTCGAACACCGGCGCGAACTGGCGGCACGGACCGCACCAGGAAGCCCAGAAGTCGATCAGAACGAAGTCGTTGTCGCTCACGATCTGGTCGAAGTTTTCCTTGGTGAGCTCTACGGTGCTCATGCTTCCTACCTCTCCGGGGCTCCTGATGGTGTCCTCACGGTCCCCTGGGGACTCGCCCCGCACAACGGCGCGTCGCCCCCCGCTATTCCGGGACCGCACCGCCGCACCTTCCCCTGTGGCCTCCCGGCACACCTGACGCCAGACTGGGGCGCATGACACGAGCGGTGGAGCACGAGTACGACGTGGTGGTCCTGGGCGCGGGGCCGGTCGGCGAGAACGTGGTGGACCGGGCCAGGGCGGCCGGACTGAGCGTGGCGGTGGTGGAGAGCGAACTGGTCGGCGGGGAGTGCTCGTACTGGGCGTGCATGCCCAGCAAGGCGCTGCTGCGCCCGGCCATCGCCCGCTCCGACGCGCGCAAGGTGCCCGGCCTCCGGCAGTTGGTCCGAGGGCCGCTGGACGCCGCCGCCGTGCTCGCCCACCGCGACTACTACGTCTCCCACTGGAAGGACGACGGCGCCGTCACCTGGCTCGACTCCACCGGCGCGCGGCTCTTCCGCGGCCATGGACGGCTGGCCGGTGCCCGCCGGGTCGCCGTCGAGGCACCCGAGGGCGAGCGCCACCTCCTCGCCGCCCGGCACGCCGTCGCCGTGTGCACCGGCAGTCGCGCCGTCCTGCCCGAGCTGCCCGGGCTGACCGGCGCCAGGCCCTGGACCAGCCGCGAGGCCACCAGCGCCCACCGTGTCCCTGACCGGCTCGTCGTCGTCGGCGGGGGAGTGGTCGCCGCGGAGATGGCCACCGCCTGGCAGGCGCTCGGCTCGCACGTCACGGTGCTGATCCGCGGCGAGACTCTGCTGGGCCGGATGGAGCCGTTCGTCGGCGAGCACGTCGCCGAAGCCCTCACCGCGCGCGGGGCCGACGTCCGTACCGGCGTCTCCGTCTCCGCCGTCGTACGGGACGGAAGCACCGGCCCGGTCACGGTGGTCCTGGAGGGCGGTGACCAAGTGGTGGGCGACGAGGTCCTCTTCGCGACCGGCCGCGCCCCGCGCACCGAGGACATCGGTCTGGAGACGGTCGGTCTGGAGCCCGGCTCCTGGCTCTCGGTGGACGACAGCCTCCGGGTCACCGGCCACGACTGGCTCTACGCCGTCGGCGACGTGAACCGCCGTGCCCTGATGACGCATCAGGGCAAGTACCAGGCCCGGATCGCGGGCGCCGCGATCGCAGCCCGCGCCGCCGGCGACTCCCTGCCCGAAGAAGACCCCTGGGGCGCGCACGCGGCCACCGCCGACCACGCGGCGGTGCCCCAGGTCGTCTTCACCGACCCCGAGGCCGCGTCGGTCGGCCTCTCCCTGGCGGAGGCCCAGCGTGCCGGACACCGGGTACGCGCCGTCGACCTCGACCTCTCCGGCGTCGCGGGCGCCGGTCTGTACGCGGACGGCTACCGCGGCCACGCCCGTATGGTCGTCGATCTCGAACGCGAGATCGTCCTCGGTCTCACCCTCGTCGGCCCGGGCATCGGGGAGCTGCTCCACTCGGCGACCGTCGCCGTGGCGGGAGAGGTCCCGATCGCCCGCCTCTGGCACGCGGTTCCGGCGTATCCGACGCTGAGCGAGGCCTGGTTGAGGCTGCTCGAGGCGTATCGCGACGGCGCCGGGACGTCATGAGCCCCGGGTCGGGGGAGGGTGCCACGGCGGGTGCGGGTGCCGGGTCGGGTGCGGGGCCGGGTGGCCTCGTCAACGACTACGACGGGCCGTGCGCGGTGTGCGGAGCCGTGGTCGCCGCCGGTTCGGGAGTGCTCCGGCACGGCCGGACGGGCGGCTGGGAGGTCTACCACCCCGAACACGTACGGGAGCCGACGCCACCCGCCCGGCTCGGACACCCCGGCTGGCACCGCCGTCGGCTCATGGCCCTGGACATCGCGACCACCGGCAACCGGGCCGCCGTCGACCGGATCCTCGCCGCGTCCGTACGGACGAGTGACGATGTGTCAGCGGACTGGATCCTGGATCCTGGATCCGATCCACTCTCCCTGGCGCCCGGCAAAGGGCACGGCATCACGATCGAGCGGGCGCGGAGGGAGGGGGTTCCCGCGGCGGACGCGCTCGGCGAAGTGGCGGACCTGCTCGTCGAACACCTCGCGTCGGGCGAACTGTTGGTGGTCTGGTTCGCTCCGCACGTCCTGACCACGCTCCATGCCGAACTCCTGCGCCACGGCGTGCGCCCGCTGACCGAGCGGCTTCCGGCGGGCGTGGCCCCGGTCTGCGACCCGCTCGTCCTGGACCGCCACGCGGACCGCTACCGCCCCGGTCGCCGCTCCCTGGACGCGGTCACGGCGTGGTACGGCATCCCGCACGCCCACCCTGGGGAAGCCGCCTCCGACGCCGAGGCCACCCTCGCCCTCGCCCAGGTCATCGGCGCCTCCTACCCCTCGATCGCCCGGCTGTCACGGCCCGCGCTCCACGCCGAACAGATCCTCTGGAACGCCGACCTGTCACGCCACCGGCCCGGCACCCCGGACTGGCCCATGACTCCCGTGGAGCCCTTGCCGTGGGAGGACCCGAAGGCAGGATGAACGCGGCCCGCGCTCGCGAATCCGGCGAGCTGAACGGGTTCAAGAGCTCAACGAGTTCGACGAGTTCAAGGAGCTGAACGAGCTGAACGAGCTCAGTGGGCTCGCGGGATCAGCCGTTCGACCGCCGCCCTCGCCGCCTCCAGCGCCGGGCGGGCGTCCCGCCCCTGGTCCTGGCCGAGGACGACCCGTGTGCTCAACCCGTCGAGGAGCGCGAGGAGTTCGGAAGCGCGCTCGGTCACCTCGGCGGCATCCATCGCAGCGAAGCGCCGCTGTGACACTCCCTTGGTGAGCAGCGCCTCCAGGTCCTCCTGCCAGCCCCGGTCCAGATCGCGCTGGGCCTCGCGGAGGGACTCGTTGGCGGGAGTGCGGGCCCAGAGTTCGATCCAGAGCGTCCAGCGCGGATCGCGCGGTCCGCGCGGGAGATACAGGCGCAGGAAGAGGTCCAGCTTGCGCTCCGCCGTCAGCCGGCGGGACAGGAGCGCGCGGCGCTCCTCGGCGAGCGCCGTCTCGCTCCAGCGCAGCGCGGCCAGCAGCAGCAGGTCCTTGCTGCCGAAGTAGTACAGGATGTGGCCGCCGCTCGTGCCCAGGCGTTCGGCGAGCGCCGACATGGTGAGCGCCGCCAGGCCGTCCTCGGCGATGGCCGCCATGGCCTCCTCGAGCATGCGCTCCTGGGCGATGTGCCCGTCACGCCGTCGTGCTGCCCCTGCCACCCGATCCGCCTCCGCCGCCCCGTCCTGACGGTCACGACTCTAACCGCAGGTCCCCGAGGTCTTGACGAGGCGGGCCTGTCTCCCACATCTTGAATGCCGTTCTAACTTCTAGAACGGCATTCAAGATGATCTGCGTGCATGTGGGGGCGGGTATGGGAGTGGACATGGCACCAGAGGGAAGAGCGGCCGCCGTCGGTCGTGACGAGGTCTTCCAGGTCGAGGGTCACGGCATCGACCCCATCCCCGACACCGAACGGCACGGCAGCGCCAAGGACCTCTTCTGGCTCTGGTTCGGCTCGAACCTCACCTTCACCTACGTGATCAACGGCGCCCTCGCCGTCGCCTTCGGCCTCTCCTTCTGGCAGGCCACCGCCGTCGTCGTCATCGGCGGACTCTTCTTCTTCGCCATCAGCGCCGCCGGACTCAGCGGGGTCCGTACCGGCACGGCGACCCTCGTCATCTCCCGCGCCGCCTTCGGTGTGCGGGGAAACTGGCCCGCCGGGCTACTCAACTGGGTCGTCAGCATCGGCTACACCATCGTCAACACGGTCGTCGGCACCCTCGCCCTGGAGGCGTTCTTCGCCGACCTGGGCTGGGGCGGCGGCGATGCCGCCCGCGCCGTCGCGCTCGCGGTCACGCTGACGATGACCTTCGCCGTCGCCCTGTGGGGACACGCCACCGTCCAGTTCGCCGAACGCTGGATGGCCTACGCCCTCGCCATCGGTTTCGCCGCCCTGCTGGTCTTCGTCCTGCCCGGCGCCGACACGGCCGCGCCGGCCGCCGGGCCCGGCGCCGCCGGCTGGAGCCTCGCCTTCGTCGTCATGCTCGCCGGCCCCTTCTCGTACGTCCCCATGCCCGCCGACTACACCCGCTATCTGCCGCGCTCCACCTCCCTGAAGGCCCTCACCTGGAGCGGCGCCCTCGGCGGATTCCTCTCCTCCGTCGTCCTCGGCGTCGCCGGGGTCGCCGCCGCGACCCAGACCGACATGACGGACGCGGTCGCCGGGGCCGAAGGGCTGCTCCCGGGCTGGTTCCAGCCGCTCTTCCTCGCCCTCGTCCTCGGCGGTTCGGTCACCAACTCGATCATCACGCTCTACTCCTCCAGCCTGAACCTCCAGGTCCTCGGCATCCCCTGGAGCCGAGCCCGCGCCATCGTGATCAGTGCCGCTGTCACCGCACTCGGCTCCCTCGGCGCCCTGTTCCTCACCGACTTCACCACCTCGCTGCTCTCCTTCCTCTCCCTCCTGATCATCGTCTTCGCCCCCTGGGGCGGTGTCTTCCTCGCCGACATGGTGCTGCGTCGCTGCGCCTACGACTCCGAGGCGCTGCACGCCGGTGCGCGAGGGGCGTACTGGTACCGCGCGGGCTGGCACCCCGCCGGAATGACGGCCCTGCTCGCCGGCATCCTCTTCGCCGCGCTCACCTGCGACTCCGAGCTGTGGACCGGCCCACTCGTCGCACCGCTCGGCGGGGCCGACCTCACGCTCCTCGGCGCGGTCGTCTCCGCGCTCGTGTACCTGCTCATGGCGCGTCGCACGGTCGCGCCCGCCCACCCGGAAGGCTCTTCGGCCCATCCGTAAGGCTCTCCGGCCCATCCGTAAGGCTCCTCGGCCCATCCGTAAGGCGCCTTCGCCCGCCCGTAAGCCCCTGTGGCCCGTAAGCCCTCGCAAGCCCCTCAAGGTGCCCCCCGCGGCACATGGAGTTCGTTCTCATGCACATCCCCGTCACCCAGCCCACGCCCGCCGATCTCGTTCTCACCCACGCCCGGATCCACACCGTCGACCCCGATCTGCCCGAGGCCGAGGCGCTGGCCGTGCGCGACGGACGGATCGTCTGGGTCGGTGCCGACGCCGACGCCGCCGCGTGGACCGGTGCCGAGACCCGGATCCTGGACGCCGGCGGCCGGCTCGTCCTGCCCGGCTTCATCGACGCCCACAACCATGTACGCCTCGGTTCCGACGGCGCCTGCGTCCAGCTCGCAGGAGCCCGCACCCTCGACGCCATCCACCAGCGGATCACCTCCTGGCGGGCCTCGCACCCCGGCGCCGCGTGGATCGAGGCCGAGGCGTTCGACTACTCCGCCATCCCCGGTGGCCGGATGCCCACCGCCGCCGACCTCGACCCGGTCACCAAAGACACCCCGGCGCTCGTCCTCAGCTATGACGTGCACACCGCCTGGCTCAACACCGCCGCCCTGCGCCGGCTCGGCGTCCACCGGGACCGCACCAGCCTGCCGTTCGGCGAGGCCGTCACCGATCCGGTCACCGGCGAACCCACCGGATTCGTACGGGACTTCGCCGTCAAGGGCCTGTCGCGCGACGGCCACCGCGCCCTGCGCGAGCTCGGCGTGCCGTGGGCCGCGCCCGACCGGCAGTACGGACGCCTCGCCAAGAGCCTGGACGACGCCATCGGTTATGGCATCACCACGGTCGTCGAACCGCAGAACTCCCTCGACGACCTGGCCCTCTTCGAGCGGGCCCGCGCCGAGGGCCGGCTCCGCTCCCGTATCGTCGCCGCCCTCTTCCACCCTCGCGGAACGACCGAGACCGACCTCGACGAATTCGCCGCCGCGGCAAGGAAGTACGACGACGACCGGCTGAACGTGGGCCCGCTCAAGCTCTACATCGACGACGTCGTCGAACCCCGTACGGCGGCGCTCCTGGAACCGTACGCCGGCTGCGGCCGTCACCGCGGCGACACCTTCTACCCGGCGGAGGAGTTCGCCGAGCTGCTCACCCGGCTCGACGCCCGAGGCTTCCAGTGCTTCGTCCACGCCACCGGCGACCGCGGCATCCGTACGGTCCTCGACGCCGTCGCCCGCGCCCGGGCCGTGAACGGCCCCCGGGACGCCCGGCACCAGATCGTCCACGTGGAATGCCTCGACCCCGCCGACACGCCGCGCTTCGCCGAACTCGGTGTCGTCGCCTGCATGCAGCCCCGCCACGCCGCGCCCGACATCGCGGGACCCGGCCAGGACTGGGCCGAGAGCATCGGCCCCGAACGCTGGCACAAGGCATGGCCGTTGCGCAGCCTGCACACCGCCGGAGCCGTGCTGGCCCTCTCCAGCGACTGGAACGTGGCGGAGATGGACCCCATGGTCGGCATCTACACCGCCGTCACCCGCCGCCCGCTGACGGGCGGCGGGGAGCCCTGGACGCCGCAGGAGACGATCGACGTCGCCACGGCCGTCGAGGGCTACACGATGGGCTCGGCCTACGCCAACTTCCTGGAGAACGACCGGGGTTCGCTGACCGTCGGCAAGCTCGCCGATTTCGTGATCCTCTCCCGCGACATCCTGCGCGTCGACCCTGAGGAGATCCTGGGCACGGTGGCCGAAACCGTCGTGGTGGGTGGCGAGACCGTCAGCACACGGCCGGGCGCCTGACGCCCCCGTCCCCGGGGCGGCCCCTCACGGTGAGGGGCCGCCCCGGGGCATGGGTCAGAGCCGTCCGAGGATCGTCCGCAGCTGGGTGACCTCGGCGGACTGCGTACGGACCACGTCGTCGGCCAGCTTCTTCGCCGACTCGTTACGGCCGTCCTTCTGTTCCGTCCTGGCCATCTCGACCGCGCCGTCGTGGTGGGCGATCATCAGCTCGGCGAACTTCTTGTCGAACGCCTTGCCCTTGGCGGCCGCCAGGTCCTTCATGTCCTGGTCGGACATCATCCCGGACATCTCGTGGCCGCCGTCGTGACCGTCGTGACCGGCGGACTCGGGCTTGCCCCACTGCTTGAGCCAGGACTTCATCTTCTGGATCTCGGGGTCCTGCGCCTTCTCGATCTGGACGACGAGCTTCTTGATCTCGGGGTCCTCGGCCCGGCCGTCGGCCAGCTTCGCCATCTCCAGGGCCTGCTCGTGGTGCGGGATCATCATCTGGGCGAACGCCACGTCGGCGTCGTTGAAGTCACCGGACGCGTCGGCCGTGGCGGGAGCGGAGGGCGCGGCGGCGGAGGTCTTGCCCCCGTGATCCGTCCCGCTCGACGCAGGGCCGTCGGCGCCACAGGCGGAGAGCAGGAGGCCGGCAGCGGTCGCGGCGCCGATGAGGGCGAGCTTCCGGGCGGCGGGGTTCGTCAGGGCACGCATCTGTGTCACACCTCGTGTGCTGTCTGTGCGGCGTACGCCCGTGCGTACGCGCGGGAAGGCTGTAGGGACGCGTCTGCGGGCGGCCCGAGGCGCCCGCGGTGGCGTTCGGCCTAAATCCGCAGGACGGACAGCTCAGTGAGGTCGGGAGGCCGGGGCGGCGGGGCGTTCGGCCCGAGGCCCGGTGAGAACCCGGCGATGATCCGGGCGGGATGGTCGCGACGGCGGCCGAGCGCCGCCCGGACGAGCCCGGCGAGCAGCCAGACGCTGAGGACGGCCACGCAGAGCGTGGTCATGTCCATCGTCATACCGGAGTCGTGCGACGAAGCGGGCGACGACTCGGGCTCGTCTGAGGGAGGCTCGTGCACCCCGGCGGCAGACCCATGCTGTGCCGTCCCGGTCGCACCACCGTCCGAGGACCCCGCCGGATGGCCCACCGAGTGCATCACGAAGACGCCGAGCGCGAGCACGACGACGAGCAGCAGGTGCGCCAGGGCACCTCCCGCTCGCATGCCGCTGCGTTCCAGCCGTTCCGCGCGCACGGTTCGAACCTCCCGGCCCGACCCTACCGAAGCCCGGCGGTGGTTTCGGCAGGGGCGTCGCCCGGCTCGCCGGAGTCGCGCCCGTACGGCTGCCCCGCCGGTCCTTCACCGGGAGGACGCCCTCGCGGCTCAGGGGCGGCGCGGGGCCCCGCGTCCGCCCCCGAGGGTCACTCCGGCAGGTCCCCGGCCATCGCGGCGGCGAGCCGCAGGTGCGGCGCCGCGTCGGCGGCCCGTCCCTGCCGCTCCAGCGTGCGCCCGAGCATGAGCCGGGCGTAGTGCTCCACCGGGTCCCGCTCCAGTACGGCGCGGAGCTCGGTCTCGGCGCGGGAGAGCTGGGCCGAGTGGTAGTAGGCGCGGGCCAGCAGCAGGCGCTGGGCCGTCTGCTCCGGGTGCTCGGAGACCAGACCACGCAGGATGCGCGCGGCGGTGAGGTACTCCTTCGCCTCGAAGAACAGCTGCGCGCGGTCCCAGCGCTCGGCGGCCGTACCGAACTCGTAGTACGTCTCGCTCATTGGATCTCCTCCACCGGCTTCTCGCTCTGCCCACCCCGTGAGGGCGGCACCGTCGTCAACACGACAGGATGGTTGAACATTCCACTATCATTTTCGCGTGGGCACACCCGCTCCGTGCCCGGACAGGAATAGGTTGAGCGCCATGAGCAATCTTGATCGTCAGGCCACCCTCAACGTCTGCGGCGGCCGCGGCTTCGTCGTCGCCGAGCCGGTACGGGAACTCCTGAGCCCCCGCCGGGTCCAACTGGGCGAGTCCACCGAGGTTCGCCGTCTGCTGCCCAACCTCGGCCGCCGCATGGTGGGGGCGTGGGCCTTCGTCGATCACTACGGGCCTGACGACATCGCGGACGAGCCCGGTATGCAGGTGCCGCCGCACCCGCACATGGGGCTTCAGACGGTCAGCTGGCTGCACGACGGTGAGGTGCTGCACCGTGACAGCACCGGCAGCCTCCAGACCATCCGGCCGCGCGAGCTGGGTCTGATGACCTCGGGCCGGGCCATCTCCCACTCCGAGGAGAGCCCCCGGCCCCACGCCCGCTTCCTGCACGGCGCCCAGCTCTGGGTCGCCCTCCCGGACGCCCACCGCCACGTCGAGCCGCACTTCCAGCACCACGCGGCCCTTCCGCAGGTCACCGCTCCGGGCCTCACGGCCACGGTGATCCTCGGCGAACTCGACGGCGCGACGTCCCCCGGCACCATCTACAGCCCGCTGGTCGGCGCGGACCTGGCCCTGGCGGCGGGCGCCGAGGTGAACCTCCCCCTCGAACCCGACTTCGAGTACGCGGTCCTCTCGATGTCGGGCGAGGCCCACGTAGACGGCGTACCGGTCCTGCCGGGCTCGATGCTCTACCTCGGCTGCGGCCGCACGGAACTGCCCCTGCGCGCCACATCCGACGCCGGTCTGATGCTCCTGGGCGGTGAGCCGTTCGAGGAGGAGATCGTCATGTGGTGGAACTTCGTGGGCCGCACGGACGAGGAGATCCGCAAGGCCCGCGAGGACTGGATGTCCACCACCCGCTTCGGCGAGGTCAAGGGCTACGACGGGGGCCGGCTGCCTGCGCCGGAGGTCCCGCCGACCCCGCTCAAGTCGCGGGGCAGGGTGCGCTGACCTGGGGTTTTCTCCTCACGGCCGATGTCCGAAGCAGGCTCGCTCGGCCGTGCCTCCGACTTTCGGCGTGCCACCGGGAGGGATGGTTTCGCACCCTCTCTCGGTGGCGCAGCCGGCGGGGTGTGCTTCTACGGTGTGCTCGTGTGTGAGCAGGTCTGGTCAGCTGGATGCTGACCTTTTGCTGACTTTACTGATGAGTCATCAGGTGCGTCTCCGGGGCCAGCGCCTTCCTTGCTTGGTAGCCGTACAGGCGATCTGGCGTGCCAGGCATGCTCCCCGAGGTGGTGTCGATCACCGTCCCGCCGCGTCCTCAGAGTCGCTGCTTGCGCATCATGAGCGGGTGGAGAGCCCAGACGAGTTGCCCGTCGTGATGATCACAGCCGATCGTGGTGCGGACGCCCTCGTTTTACAAGCCGTCTCATTTGGTGAGGCGGCGGTAGCAGATGAGGGTGCAGGCGATGCTGGTGAAGGCGAGGAAGTGGCTGGCTTTGCGCTCGTAGC
>NZ_JBEXOT010000058.1:0-37813 GCF_040611675.1 Streptomyces sp. NPDC006551
GGGCTCGGTGAGCATCTACGGCGGCAACACCGGCAACCCGATCACCTGGGTCCAGCTCGACTCCGTCCAGACCATCTGGCGCTGATGCCTGTCCGACCTGGTACCCGTCAGCGGGGGGCGTGCGACGGCGCGCCCCCCGCCCCGTACAAACTCCGCAGACGGGCGGCCATACTGGACGGGCCCGGGGAGGGCGTGGCGAATCGACGGGGGCGACAGCGCGCGATGGCGGAGACCAGGCTGATCCAGGGCCGCTACCGGCTGCACGACGTGATCGGACGCGGCGGCATGGGCGAGGTGTGGCGCGCCACCGACGAGTCGCTCGGCCGCCGTGTCGCGGTCAAGTGCCTCAAGCCGCTGGGCCCTCACCGGGACCCCGACTTCATGAGGGTGGTGCGCGAGCGGTTCCGGCGCGAGGCGCGCGTCGCCGCCTCCCTCCAGCATCGCGGGGTCACCGTCGTCCACGACTTCGGCGAGTCCGACGGCGTGCTGTTCCTGGTGATGGAGTTGCTGGAGGGGCACAACCTCAGCCAGCTCCTGGAGGAGAACAAGCAGCACCCGCTGCCGGTGCCGGATGTCGTCGACATCGCCGAGCAGGTCGCCGACGCGCTCGCGTACACCCACCGCCAGGGCATCGTGCACCGGGACCTCAAGCCCGCCAACATCATGCGGCTCGGCGACGGCGCCGTGAAGATCTGCGACTTCGGGATCGCGCGCCTCGGCGCCGACATCGGCTTCACCTCGCGTCTCACCGGCACCGGCATCGCCATGGGGACCCCCCACTACATGTCGCCCGAGCAGATCAGCGGCGGCGAGATCGACCACCGCAGCGACCTGTACTCGCTGGGCTGCGTCCTGTACGAGATCGCCACCGGTGTCCCGCCGTTCGACCTCGACGACGCCTGGGCCGTCCTCGTCGGACATCGCGACACCCCGCCCGAGCCCCTGCGTACGCGCCGCGCCGAACTGCCCGACTACCTCGACCGGATCGTCCTGGATCTGCTGGCCAAGACGCCCGACGGACGGCCCGCCGACGCCACCGATCTGCGCCGCCGGATCGTCACCGCCCGCACCGGCCCCATCGCGGTCGCCGCCCTCCCCGCCCAGGTCCTCGACCCGGCCCCGGCTCCGACCGCTCCGCCCCGACTGCCGTACTGGACACGGGGCATGACCGCCGGCCACAAGGCGGTCACCGGCCCGCTCGCGCTGCGGGAACCGGCCTACGACCCGGCCGCCGCGCTCACGGGCGAGTGGACCCGCCCGTCCCGCGCCCTTCCGTCGGCCGAGCACCCCTCGTCCGCGCGTCCCGCCCCGTCCCCCGAACTGCTCGCCGTCCTCGCCGGCCGGCACCGCGCGGGGCTCGGCCTCGGCCGGCTCGGCCGCTGGGACGAGGCGCGGGACGTGCTCCGCTCCGTGACCGAGGACCGCGAGCGGGTCCTCGGCCCCGACCACCCCGACACCCTCGCCAGCCGCTACGAGTACGCCTTCACGCTCAGCAGACTCGCCCGCCCGGCCGACGCCCTGCGCGAGTTCGGCCGGGTCGGCGAGGGCCGCGTACGCACGCTCGGCGTCGACCACCCCGACACGCTCGCCGCGCGCCAGGAGACCGCCTACGTACTCGGCCGTCTCGGGCGGCACTTCGAGGCACACCAGCTGTACGCGGAGGTGCTCGCCTCCCGCGAACGCACCATGGGACCGGACCATCCCGACACCCTGCGCTGCCGGCACAACCTCGCCTTCAACCTGGGCAGACTCGGCCGTACCGAGGAGTCGTACCGGATGGCCCGGGAGGTGGCCGAGGCGCGGGCCCGGCTCCTCGGCGCCGAGCACACCGACACCCTGGTGACCCGCTACGAAGTCGCCTACACCCTGGGGCGGTTGGGGCGCTGGTCCGAGGCGCTGTCCGGCTACCAGGAGGTCGCGGCGGTACGCGGCTCCGTGCTCGGCGCCGACCACCCGGACACGCTCGCCGCCCGTTACGAGGTCGGGATCTGTCTCGGCCGGCTCGGCCGGGGTGCCGACGCCGTGGAGCTCTTCCGCGACCTCGTGGCGGTCCGCACCCGCGTCCACGGCCCGGAGGATCCCGAGACGCTGCGCGCCCGCCACGCGCTGGGCGTCAACCTCGGGCGCCTGGCCCGCTGGGACGAGGCCCTCGCGGAGGCACACGCCGTCCGCGCCGTCCGCGAGCGCGTTCTCGGCGCCGAGCACCCGGACACCCTGGTCAGCCTCCGCGAAGTCGCCGTCGCCCTCGGCCGGCTCGACCGCTGGGAGGAGGCCCTGCCGGTCTACCGACAGGTCGCCGAGGTCCGCGAGCGCGTCCTCGGCGAAACACACCCCGACACGCTGGCCGGCCGCCACGACGAGGCGCACTGCCTGGAACGGCTCGGCCGGCACGCCGCCGCCGTCGAGCTCTACCGCAAGGTGGCCGCGCTCCGCCACCCCGCCCCGGGACACGCGTAGGGAAGCGGGCCCCGCGGGGTTTCGCCGGCGATCTTCACGTGCTGGCGGAAGACGTGCTAGCAAGAGACATGACCGCACAGCGCTCGTACGACGCCGTCATCGTCGGCGGCGGCCACAACGGACTGGTCGCCGCCGCCTACCTCGCCCGCGCCGGACGCACCGTCCTCGTCCTCGAACGCCTCGACTCCACCGGCGGCGCCGCCGTC
The DNA here is from genome assembly GCF_040611675.1 of Streptomyces sp. NPDC006551. NCBI lineage: Bacteria > Bacillati > Actinomycetota > Actinomycetes > Kitasatosporales > Streptomycetaceae > Streptomyces > Streptomyces sp. NPDC006551. Next base: position 2,664 of record NZ_JBEXOT010000058.1, read on the forward strand.
TCCACCCGCCCCTTCACCGGGGTCGACGCCCGCCTCTCCCGGTACTCCTACCTGGTCTCGCTCCTGCCGGCGAAGATCGTGCGCGAGCTGGGGCTGCGGTTCGCCGTGCGGAAACGGTCCATCTCCTCGTACACCCCGAAGGGCGACGGCGGGCTGCTCGTCGGCGGCGACCCCGACCGCACCCGCGCCTCCTTCGCCGCGCTCACCGGCTCCGACCGCGAGTACGAGGCCTGGCAGGCGTTCTACGGCCGTACGGGCGAGGTCGCCGAGCGCGTCTTCCCCACCCTCACCGAACCGCTGCCCACCCGCGCCGAGCTGCGCGCCCGCGTCGCCGACGAGACCGCGTGGCGGATTCTGTTCGAACAGCCCATCGGCGCCGCCGTCGAAGAGACCTTCACCGACGACCTCGTCCGCGGCGTCGTCCTCACCGACGCCCTGATCGGCACCTTCGCCGACGCCCACGACCCCTCCCTGCTCCAGAACCGCTGCTTCCTGTACCACGTCATCGGCGGCGGCACCGGCGACTGGGACGTCCCCGTCGGCGGCATGGGCGCGCTCACCGACGCCCTCGCGGACGCCGCCCGCGCGGCGGGCGCGGAGATCCGCACCGGACACGAGGCGACCCGCGTCGAGGCGGACGGCCGCCGCGCCGAGGTCACCTACCGCACGGCGGACGGGGACGGCACCGTCGAGGCGGAGCACGTGCTGGTCAACGCCTCCCCGCAGGCCCTCGCAGCCCTCCTCGGCGAGACACCCCCGCCGCCCCCGGAAGGAGCCCAGCTCAAGGTCAACATGTTGCTCACCCGGCTGCCCAGACTCCGGGACCGGTCCGTCGACCCGCGCGAGGCGTTCGCCGGAACCTTCCACATCGCCGAGGGCTACGCCCAGTTGGCGACCGCGTACGCCGAAGCCGCCGCCGGCCGGCTGCCGAGCGCCCCGCCGTCCGAGATCTACTGCCACTCGCTGACCGACCCCACCATCCTCGGCCCCGACCTCGCCGCCCAGGGCTACCAGACCCTGACGCTCTTCGGACTGCACGTCCCCGCCCGGCTGTTCGCCGCCGACAACGACACCACCCGCGCCGAACTCCTCAAGGCCACGCTCGCGGAGCTCGACGCCGTCCTCGACGAACCGCTCACCGACTGCCTCGCCCTCGACGCCGACGGCCGCCCCTGCATCGAGGCGAAGACCCCGCTCGACCTCGAACGCGATCTGCGGCTGCCCGGCGGCCACATCTTCCACCGCGACCTCTCCTTCCCCTACGGGGAGGAAGGCGCGGGCCGCTGGGGTGTCGAAACCGCCCACGCCAACGTCCTGCTGTGCGGTGCCGGAGCCGTCCGGGGCGGCGGAGTCAGCGGCATCCCCGGCCACAATGCGGCGATGGCGGCGCTCGGACGTTGACCGGCGGCGCGTCCCCACCAGGGGTGTGAAGCTGACCTGCGACCGCGCTTAAGAAAACCTCGATGGACCACGGGCCCGGCGTACGGAAGATTCTCCTTCGGAGATCTTGGCGTGAAACCGCGCCCGGAACCCCTCACTCACAGGACTCGTACGTCGGGAGCCATGGCATTGAAGGCACTGGTCAAGCAGAAGGCGGAGCCGGGTCTCTGGCTCACGGACGTGCCGGAGCCGGAGATCGGCCCCGCGGACGTCCTGATCAAGGTCAAGCGGACCGGTATCTGCGGCACCGACCTCCACATCCGCTCCTGGGACGGCTGGGCCCAGAAGACCATCGCCACGCCGCTCACCCTCGGCCACGAGTTCGTCGGCGAGGTCGTCGAGACCGGCCGTGACGTCGCGGACATCGAGGTCGGCGACCTGGTCAGCGGCGAGGGACACCTCGTCTGCGGCAAGTGCCGCAACTGCCTCGCCGGCCGCCGCCACCTCTGTCGCGCCACCGTCGGTCTGGGCGTCGGCCGCGACGGCGCGTTCGCCGAGTACGTCGCCCTGCCCGCGTCCAACGTCTGGGTCCACCGGGTCGCCGTCGACCTCGACGTCGCCGCGATCTTCGACCCCTTCGGCAACGCCGTGCACACCGCCCTGTCCTTCCCGCTCGTCGGTGAGGACGTGCTGGTCACCGGCGCGGGCCCGATCGGCATCATGGCCGCCGCCGTCGCCAAGCACGCGGGCGCGCGCAACGTCGTCATCACCGACGTCAGCGAGGAGCGCCTCGACCTCGCCCGCAAGGCGGGCGTCTCGCTGGCCCTGAACGTCGCCGAACAGACGATCGCCGACGGCCAGCGCACGCTCGGCCTCAAGGAGGGCTTCGACGTCGGCCTGGAGATGTCCGGCAACCCGCGCGCCATGCGCGACATGGTCGCCAACATGACCAACGGCGGCAAGATCGCGATGCTCGGCCTGCCCGCCGAGGACTTCTCCGTCGACTGGGCGAAGATCGTCACCTCCATGATCACCATCAAGGGGATCTACGGCCGGGAGATGTTCGAGACCTGGTACGCGATGTCCGTGCTCCTGGAGGGCGGCCTCGACCTCGCCCCCGTGATCACCGGCCGGTACGACTACCGCGACTTCGAGGCCGCCTTCGACGACGCGGCGTCCGGCAAGGGCGGCAAGATCATCCTCGACTGGAGCGGGCCTGCCTAAAGGGCTCGGTTCACCTCCGGGGCGCTCTCAGCGTCCGTCGACGGTCGACAGCGCTCACCCGCTCGTCCCTCGCGCGCTCTCCCTTTCGACGGCCGCGCGCCCCTTCGGCTCACTCGCCGTCCCGCTTCCCCACTTCCCGAAGGACCCCGATGTTCTCCTCCGTACGTGACGACCTCCGTACCACCCTCGACGAGATCCGCGCCGCCGGTCTGCACAAGCCCGAGCGGGTCATCGGCACCCCCCAGTCCGCCACCGTCGCCGTCACCGCCGGTGGGCAGCCCGGTGAGGTGCTCAACTTCTGCGCCAACAACTACCTCGGCCTCGCCGACCACCCCGAGGTGATCGCCGCCGCCCACGAGGCGCTCGACCGCTGGGGCTACGGCATGGCGTCCGTGCGCTTCATCTGCGGGACGCAGGAGGTGCACAAGGAGCTGGAGGCGCGGCTGTCCTCCTTCCTCGGCCAGGAGGACACGATCCTCTACTCCTCCTGCTTCGACGCCAACGGCGGCGTCTTCGAGACGCTCCTCGGCCCCGAGGACGCCGTGATCTCCGACGCCCTCAACCACGCCAGCATCATCGACGGCATCCGGCTCTCCAAGGCCCGCCGCTTCCGCTACGCCAACCGCGACATGGCCGACCTGGAGCAGCAGCTCAAGGAGGCCACCGAGGGCGGCGCCCGCCGCAAGCTGATCGTCACCGACGGCGTGTTCTCCATGGACGGCTACGTCGCCCCGCTCGACGAGATCTGCGACCTCGCCGAGCGCCACGACGCCATGGTGATGGTCGACGACTCGCACGCCGTCGGCTTCGTCGGCCCCGGCGGCCGCGGCACCCCCGAGCTGCACGGCGTGATGGACCGCGTCGACATCATCACCGGCACCCTCGGCAAGGCCCTCGGCGGCGCCTCCGGCGGCTACGTCGCGGCCCGCGCCGAGATCGTCGCCCTGCTGCGCCAGCGCTCCCGCCCTTACCTCTTCTCCAACACGCTCGCCCCGGTCATCGCCGCCGCCTCCCTCAAGGTCCTCGACCTGCTGGAGTCGGCCGGCGACCTGCGCGACCGGCTGCGCGCCAACACCGCGCTGTTCCGCTCCCGCATGACCGAGGAGGGCTTCGACATCCTCCCCGGCGACCACGCGATCGCGCCCGTCATGATCGGCGACGCGTCGGAGGCGGGCCGGATGGCGGAGCTGCTCCTGGAGCGCGGCGTGTACGTGATCGGGTTCTCGTACCCCGTCGTCCCGCAGGGCCAGGCGCGCATCCGCGTCCAGCTCTCGGCGGCGCACTCCACCGAGGACGTCAACCGCGCGGTCGACGCGTTCGTCGACGCCCGCGCCGCCCTGCGAGACTAGGGGAATGATCGAAGCGCGGCGGCTGCACATCCTCCGGGCGGTGGCCGACCACCGTACGGTCACGGCGGCTGCCGCCGCGCTCTATCTGACCCCCTCCGCGGTCTCCCAGCAGCTCGCGGCCCTGGAACAGGAGACCGGCCACCGGCTGGTCGAGCGCAGCGCCCGCGGGGCGCGGCTCACCCCGGCCGGCGAGATCCTGCTGAACCACGCCAACGCCGTCCTGGCCCAGCTGGAACGCGCCGAGTCCGAGCTCGCCGCGTACGGCTCCGGCGAGGCGGGCACGGTCACGGTGGCGGCCTTCGCCACCGGTATCGGCCTGGTCGTCGCCCCCGCCATCACCGGTCTCGCCCGCACCTCGCCCGGCATCCGCGTGCGGGTGCGGGACGCGGAGGGCGACGAGAGCCTGCTCATGGTCCTGGACCGGCAGGTCGACGTCGCCGTGGCGGTCGAGTACCGAGGGGCGCCGGGGGAGGACGACGCCCGGCTCACCCGCGTACCTCTGTACGCCGAACCCTTCGACGCCGTCCTGCCGGTCGGTCACCGGCTCGCCGCCGACGAGCGGGTCGCCCTCGGCGACCTCGCGAAGGACGCGTGGATCGGCCAGTCCACCGGCAACCCCTGCCATGACGTCACCGTCCTGGCCTGCGAGTACGCCGGTTTCGAGCCCCGCCTGGAGCACGCGTCCGACGACTTCCGCGCCGTCGTCGCGCTCGCCTCGGCCGGCGCCGGTGTGGCTCTCGTGCCGCGCTCGGCGCTGCGCGGGATGGAACTCGACGCCGTGGTCGTCCGGCCGGTCGACGGGGTCGCCCCCACCCGCCGCGTCTTCGCGGCGGTACGGCGCGGAGCCGAGGAGCACCCCCTGATCAGCCCGGTCCTCGCAGCCCTGCGAACGGCCGCCGAGCCGCGCGACTGAGCGGGACGCCCGAGCCGCGCGGCAGGGCCGCGGTCAGTCCGCCGACCTGCTCCAGCCCACCGCCTCGATCCGGGCCGCGTCCGACGGCCGGGCCTCGTCGAAGAGCGCTCGGCCGTCGCCGTCCACCACCCGCAGCCCGTCCACGTACACCCCGCGCCCGACATACCGCTGGTCCGTCGTGTACCGCCAGCGCAGCCGTACGGAGCCGGCGCCGCCGCCCGGCAGATCGGCCGTCAGCTCGTACCAGACCCGCCCCGACCAGCCGCTCACCGAGCCGCCCGGGTGCTCCTGCGGCCGCGCACCTCTTCGTACGGTCGTGAACGGCACCGGCCCCCAGGTCGCGCCGCCGTCCGTCGACGCCTCCAGGAAGGCGGCGTCCGCGCCCGGCTCGGTGTCCCACCACACGGCGCACTCCAGGCGGGCGGACGCGGGCGTCAGCGGCGGAAGGGCGAGCGTGGCGGTCGTGGCGCTCGCCATGCCCGAGAACCAGGCCGTCCGGCCGCGCGCCGGGCGGACGGGGACGGCGCGGGCCAGGTTGTTCGCGGCGGCGACCCGGGGCGCCGAGCCGGAGCGCCAGGTGCGCACCGGGTGGACGGAGTTGCCGAGCACGACGAGGAACGCGTCGGTGGTCGGGTCCAGAACGAGGCTGGTGCCTGTGAAGCCGGTGTGCCCGGCCGTGTGCGGGGTGGCCATCGCGCCCATGTACCAGTGCTGGTGGAGTTCGAAGCCGAGACCGTGCTCGTCGCCCGGGAAGGCGGTGTTGAAGTCGGTGAACATCAGCTCCACCGAGTGCGGGGAGAGGATGCGGGCGCGGCCGTACGCGCCTCCGTTGAGGAGGGTGCGGGCCAGGACGGCGAGGTCCCAGGCGCAGGAGAAGACACCGGCATGGCCCGCGACCCCGCCCAGGCTGTACGCGTTCTCGTCGTGGACCTCGCCCCACACCATGCCCCGGTCGAGACCCGACCAGGGGCGCCGGGCGTCCTCCGTCGCCGCGATCTTCGGCCTCCACGACAGCGGGGGGTTGAACCGTGTGCGGTGCATCCCGAGTGGAGCGGTGATCTCGTCGTGGAGCAGGACGTCCAGGGGGTGACCGGTGATCTCCTCCAGGATCAACTGGAGCGAGATGAGGTTCAGATCGGAGTAGAGGTACTTCGTGCCGGGCCGCGCGGCGAGGGTCTCGTTCCACAGCAGCCGCAGCTTCCCCTCCCGCGTCGGCTCCTTGTAGAGCGGGATCCAAGCACGGAACCCCGAGGTGTGCGTGAGCAGCTGACGGACCGTGACGTCCTGCTTCCCGCCCCCGCCGAACTCGGGCAGATACGCCGTGACCTTCGCCTCCAGTTCCAGCGCCCCGCGCTCGATCTGCTGGACCGCCAGGATCGAGGTGAAGAGCTTGGAGACGGAGGCGAGGTCGAAGACGGTGTCCTCGGCCATCGCGATCCGCTCGTCGGCGGGCAGTTCGACGCCGGTGTCCGTCTTCTCGTCGTACCGCGCGTACCGTACGGCCGAGCCGATGGCGCGGTGCAGCGCGACCGTCCCGCCCCGCCCGGCGAGCAGGACCGCTCCCGCGTACCACGGGTGCTGGGGGGAGGGGCCGAGGAACGTCTCGGCGTCGGCGACGAGCCGGTCCAGATGCCCGGGAAGCAGCCCGGCCCGCTCGGCGGTGCCGTGCCGCAGCGTGAGCCGCCCGCCTCCGCCCCCGCCACCGCTCTCGCCCCCGGAGCCGGAGGCCGCGGCGGCCCCCGGGATCGAGCCGACCATCACCGCACCTCCCAGAGCCAGCAGCCCGCCGCCGAAAGCGCGGCGACTCACTCCACGGCCCACCGAACCCGCCGCCGATTCCTCCGTCATCCCCTACCCTCTCCCACGCCTCTGAAAGAATCCTTCGGGCACACCCGTAACGCCTGAAACTTTCTTACCGGGGTGAGGGTGCGTCGAGGAAGCGGGCGGCAGGGCAAAGAATCTGACACTGCATCAGAAAATCTCTTCCCTCGGCCGATCCGCTGCGGCATCCTGCCGCCCATGAAGACGGAGCTGAGCCAAGAACTGGGGATCGAGCACGCCATCTTCGGCTTCACGCCCTTCCCCGCGGTGGCCGCCGCCATCACCAGAGCCGGCGGATTCGGCGTCCTCGGCGCCGTCCGCTACACCGCGCCCGACGATCTCGCCCGCGACCTCGACTGGATGCAGGCCCACACCGAGGGGCTGCCGTACGGCCTCGACGTCGTCATGCCGGCCAAGAAGGTCGAGGGCGTGAGCGAGGCCGACGTGGAGGCGATGATCCCCGAGGGCCACCGGGAGTTCGTCCGTTCGACCCTCGCCAAGCACGGCGTCCCCGAACTCGCCGAGGGCGAGGCCTCCGGCTGGCGCATCACCGGCTGGATGGAACAGGTCGCCCGCGGTCAGCTCGACGTCGCCTTCGACTACCCCATCAAGCTCCTCGCCAACGCGCTCGGCTCCCCGCCCGCCGATGTCGTCGCCCGCGCCCACGACCACGACGTCCTCGTCGCCGCCCTCGCCGGCAGCGCCCGCCACGCCCGCCACCACGCCGACGCGGGCATCGACATCGTCGTCGCCCAGGGCTACGAAGCCGGTGGCCACACCGGCGAGATCGCCTCCATGGTCCTCACCCCCGAGGTCGTCGACGCCGTCTCGCCGCTGCCCGTCCTCGCCGCGGGCGGCATCGGCAGCGGCGAACAGATCGCCGCCGGACTCGCGCTCGGCGCCCAGGGAGTGTGGCTCGGCTCCCTCTGGCTCACCACCACCGAGGCCGAACTCCACTCCCGCGCGCTGACCGCCAAACTCCTCGCCGCCGGCTCCGGCGACACCGTCCGCTCGCGCGCCCTCACCGGCAAACCCGCACGCCAGCTGCGCACCGAGTGGACCGACGCCTGGGACGACCCGGACGGCCCCGGCACCCTCCCCATGCCCCTCCAGGGGCTGCTCGTCGCCGAGGCCGTCTCCCGTATCCAGAGGTACGAGGTCGAGCCGCTGCTCGGCACCCCCGTCGGACAGATCGTCGGCAGGATGAACACCGAACGAAGCGTCCAGCAGGTCTTCGACGACCTCACCCGCGGCTTCGAGAAGGCCGTCGACCGCATCAACCGCATCGCCGGACGGAGCACCCCGTGAGCGAACCCAACGGATTCTGGTCCCAGGCCGCCGCCGACCCCTCCCGTACCGTCCTGGTCACCCCCGACGGCGAGGCGTGGACGGCCGGGCGCCTGCACGCCGACGTCAACCGGCTGGTCCACGGGCTGCGCGCGGCCGGCCTGGAGCGGGGCGACGCCTTCGCCGTGGTCCTGCCCAACGGTGTCGAGTTCCTCACCGCCTATCTGGCCGCGGCTCAGGCCGGGTTCTATCTCGTCCCCGTCAACCACCACCTCGTCGGGCCCGAGATCGCCTGGATCGTCGCCGACTCCGGCGCCAAGGTCCTCGTCGCCCACGAACGCTTCGGGGCCGCGGCGACGGCCGCCGCCGACGAGGCGAAGCTGCCCGCGACCCACCGCTACGCCGTGGGCCGGGTGGAGGGCTTCCGCCCGTACGCCGCGCTCCTCGACGGCTTCCCGGCCTCTCCGCCCGAGGGCCGCACCCTCGGCTGGGTCATGAACTACACCTCCGGCACCACGGGCCGGCCGCGCGGCATCCGGCGCCCCCTGCCGGGAAAGCTCCCGGAGGAGACCTACCTCGGCGGGTTCCTCGGCATCTTCGGCATCAAGCCCTTCGACGACAACGTCCACCTCGTCTGCTCGCCGCTCTACCACACCGCCGTGCTCCAGTTCGCGGGCGCCGCCCTGCACATCGGCCACCCGCTCGTCCTCATGGACAAGTGGACGCCCGAGGAGATGCTGCGGCTCATCGACATCCACCGCTGCACCCACACCCACATGGTCCCGACCCAGTTCCACCGGCTCCTCGCCCTCCCGGAGGAGGTACGGAGCCGGTACGACGTCTCGTCGATGCGCCACGCCATCCACGGCGCCGCCCCCTGCCCCGACCACGTCAAACGGGCGATGATCGACTGGTGGGGGAGCTGTGTGGAGGAGTACTACGCGGCGAGCGAGGGCGGTGGCGCCTTCGCCACCGCCGAGGACTGGCTGAAGAAGCCCGGCACGGTCGGCAAGGCCTGGCCGATCAGCGAACTCGCCGTCTTCGACGACGACGGCAACCGGCTCCCGGCCGGCGAACTCGGCACCGTCTACATGAAGATGTCCACGGGTGGCTTCTCGTACCACAAGGACGAGACGAAGACCGCGAAGAACCGCATCGGCGACTTCTTCACCGTCGGCGACCTGGGCTTCCTGGACGAGGACGGCTATCTCTTCCTCCGCGACCGCAAGATCGACATGATCATCTCGGGCGGGGTCAACGTCTACCCCGCCGAGATCGAGGCGGCCCTCCTCTCCCACCCGGCGGTCGCCGACGCCGCGGCCTTCGGCATTCCGCACACCGACTGGGGCGAGGAGGTCAAGGCCGTGGTCGAGCCGGCCGACGGGCGCGAGCCGGGCGAGGCCCTCGCCGCCGACATCCTCGCCCACTGCGCCCGCCACCTCGCCGGCTACAAACGCCCCAAGACCGTCGACTTCGTCGAGGCCATGCCCCGCGACCCCAACGGCAAGCTCTACAAGCGACGGCTGCGCGCGCCCTACTGGGAAGGCCACGAGCGGGCCGTGTAGGCGCGTGGCGCCTCCTGCCCCGGAGGCTTATGGCCGCTGAACGCACCCTTTGTGGCAGTATGCTGATCATGAGTTCGAGCGCGGCAGGGCTGACACGGCAGTGGACCACCTGGGGACCGGTCGTGGCGGCCGTGGCCCTCGGCGTCGCCTGGGGGCGCGATCTGCCAGGCTTCGCCGTCGCGCTCATCGCACTCTGTCTGATCGCCGCCGTACTGGCGGCCGTCCATCACGCCGAGGTCGTCGCCCACCGCGTCGGCGAGCCCTTCGGCTCGCTGGTCCTCGCCGTCGCCGTCACGGTCATCGAGGTCGGACTGATCGTCACCCTCATGGCGGGTGGCGGCGAGAAGACCTCCACCTACGCCCGCGACACGGTCTTCGCGGCCGTCATGATCACCTGCAACGGCATCGTCGGACTCTCCGTCCTGGTCGGGGCCCTGCGCAACCGCGTCGCCGTCTTCAACGCCGAAGGCTCCGGCGGAGCGCTCGCCACCGTCTGCACCCTCGCCACCATGACGCTCGTGCTTCCCTCGTTCACCACGAGCCAACCGGGTCCCGAGTTCTCCAGCGCCCAGCTCGCCTTCGCCGCCGTCGCCTCGCTCTGCCTGTACGGGGTGTTCGTCGCCGTCCAGACGGTTCGGCACCGTGACTACTTCCTCCCGGTCCCGCCCGAGGGCGAGGACGCGCCGGTGCCGGAGGACGCGCACGCCGAGCCGCCGACCGCACGGCAGACCTGGGCCAGCGTCGGCCTGCTGGTCCTCGCCCTCGTCGCCGTCGTCGGCAACGCCAAGCTCGTCTCGCCCACCATCGAGGACGGCGTCGAGTCGGCGGGCCTCCCCAAGGCGGTCGTCGGCGTGGTGATCGCCCTGATGGTGCTGCTGCCCGAGACCCTCGCGGCCGTGCGGGCGGCCCGCAGGGACCGGATGCAGACCAGCCTCAATCTCGCCTACGGCTCCGCGATCGCCAGCATCGGCCTGACGATTCCGGCGATCGCGCTCGCCTCGGTCTGGCTGTCCGGGCCCCTGGTACTCGGCCTGGGCCCCCTCCACATGGTGCTGCTGGTGCTCACCGCCGCGGTGAGCGCCCTGACCGTGGTGCCCGGACGGGCCACTCTCCTCCAGGGCGGCGTCCATCTCTCGATCTTCGCCGCCTTCGTGTTCCTGTCGTTCAGCCCCTGACACGCACCACCTTCAGCGCGGGCGAGCCGAGGATGTCCTTCTCGCAGAACCGCGCCGTCACCCAGCGCTCACCCGCGTACAGCTCCGTCTGATCGCTGAAGTGCGGCGAGCGGACGTTGGACGACTGGGAGTACGTGAGCAGGGTGCGGGCCACCGGGCAGCGGCTGCCGTCCCAGCCCACCGCCTGCACATGGCTCGTCCCGTGCGCGACCTCCGTGTAGCCGCCACCCGCCGGGTTCCACACCGGCTCGGTCTTGTTCCAGATGCCCAGCGCCTCGGTCCCGCCGCTCACCGGGATGCGCTTGTCGCCGCGCACCACGAACTGGTGGGCGCCGAGCGGGGCGTCCAGCGGGATCCGGGCGGCCCGCAGCTCCGCGACCGCGTCGGTGAGCGCCTTGGCGAAGCCGGGCGAGGAGGTGTTCAGGGTGTGCGGCGTACGAACCGGGTCGGCGGCCGAGAACGGTACCTTCCACTGCTCCGAGAGGGGCACCCCACTGGTGAACTTCCGCCAGAACCGGTCGAAGAGCAGCGCTCCCCGGCTGTCGGTGTTCACCGTGCGGTCCCAGGCGCCGATCACCCGGCAGGCCTCCTGGTCCCCGGGAAGCACCGAGGGGCACGCCTTCGCCGCGTCGGCCGCGGCCAGATCACCGGCGGGAGCCCGATTGGCGAACTGCTGGGACTGCAGGTCCGCCACCGTCAGCCGGCCCCCGGCGGCCATCGCCGCCACGTCCTCGATCCCGCCACGGGTGCGCAGCGAGCGCGGGGTGCCGATGGTGCCGAAGACCCGTTCGTAGCCGGTCAGCGGCCGGTCGGCGTTGGCCAGCCAGGCGCTGTCGTTGGAGTTCGCCGCGTACGGCGCGTTCCGCAGCACCGGCATCTTCGAGGGGCCGAAGACGCCGGGCTGGACGGCGTCCGGGTCCGAGCCGAGCGCGCAGTCGCTCCTCGAGCCGTCGAGGACCGCCACGCCGGAGGCCGGGTACGTCGCCCTGCCGAGCGGCGTGGAGCAGCGCTGAGCCAGTTCGTCGGTGATCCGGGGGAGCACCTGGGACTGGGTGAACAGCGAGTTCCCGGAGGAGTCCGCCGCGATGGTGTTCACCCACGGCAGGCCCTGGGTGCGGCGCAGCGTGGCGAGGATGTCCTCGGTGGAGCGCGCCTTGCCGAAGCCGAGCGCGGTGTCGGAGCCCCGCATGTTGGCGGCGTTGGGGTCGCCCAGGGCGTAGGCCGTCGTCGCCGTCCACGGCAGCGGAAGCTGTGGCCCGAGCCCGGTGACCACCGGCCCGTACCGGGTCCAGTACTGCGTACGGGTCAGGGTGCCGCCGTCCTTCACCGGGACGGTGACGGTGCGCCTGGTCATCCTCTCCGCCATGCCGTCCACCAGATAGGAGGTCGGATCGGCGGGGTCCAGGGCCAGCTGGTGGAGGTTGAGCGTGACACCCGTCGCGACCGTGTGGCTCCAGGCCACCCGCTCGTTGAAGCCGATGTTGACGACGGTCGTGCCCAGCAGCGAGGCGCCGGAGACGTTGAGTTCGCCGGGGATGGTCTGCTGCGACTGCCAGAAACGGCGGCCGCCCTGCCAGGGGTAGTGCGGGTTGCCGAGCAGCAGCCCACGGCCGTTGGCCGTCGTACCGCCGTGGAAGGCGACGGCGTTGGAGCCCATGGTGGCGTTCTCGGCCGCGAACAGCTCCCGGGCCGCGGCGGCCGTACGGGCCGGGTCCGGGCCGCTCGTCGAGCCGGGCGCTGCGGGGGAGGCGGGCGGCCGGGCGGCCGTGATGCCGTCGATGCCGCGGCCCTGCCCGCCGAGCACGGAGACCGCGAACCCGCGCCGGGCGACATCGAGCTGGGTGACCGGGCGGACCCAGGTGGCGCCCGCGCAGGCCGGGTCGGTGATCCGGTTCTGCTTGAGCCAGGCGTTGTAGCCGGCCGCCCAGCCCCGCATCAGCTCCTTGACCTGCCGGCTCGGACCGGCCGGGGCGGGCCGGTTCAGGAGCGCCTCGACCGTGCCCGCGTCCCGTACCCCGCGGAAGTAGAGGTCGCTGGAAAGGTTCTTGGTGGCCGACGAGAGCGAGCCGTCCGGCGCCCCGTCCGCGCCGAAGTACCGGGAGCGCTCGCCGTTCACGGTCACGAAGCCGTCGGCGAGGGTGCATATCTGGTCGGCGGCCTGTGCCCAGCCGGTGCCGAAGCCGAGGTCGGCGTAGTCCTTGGCGACGATGTGCGGGATGCCGAACTCGGTGTAGCGGATGACCGCCGACAGGCTCCGCTCCGAGGGGCGGTGGTGCCGGTCGCCGGAGTCGGCGACCGCGGCGGCGGGCAGCGAGGCCGTGACGGTGGCGAGGGCGGCGCAGGTGAGAGCCAGCTGTTTCAGACGGGTGCGGAGGTGCAACGTGCCTCCCAACAGAGGGGTGGGGAAAGCTGGTTGGACCATGCACGCAGCACAGCGCCGCAGTTGTCAACATCCCGTTCGGTATCCGAGGTCAAAGCCTTCCGACGCCCTCCCGGTACTTGACCCGCCCTCCGGACCGGCCCAGGATCACGCCATGGAACGACGACTTCTCACCCGTACCGTCGACGGCGTCCTGCGGATGAGTGCCCAGCGTGTCCCCGACCGGATCGCCGTACGGTACGCGGACCGCTCCTGGACCTACGCGGAGCTGGACGCGGCCGTGACCACCGCGGCCGCCGTGCTGCGGGAGCGGTACGGGCTGGACGAGCGCGCCCGGGTCGCGACCTACGGCCACAACTCCGACGCGTATCTGATCGCCTTCCTGGCGTGCTCGCGCGCCGACCTGATCCATGTGCCGGTCAACCACAACCTCACCGGCGATGACCTCTCGTACATCCTGGAGCAGTCCGGGAGCTCCCTGGTCCTCACCGATCCCGGCCTCGCCGACCGCGTCCCGGACGGCTTCGCCCGGAAGGCGCTGCGCGACACGGACGACTCGTTCTTGACGGCGCTCGCCGAGCCGGACACGTACGACACCGACCACGACGCCCGCGAGTACGTCCAACTGCTCTACACCTCCGGAACCACCGCCCTGCCGAAGGGCGCGATGATGACCCACCGCGCGCTGGTCCACGAGTACGCCAGCGCCATCGAGGCGCTCGACCTGCACGAGGACGACAAGCCGGTCCACGCGCTGCCGCTCTACCACTCCGCGCAGACGCACGTCTTCCTGCTGCCCTACCTGGCGGTCGGCGCGGAGAACACCATCGTCGACGGTCCCGATCCGGCCGTGCTCTTCGACCTGATCGAGGCGGGTCGCGCCGACAGTCTGTTCGCCCCGCCGACGGTCTGGATCGGTCTGTCCGACCACCCGGACTTCACCGCCCGCGATCTGTCGGCCCTGCGCAAGGCCTACTACGGCGCCTCGATCATGCCCGTGCCCGTTCTGGAACGGCTGCGCGAACGGCTGCCCGGGCTGCGCTTCTACAACTGCTTCGGACAGAGCGAGATCGGCCCGCTCGCCACCGTCCTCGGTCCCGACGAGCACGAGGGCAGGATGGAATCCTGCGGCCGGCCCGTCCGCTTCGTCGAGGCCAAGGTCGTCGACGAGAACGGCGAGGACGTCCCCGACGGCACACCCGGCGAAGTCGTCTACCGCTCACCGCAGTTGTGCGACGGCTACTGGGGCAAACCGGAGGAGAGCAAAGAGGCGTTCCGCCATGGCTGGTTCCGCTCCGGTGACCTCGCGGTACGCGACGCCGAGGGCTACTTCACCGTCGTGGACCGGGTGAAGGACGTCATCAACTCCGGGGGAGTGCTGGTCGCTTCCCGCCAGGTCGAGGACGTCCTGTACACCCACCCCGGTGTCGCGGAGGTCGCCGTCGTGGGGCTGCCCGACGAGCGCTGGATCGAGGCCGTGACGGCGGTGGTCGTGCCGCGCGGGGAGGTCACCGAGGCCGAACTCCTCGACCACGCGCGGGAGAAGCTCGCCCACTTCAAGGCTCCTAAGAAGGTGCTCCTGGTGGACGAGCTGCCCCGTAACGCGAGCGGCAAGATCCTCAAGCGGGAACTGCGGGACCGCTTCGCGGCGGTCCGCGATCAGGAGTCCTGAGCCCGCAGGTCCACGATCCGCTTGATCTTGCCCACCGACCGCTCCAGCGTCTCGGGGTCGACCACCTCGACCCCGACCGAGACCCCGATCCCGTCCTTGCACGCCGCCGCGATCGCCCGGGCCGCCTCCGCGCGCTGCTCGGGCGTCGCCTCCGGCCGGGCCTCGGCGCGCACGGTCAGGGCGTCGAGCCGCCCCTCACGGGTCAGCCGCAGCTGGAAGTGCGGGGCGACCCCCGCCGTACGCAGCACGATCTCCTCGATCTGGGTGGGGAAGAGGTTCACACCGCGCAGGATCACCATGTCGTCGCTGCGGCCGGTCACCTTCTCCATCCGCCGGAACACCCGCGCCGTGCCCGGCAGCAGCCTCGTCAGGTCCCTTGTGCGGTACCGGATGACGGGCATGGCCTCCTTGGTGAGCGAGGTGAACACCAGCTCGCCCTCCTCGCCGTCCGGCAGCACCTCACCCGTGAACGGGTCCACGATCTCGGGATAGAAGTGGTCCTCCCAGATGTGGAGGCCGTCCTTGGTCTCCACGCACTCCTGCGCCACCCCCGGGCCCATGACCTCCGACAGTCCGTAGATGTCCACGGCGTCGATGGCGAACCGCTCCTCGATCTCCCGCCGCATCGCCTCCGTCCACGGCTCCGCGCCGAAGATCCCGACCTTGAGCGAGGTGGTACGGGGATCGACGCCCTGGCGCTCGAACTCGTCGAGCAGCGTGAGCATGTAGGAGGGCGTCACCATGATGATCTCGGGCTCGAAGTCCCGGATCAGCTGGACCTGGCGGGCCGTCATGCCGCCGGAGGCGGGGATGACCGTACAGCCGAGCCGTTCCGCGCCGTAGTGGGCGCCGAGACCGCCCGTGAACAGCCCGTAGCCGTAGGCGACATGGACCCTGTGGCCGGGGCGGCCGCCGGCCGCCCGGATCGAGCGGGCGACCACGTCCGCCCAGGTGTCGAGGTCACCCTCGGTGTAGCCGACGACCGTCGGGCGGCCGGTGGTGCCGCTGGAGGCGTGGAGGCGCCGGACGCGCGACCGGTCGACGGCGAACATGCCAAAGGGGTACTGGTCGCGCAGATCCGTCTTGGCCGTGAACGGGAAACGGGCGAGGTCCGCGAGGGAGCGGCAGTCCTCGGGGCGCAGGCCCGCCTTGTCGAAGGACCGCCGGTAGAAGTCCACGTTCTCGTACGCGTGCCGGAGCGTGGCGCGCAGCCGCTCCAGCTGGAGGGCCTCCAACTCCTCACGCCCGAGTCGCTCGCCCCTGTCCAGCAGCTCCGTCATGCGCCGTACTCCGTCCCGTACCCGTGCCGCCGCCCGCCGCGTAAAACGGACGACCGATCATTCGGTCGATGCGTTCGGGATCAGTAAATCCGGCGGGACCCGGTCCTTGGCAAGGGGTCGGAACGAGTTTTCCGTCCGCGCACGCCTGCTCGAACGGCGGAGCGCGCGAGGTGCCCGGAGGGGCGCTTCCTCTCGATCGCGTGCTCCGGGACGGCCGTGCCAGGTGCATATGACAACGGCAACCATGCGTTACATCTGCACGCGCAGAGTGACCAAAGCCGAGAGCCCGCCGGCCGCGCGCGTACGGGGGCTGAGCCGTGTCCGTGCTCTCCCGCATGGCCGCCGCGGCGGGTTCCCACGACGTGGCGGCGCTGATCGACGCGGTGCTCTCCGATCCGGTACGACCCGGGCGGCCCGAGCTGTTCGGGCCGCCGGAGTCGGCCGCGCTCGGCTCACCTCCGCCCTCGCCCTCACCCGCGCCTTCCGGTGGGCGGCGGCTGAGGGTCGCCGTCACGCGGCTCGCGCCGGGCCCCACGGGCCTGGGGACCTCGGCCGCCCGTGTGCTGATTCCGCCGTCTCCCCTCTCCGGCGGATCAACGCCCCGGGGGCCGTGGCGCCCGGCGCGACCGCGCCTGCCACGCCCGGCCCCGTGGCACGAGCGCCCGGGAGTCCCGTACTCGGCGGGCCCACCGGTCTCGGCGCCTCCGCCGCCCGCCTCGCCGAACGCGCGGGCCCCGGCGCGGCCACCCGGCCCGCCGCCGCGGCCCCCGCCACCGGCACGCCGCCGCCCAAGGGGGTGCCGACGCTGTACTGCCCGCCCGCGGCACGCGACGACCTTGCCCTGGGCGAACTGGTCAACGAATGGCTTGTCCTGTGGGCGGAGGAGGTCGGCATCTACCCCGGCCACCTCGACAAGGTCCGCTCGGCGAACTTCGGCCGGCTGATGATGCTCGCGCACCCCGAGACGGACGACCCGGAGCGGCTCCTCCCGGCGGCCAAGTGCGGTCTGTCCGAATGGGCGGTCGACGACCACATCGTCGACTGCGAGGTGGAGGAGGCCCGGCACGAGGTGCTGGGCCAGCGCCTCGCGATCTGCCACTCGGTGATCGACCAGGCCCAGCTTCCGCTGCGCTACGCGCCCCAACTGGAGGAGGCCGTCCGCAAGGACCCGGTGGCGATGGCCCTGCGCTCCGCCCTGGCCAACCTCGCCGGCTTCGCCCCCACGACCCAGTGCGCCGGCTCCGTCACGAGCTGGCCATCATGTTCGTCGCGTACAGCCAGGAAGGCGTCTGGCACACCACCGGGCAGCCCCCGTACTGGGAGCTGCGGGCCCGGTGTTCCGTGGCCACCGGGATCGAGGACCCGTTCCTGACGGCGTACAAGGAAGGCGGCTTCCACTATCTGATGATCGTCGCCGACCGGGTCTGACCCTTTCGGCGCAGTGTGGTGCCCCGGGTGGACGCCCGGGGTTTCCACCCCACGCCGCGTGCCCCACCATGACGGACATGCCCGTTATGTGTCGTTCCGCTGGCGTCACCCCCCGGCCACTCCCACGTGCACGGGCTTCATGATGCCCTCCCTCGCCGCCGCGACCGTCGTCGTGGAGGCCCCCGAGAGCACCGCACCCGCCCCCGCACCCGCGAAGGCCGCCCCATGACCACGACCGTCACCCCCGAGTCCGACGACGCCCCCAAGGTCCACTTCTGGGCCGTGCCCGACCTCACCGGCCTCGACTTCGATCCCCTGCTCGCCCGGCTGCTGCACGAGGACCCGGTCACCCGCGTCCGCCTCCCCAACGGCGAGGGTCACGCCTGGCTCGTCACCCGCTACGAGGACGTCAAGTTCGTCTCCGTCGACCCCCGCTTCAGCCGGCAGGCCGTCTGGGGACGCCAGGTCACCCGGCTCGCCCCCCACTTCATCCCGATGGACGGCGCCGTCGGCTTCGCCGACCCGCCCGACCACACCCGGATGCGCCGCGTGGTCGCCCGCGCCTTCAGCGCCCGAGCCCTGCGGTCCCTGCGCGACCACGCGCAGGCCACCATGGACCACCTGCTCGACGCGGTGGAGGAACACGGCGCCCCCGCCGACCTCATGGCGATGGTCAACCGGCCCTTCCCGCTCGCCATGGTCAGCGAACTGATGGGCGTGCCCGAGGACGACCAGCCGCTGATGGCCCACTGGTCCGACACGATCATCTCCGCCGGGG
Organism: Streptomyces sp. NPDC006551; assembly: GCF_040611675.1. NCBI lineage: Bacteria > Bacillati > Actinomycetota > Actinomycetes > Kitasatosporales > Streptomycetaceae > Streptomyces > Streptomyces sp. NPDC006551. The sequence continues at coordinate 20,916 of NZ_JBEXOT010000058.1, forward strand.
CCGGCCGCGAGACCAGCGAGAAGGCCAAGGCCGAGATGGGGCAGTACTTCACCGACCTCATCGGCCGCAGCCACGGCACCGGCAAGGAGACCCTCGTCGCCGTCCTCGCCGACGCCGTCGACGACGCGACCCTCGACGAGCACGAGGCCGTCGGCCTCGCCGTCCTCATCCAGATCGGCGGCGCGCACGCGGTACGCAACAACAGCGCCAACATGGTGTACGCGCTCCTCACCCACCCCGACCACCTCGCCCGGCTGCGCGCCGAACCGGACCTGCTGCCCCAGGCCGTCGAGGAACTCCTGCGCTACATCCCGCACCGCAACGCCGTCGGCCTCTCCCGCATCGCCATGGAGGACGTCGAGGTCGGAGGCGTGCTCATCCCGCGCGGCGACCCGGTCTACGTCTCCTACCTGACGGCCAACCGCGACCCGGACGTCTTCCCCGACCCCGAGCGGCTGGACTTCGACCGCGACTACAACCCCCACGTCGCCTTCGGCCACGGCCCGCACTACTGCCCGGGGTCCGCACTGGCCCGCATCGAGTCCGAGATCCTCCTCGACTCGCTCTGGAAGCGTTTCCCCGGACTGCGGCTCGCCGTGCCCGAGGCGGAGATCCAGTGGCAGCGCGGCGCCCTGATCCGGGGCCCCGAGACCCTGCCGGTGACCTGGTGAAAGGACGTACAACGGGATGACAGCCATTCAGGCGCGCGACGGACTCATCGTGCCACCGGGACACGGCAAGACCCTCACGACCGCCGCGCAACGCGTCACCTTCAAGGTCACCGGCGAGCACACGCCGACCGCCTCCACCTTCGAGGTCGAGGTCCCGCCCGGGTTCGACGTCGGCGCGCACACCCACGGCCACAGCGAGGAACTCTTCTACGTCCTCGAAGGGGAGCTGGACGTGCTCGCCTTCGAACCGCTGGTGCGCACTCCCGACCGCTGGCGTGACTGGGAGTCCGCCTCCGGCGAGCGGGCGGTGCGGGCCACTCCCGGCACCCTGATCCTCGTACCGCCGGGCTGCCCGCACGCCTTCGCCAACCCCACCGGGGAGCCCGCGCGGATGTTGTTCCAGGCGTCCCCGCCGCCGGACCACGAGCGGTACTTCGAGGAGCTGATGGAGATCCTCGGATCCGGCGGAGAGGTCGACCACGCGGCCGTGGAGGAGCTGCGCCGCCGCTACGACATCGAACAGCTCACCCCGCTGCGCCACTCCCCGGCGTAGCGGGAGCGCGATCACGGCCGTCGGAGCCCCGAAGACTCGTTTGCCGGGCTCCGGCGGCCGATGGTGGAGTGCCCCCCATGGACTCCCTCGATCACGAAGCGGTACGCGCCCTGTACGACCGGCAGTTGCGGCTCGGCGCCCATCCCGAAGGCCCCGGCGTCCGCGTCGAGCGGGACGGCCCGGTCGTGCGGCGGACGGGGCCCGAGCACACCTGGAACGGCATCCTCTGGTCCGGGCTCGGCGAGACCGACGCCGACGCGGCCATCGCCGGACAGGTCCGCCACTACACCGAGCACGGCCGCACGTTCGAGTGGAAGGTGTACGGCCACGACGGCCCGGCCGACCTCTCCGAACGACTTCTCGCCGCCGGGTTCACCGCCGAGGACCAGGAGACCCTGATGGTCGCCGAGACGGCGGCGCTGTCCACCGCCGTGGACCTGCCCGACGGAGTGGAGCTGCGCCCCGTCACCGACGCGGCCGGGGTCGACCTCGTGACCGAGGTCCACGACCGCGCCTTCGGCGGGGACAGCTCCCACATCGGCCGCCAGCTCCTCGACCAGCTCGCCACCGCCCCCGACACCGTCGCCGCGGTCCTGGCCATGGCCGGGGACGAGCCCGTCAGCGCCGCACGCCTCGAGCTGTATCCCGGCACCGACTTCGCCGGCCTCTGGGGAGGCGGCACGGTCGAACACTGGCGGGGCAGGGGCCTCTACCGCGCCCTGGTCGCCTTCCGCACCTGCATCGCCGCCGAGCGGGGCCACCGCTACGTCCAGGTCGACGCGGCCGACACCAGCCGCCCGATCCTCCAGCGCCTGGGCTTCACGGCCCTCACCACGACGACCCCGTACGTCTACGTCCCGTAGACGATCTACTGGCGGCCCCAGTGGGAGGGGCGGTCGAAGCCGGCCGGGAGACGGGTGGCGGCGTCGCCCCGGGCCGCGTTCAGCTGGGGCTGGGTGAGGAAGAGTCCGCCGGTCAGATCCGCCCCCGACAGGTCGGCGTCCCGCAGATCGGCGCCGATGAAGTCGGCCAGGGAGAGATCGGCGCCGCTGAGGTCGGCCGCGATCAGCAGCGCCCCCCGCAGGTCGGCGCCGCGCAGCTTCGCACCGCGCAGCCGGGCGCCGATCAGGTCGGCGCCCCGCCGGTTCTTGGTCTTCCCGCCCGCCGCCGCCCGTACCAGCGCGCTGGTCCTCAGCAGCAGCGGGTTCACCTCCGCCCGCACGGGAGCCACGTCCAGCTTCTCCAGCGCCTCCGCCGTGCCCCGGGTGAGCTCCTCGACACGGGTGAGCGCCGCCCGCAGATCGGCGTGGACCGGCCGGGCGGCCGGCAGGGCGAGGGCCTCCGTGAGATAGCGCAGCAGTTCATGGAGCTGGCGCATCACGGGGAAGACCTCGTACATCCGGCGCGCGCTCTCCGGCGCCTCGCGCCACGAGACCCCGCCGAAGGTGACCTGCGAGACCTTCTGACCGGCGCCGAAACAGTCGTACACCGTGCAACCGGAGAAGCCGCTCGGCCGCAGCCGGGTGTGGATCCCGCAGCGGAAGTCCTCCTGGAGGTTCCGGCACGGATCGCCGGAGGACTTGTCCGCCGCGAAATCCGCCGACTTGGCGAAGGGCAGAGCGACGCAGCACAGCCCGAAGCAGTTCGCGCAGTCACCGCGCAGGGTGTCGGGCATGGTGGTGCTGATCCTTCGTCGCCGGGGGTGGGTCGTCCCACCGTATCGCGCTGTGGGCGAACTCGATTGCGGTGATCGTCGGCGACCGCCGAGGATCGGCCCCATGCCGCACTTCGCCTCGTACGACGGAACGGAACTCTCCTACCGCATCCAGGGGGAGGGGGAACCGCTCGTCTGCCTGCCCGGCGGGCCCATGCGCGACTCCGCCTACCTCGGCGACCTCGGCGGTCTGACCGCCCACCGCACCCTGATCCTGCTCGACGTGCGCGGCACCGGCGCCAGTGCGGAGCCCGCCGACCCCGCCTCCTACCGCTGCGACCGGCAGGTCGCCGACGTCGAGGCGCTCCGCGCCCATCTCGGCCTGGAGCGGATCGACCTGCTCGGCCACTCCGCGTCGGGCAACCTCGCGACCCTCTACGCGGCGGCGCACCCCGAGCGGGTGCGCTCCCTCGTCCTGGTCACGCCGGGCGTGCGGGCGGTCGGTATCGACATCACCGACGAGGAGTGGGACCGGGCCGTCGAGGTGTTCGCGGACCGCCCCTGGTACGCCGCGTCGCGGGCGGCCGTGGCGACGATCGGCGCCGACACCCCCCTGCCGGACGTCATGGAGATCTGCGCCCCCTTCGCCTACGGACGGTGGGACGAGACCACCCGGGCGCACGCCGCCGCTCTCCCCGACCAGATCAACTGGAGGGCGGCGGAGGCCTATGACGCACCCGGTGCCTTCGACCCCGACGCGACCCGCGCCGCGCTCGCCACCGTCACCGCGCCCGTCCTGGTCGTCGCGGGGGAGTACGACGGAGCCCCCACCCCCGCCCGGGCCGCCGAGCTGGCGGAGCTCTTCCCACACGGAGAGCTCGTGGTGCAGCCCCGCGCCGGACACTTCCCCTGGGTGGACGACGCGGGGGACTTCGCCCGCCCGGTCGCCGCCTTCCTCGACCCCGAGGTCCGCACGGTCACGGTCGACGGCGTCCGCCTCGCGTACCGGGTGTGGGGCGCGGCGGACGCCCCGCCCGTCGTCCTGGTCCACGGGAGGGGCGGGAACAGCGCCGACTGGACCGAAGTCGCCGAGTCACTGGCCGCGGACCGCCGGGTGTACGCCGTGGACCTGCGCGGTCACGGCCTGAGCGACCGGCCCGGCGGCTACGGCTTCGACGTGTTCCGCGACGAACTGGGCGGCTTCCTCAAGGCACTCGGCCTGACCGGTGCGACCGTCGTCGGCCACTCGATGGGCGGTGCCGCGGCCTGTCTGCTGGCCCAGCGGGAGCCCGGCCTGATCGGCCGGCTCGTCCTGGAGGACGCCCCGGTCTTCTTCCCCCTCGTGCTGCGGCGCGGCCCGGTCGACCGCCCGGAAGGCCCCCTCGACTTCGACTGGGCGGTGATCCCGGCGACCGACGCCCAGCTGAACGACCCCGACCCGGCGTGGCGCGAGGACCTCGGTGCCGTCACCGCTCCCACTCTGGTGCTCGGCGGCGGCAGGGAGAGCCACCTCCCGCAGGAGCAGCAGGCATGGATGGCCGACCGCGTCCCGGACGCCCGCCACGTCACCATCGAGGCCGGCCACCTGATCCACGCGTCGCGGCCGGCGGAATTCCTCGACGCTCTGCGGGACTTCGGGGTCTGAGCGCGGTTCCCCCCGGACGCGGGAATCCGGTTGATGGCCGGTGGTGCCGTGACTACCGTGGATCGCGTGATGAGCCCTGAGTCGGACAGAACCGGGCCGCCGGACACTCGGCGGCGCCGCGTGGTCTGACCGACGACCGACGGGTCCTCGGTCGGCTTCGCCGTGAGTGACCGGCACGTGTTCCGTGCGTCTGGTCCGGTTTCGGCTCTCGTCCCCTGCCCCAGGTGACGTGGTGCGACGTCCAGCGCGCGGATGTTCATGTCCGCACACCTCACGCTGGAGCCGTTTTCGTGCCCCTCTTCCTCTACGTACTCGGCCTTGCCGTTTTCGCGCAAGGAACCTCCGAGTTCATGTTGTCCGGCCTCGTAACCGGTATCGCCCATGACCTGTCCGTACCGGTGGGAGCCGCCGCGAGCCTCACCTCCGCCTACGCCGTCGGCATGATCGTCGGAGCGCCGGTGATGGCCGTGTCGAGCGCGCGATGGCCACGCCGTCGCGCGCTGGCGGGCTTCCTGACCGGGTTCGTCGTCGCGCACGGCGTCGGTGCGGTCACGACCGACTTCGCCGTGCTGTTCGGAACCCGTGTCGTCGCAGCGATCGCCAACGCCGGGTTCCTGGCCGTGGCGATGACCGTCGCGAGCACCCTCGTGGTCCCCGCCAAGCGGGCCCGGGCCATCGCCGTCCTGCTGTCGGGGGTCACGCTGGCGTGCGTCGTCGGCGTACCCGCCGGCGCTCTGCTCGGCGGCTGGGCCGGATGGCGTTCGGTCTTCTGGGCCGTCGCCGCGCTGTGCCTGCCCGCGCTCGGGCTCGTCTTCCGGTCGGCGCCCGCTGACGCCGCCGGTCGGCACGACGTCTCGGTCAGGCGGGAAGGGCGCACGCTGAGGTCCTGTGCGGTGCGGTCGGCACTGGCCCTCGCGACCCTGGTCAACGCCGCGACCTTCGCGGCCTTCGCCTACCTGGCCGTCGTCGCCACCGACGTGACGCGGCTGCCCGCCGGCGCGGTTCCCGGGCTGCTCGCCGCCTTCGGCGTCGGCGCCTTCGCCGGCGTGAACGCGGCGGGTCGTTCCGCCGATGGCCGGCTCGGGCGGGGCATGCTGCTCGCCCTGTGCGCTCTGTCCGCCGGGTGGGCCGTGCTGGCCCTCGCCGGCACGCACCCGGTGCCCCTGTTCGTCCTGACGACCGTCCAGGGCGGGCTGTCGTTCGGGATCGGATCGGCCCTCGTCCACCGTGTCCTGCACGTCGCCGCCGACGCGCCCTCGCTGAACGGGGCCTTCGCCACCGTCGCGCTGAACACGGGTGCCTTCGTGGGGCCGTTGCTGGCCGGCGCCGCGACGGAGACGACCGGTGACTACCGGGACGCGGTGTGGGTCAGCGCCGCCCTCGCCGCCACGGCGCTCGTCGTCGCGGCCGGCGCCCATCGGGACACCGGCGCCAGGCCCGCCGTAACCCCGTCGGCACCCCAGTAGTTGATCTTGTCGCGTCGTCATGGGCGCACCCGGCCCGCCGCCCGGCGGCGGGCCGGAATTCACCGGACAGGGAGTCCTCATGGACAGCAGGATCGCCAAGGCCCGCATCTTCGCCATGCTCGACGTGGACGGCGACGGTGTCATCTCCAGGCATGAGTACCTCACCCGCCCCGAACGCGCGGCGGCGGCGTCGGGACGCGGCGCTGACGACCCGCTCCTTCCCCTCGCGCGCGAGGCTCACGAGCGGGTGTACGCGTCGATGGACGCGAACGGCGACGGCGCGGTGACCTTCGAGGAGTACGCGGCCTGGGCGGGCGCCGACTCCTTCGAGGAGGTCTGCAGGCCCGCGCTGGGGTCGCTGTTCGACATCGCCGACACCGACGGGGACGGAGCCCTGAACCGGGCCGAGTTCTCCCGGCTGCGCGCGGCGCTCGGCAACCCCGCCGACAACGCCGAGGCGGCGTTCGACGCGCTGGACGCCGACGGGGACGGACGGATCGACCGGGACGCGTACCTGGCCTCGATCCGCGCCTACGTCACCGAGGGCGCGTCACCCATGGCCGAAGCCCTGCACGGCGCGCCCGGCCGTTGACGCCCGAGGGTCACCGGTGTCCGGGAGGCCGTCAGCTCCCGGCGTTCTCGGCCGCCGCCACCGACCGCGCCCAGCGGTAGTCCGCCTTGCCGCTCGGCGAGCGCTGGATGCGGTCGGCCAGTACGAGCTGGCGCGGGACCTTGTAGCCGGCCAGCCGGGCGCGGCAGTGGGACTGGACGGATTCCAGGTCGAGCGGGCGCGCTCCGGCGCGCAGTTGCACCACCGCGGCCACGTGATTGCCCCACTTCGCGTCCGGTACGCCCGCGACGAGGGCGTCGTAGACGTCGGGGTGGGACTTGAGCGCCTGCTCGACCTCCTCCGGATAGACCTTCTCCCCACCGGTGTTGATGCACTGGGAGCCGCGGCCGAGGACGGTGACGATGCCGTCCTCGTCGACGGTCGCCATGTCGCCGAGCAGCACCCACCGCTCGTCACCCTTCCGGAAGAAGGTCTCGGCCGTCTTGACCGGGTCGTTGTAGTAGCCGAGCGGGACGTGGCCGCGCTGGGCGAGACGGCCCGGCACCCCCACGGGCACCGGCTCGTACGTCGCCGGGTCCACCACCCGGGTGCGGTCGTTGACCTCCAGACGGAAGCCCTTCTCCGGGCCCGAGTCGTCCGTCGCCTTGCCGTTGGACCCCGATTCCGACGACCCGAAGTTGTTCAGGAGCAGCACGTTCGGCACGAGCTCCTGGAACTGCGCCCGCACCGTGTCCGACATGATCGCTCCGGACGACGAGACGCTGAAGAGCGACGAAAGATCCGTGCCCTTGAGGGGACCGTGCAGCGCGTCGACGAGGGGCCTGAGCATCGCGTCGCCCACCAGCGACACGCTGGAGACCTTCTCCTTCTCGATCGTACGGAGCACTTCCTCGGGCACGTACTTGCGGTGGATGACGACCCGCTGCCCGTAGTTGAAGGCGATGAACGAGGTCAGCGTCGAGGTGCCGTGCATCAGCGGGGGAGTCGGGAAGAAGGTGAGCCCGGCGCCCCGCGCCGCCGCCCGCTCGGCCAGTTCCTCCGGACGCTTCACCGGCTCACCCGTCGGTTCGCCGCCGAACAGCCCGGCGAAGAACAGGTCCTCCTGGCGCCACATGACGCCCTTGGGCATCCCGGTCGTGCCGCCGGTGTAGATGATGAAGAGGTCGTCCGCGGAGCGCGGCGGAAAGCCGCGCTCAGGTGAGCCGGCGGCCTCGGCGTCCGTGAAGGGCACGCAGTCGAGCCCGGGCGGCGCTGCCTCGATGCCGGGCGGGGTCCCCACCCGCACGAGGTGCCGCAGCTTCTCCGTCCGCGGCAGCGCGGCCGCGACCCGGTCGGTGAACTCGGCGTCGAAGACGAGCGCGGCCAGGTCGGCGTCCCGGTAGAGGTAGGCCAGCTCCTCCTCCACGTAGCGGTAGTTCACGTTGACCGGCACGATCCGCGCCTTGAGGCAGGCCAGCACCGTCTGCAGGTACTCGACGCCGTTGTAGAGATGCAGTCCCAGGTGCTCGCCGGGCCGGATCCCCGAGTCGATCAGATGGTGGGCGACGCGGTTGGCCGCGGCGTCGAGCCGCGCGTACGTGAGCCTGCGCTCCGAGCCGGTGCCCGGGTGGTCGACGTACACGAGCGCCTCGCGGTCGGGGACCACGTCGACGACCGACTCGAACAGGTCGGCAAGGTTGTACTCCACCGTTCCTCCTGACGCCGCTGACCGTCCTGGCCCGAACTGACCCGGCGGTCATCAGAGCACCGACGCGCGGAGGTGGGAAGAGGTCCCGCAGAAGAATCTGACTGAGTGTCAGAAAACTATTGAACTGGGACCCGGGCTCCTGCAACCTGTTCCAGGTCTGGAGACGGGAGAACGTCCATGGGTGGGACAGAACACCTCACCGTGCGGCGCGAAGGCGCCACACTCGTGCTCACGCTCAACCGGCCGGAGGCCAAGAACGCGCTCTCACTGTCCATGCTGGTCGGGCTCCACGACGGCTGGCTGGAGGCCGACGCCGACGACACGATCCGCTCCGTCGTCCTGACCGGGGCCGGCGGCTCGTTCTGCGCGGGGATGGACCTCAAGGCGCTGGCGGGCAAGGGGATGGAGGGCGAGCGCTACCGGGACCGGCTGAAGGCCGACCCCGACCTGCACTGGAAGGCGATGCTGCGCCACCACCGGCCCCGAAAGCCGGTGATCGCCGCCGTCGAGGGCCACTGCGTCGCGGGCGGCACCGAGATCCTCCAGGGCACCGACATCCGGGTCGCCGGCGCCTCGGCCACCTTCGGGCTCTTCGAGGTCCGGCGCGGGCTGTTCCCGATCGGCGGGTCCACGGTCCGGCTGCCCCGCCAGATCCCCCGCACCCACGCCCTCGAGATGCTGCTCACCGGCCGTCCGTACAGCGCCGAGGAGGCCGCCCGGATCGGACTCGTCGGGCAGGTCGTGCCCGACGGCACGGCCCTGGAGAAGGCGCTCGCCATCGCCGAGCGGATCAACGGCTGCGGGCCGCTCGCCGTCGAGGCGGTGAAGGCGTCGGTGTACGAGACGGCCGAGATGACCGAGAGCGAAGGGCTCGCGGCCGAACTCGAGCGCGGCCGGCCGATCTTCGAGACGGCGGACGCGAAGGAAGGCGCCCGCGCCTTCGCGGAGAAACGCGAGCCGGTGTACCGCCGGGAGTGAGACCTCCGCCCCGCGCAGCGGCCCGCCCACTTCGGGCAGCGGCCACCACTTCGGGCAGCGGCCACCGCCTCCGGCAGCGGCCACCGCTCTTGGCCCCGGCCCGACGGCCTCGGACCGCGGCCCCCCGCCTCGGACCGCGGCCCCCCGCCTCGGGGCAGCGGTCCCCGCCCCACGCAGTGGCCCCGCCCACCCCACGGAAGGAGCCCCATCATGACCGCCGCCCCCGCGCCGGAGACGCTCCGCGCCCCCCTCGTCGTCGAGTTCCCCTTCACCCGGTCCCTCGGGCCCGTCCAGTCCGCCTTCCTGACCGGACTGCGCGAGCGGACCGTCCTCGGGGTGCGGGCGGACGACGGACGCGTCCTCGTCCCGCCCGTCGAGTACGACCCCGAGACCGCCGCCGAACTCCGCCACCTCGTCGAGGTCGCGGCCACCGGCACGGTCACCACCTGGGCCTGGAACCACGAGTCCCGCCCCGGCCAGCCCCTGACCACCCCCTTCGCCTGGGCCCTCGTCCGCCTCGACGGCGCCGACACCGCCCTGCTGCACGCCCTCGACGCGCCTGGGCCCGAGTCGGTGCGCACCGGCATGCGGGTCAGGATCCGCTGGGCCGAGAACAGCAGCGGCGCGATCACCGACATCGCCTGCTTCGAACCGTACGAGAGTGATCCCGCCGGCGCGGCACGCGACCACGACGGGCGGTTCGACGACCCCGTCACCGGCATCGTCGCCCCCGCCCGCCTGGACTACACCTACACCCCCGGCCGCGCCCAGACCGGCTATCTCCACGCCCTCGCCGAGCGCCGGACGGTCGGCGAACGCTGCCCGTCCTGCGCGAAGGTGTACGTCCCGCCCCGCGGCGCCTGCCCCACCTGCGGGATCGCCACCACCGACCGGGTCGAGGTCGGCCCCCGCGGCACCGTGACCACCTTCTGCATCGTCAACATCAAGGCGAAGAACCTCGACATCGAGGTCCCGTACGTCTACGCCCACATCGCCCTGGACGGTGCCGGACTCGCCCTCCACGGCCGGATCGGCGGCATCCCCTACGACCAGGTCCGGATGGGTCTGCGCGTCGAACCCGTCTGGAGCGACGACGGCCGCTTCCCGGACCACTACCGGCCCTGCGGGGAACCCGACGCCGACTACGACACGTACAAGGAGCTGCTGTGACCCCGGACCGCGCCACGCCCGACCGGGAGGTGGCGATCGTCGCCTTCGCCCAGACCGATCATCTGCGGCGTACGGACGAAATCTCCGAGGTCGAGATGGTCATGCCCGTCCTCCACGACGTACTGAGGCAGACCGGCCTGAAGACCTCCGACATCGGCTTCACCTGCTCCGGCTCCTCCGACTACCTCGCCGGGCGCGCCTTCTCCTTCACCATGGCGCTGGACGGCGTCGGCGCCTGGCCGCCGATCTCCGAGTCCCACGTCGAGACCGACGGCGCGTGGGCGCTCTACGAGGCATGGGTGAAGCTCCTGACCGGCGAGGCCGACACCGCGCTCGTCTACGCCTACGGGCAGTCCTCGGGCGGCTCCGTACGCGACGTGCTCACCCGGCAGCTCGACCCCTACTACCTCGCCCCCCTGTGGCCCGACTCCGTCGCCCTCGCCGCACTCCAGGCCCAGGCACTGATCGACGCGGGCGACACCGACGAGCCGGCCCTCGCCGGCATCGCCGCCCGCAGCCGTCAGGACGCGGCCGCCAACCCGCACGCCCAGCTGTCCGGCGCCCGCCCGCAGGGCGACTACCTCGTCCGGCCCCTGCGCACCGGTGACTGCCCGCCCATCGGCGACGGCGCCGCCGCCGTGATCCTCGCGGCCGGGGACAAGGCCCGGGAACTGTGCGCCCGCCCCGCCTGGATCCGGGGCATGGACCACCGGATCGAGGCCCACGCGCTCGGCGTGCGCGACCTCACCGACTCGCCCTCCACCCGCCTGGCCGCCCAGCGCGCCGGAGCCTTCGAAAGGCCCGTCGACACGGCCGAGCTGCACGCCCCGTTCAGCGCCCAGGAGGTCGTCCTCCGCAAGGCCCTCGACCTCGACGACAGGGTGAGGGTCAACCCCTCCGGCGGAGCGCTCGCCGCCAACCCCGTCATGGCCGCCGGGCTCATCCGGCTCGGCGAGGCCGCCGCCCGCATCCACCGCGGCGCGTCCGACCGCGCCCTCGCCCACGCCACCTCCGGCCCCTGTCTGCAACAGAACCTGGTCGCCGTCCTCGAAGGAGACCCCCGTGGCTAAGGAACCCGTGGCGATCGTCGGGATCGGCCAGACCAAGCACGTCGCCGCCCGCCGTGACGTCTCGATCGCCGGACTCGTCCGCGAGGCCGCCCTGCGCGCCCTGGAGGACGCCGAACTGACCTGGGCGGACGTCGACGCCGTCGTCATCGGCAAGGCCCCCGACTTCTTCGAGGGCGTGATGATGCCGGAGCTGTACCTCGCCGACGCCCTCGGCGCCGTCGGCAAGCCGATGCTCCGCGTCCACACCGCCGGATCGGTCGGCGGGTCGACCGCGCTGGTCGCCGCGAACCTCGTGGCGGCGCGCGTCCACCGCACGGTCCTCACCCTCGCCTTCGAGAAACAGTCCGAGTCCAACGCCATGTGGGGCCTGTCCCTGCCGGTCCCCTTCCAGCAGCCGCTGCTCGCCGGTGCCGGCGGCTTCTTCGCCCCGCACGTACGCGCCTACATGCGCCGCACCGGCGCCCCCGACACCATCGGCTCCCTCGTCGCCTACAAGGACCGCCGCAACGCCCTGAAGAACCCCTACGCACACCTCCACGAGCACGACATCACCCTGGAGAAGGTCCAGGCGTCACCGATGCTGTGGGACCCGATCCGCTATTCCGAGACCTGCCCGTCCTCCGACGGCGCCTGCGCGATGATCCTCACCGACCGGGCCGGCGCCGGCCGCGCGCCCCGGCCGCCCGCGTGGGTGCACGGCGGCGCGATGCGCAGCGAGCCCACCCTCTTCGCGGGCAAGGACTTCGTCTCGCCGAGGGCGGGCCGGGACTGCGCCGCCGACGTCTACCGGCAGGCCGGCATCACCGACCCGCGCCGGGAGATCGACGCCGTGGAGATGTACGTCCCCTTCTCCTGGTACGAGCCGATGTGGCTGGAGAACCTGGGCTTCGCGGCGGAGGGCGAGGGCTGGAAGCTCACCGAGGCCGGGGTGACCGAGCTCGACGGGGACCTGCCCGTGAACCCCTCCGGCGGGGTGCTCTCCACCAACCCGATCGGCGCCTCCGGCATGATCCGCTTCGCCGAGGCCGCGCTGCAGGTACGGGGGCGGGCGGGCGCGCACCAGGTGGAGGGCGCGCGCCGGGCGCTCGGACACGCGTACGGAGGGGGCGCGCAGTTCTTCTCCATGTGGCTCGTGGCGGACCGGCCGCCCACGGTGTGAGGTCTGTCCGGCCCCGGTGCCGCTCGCTACGCTGAGCCCGGACGACGACCATGCGGGATGCGGGAGGAGCACGGACGTGGCGGAGAACACCACCACCCAGCACGCCTTCGCGGGCTGGGACAAGCCGGAACTCGACCTCAGCAACGCCGACTGGCGATCGGGCAGCCAGGGCGCGGGAGACGTCCAGATCGCCTTCGTCGAGGGCTTCATCGCGATGCGCAACGGAGGACGGCCGGAGGCCCCCTCGCTGATCTTCTCCCCGGCGGAGTGGCGGGCATTCGTGGTCAACGCGCGCGAGGGTGAGTTCGACCTGACCTGACGTCCTGTCACACCCGCTGCCGGTCCCGCCCCGCCTAGGGTGGTGATCATGAGTGCAGAGCGTGATCTGACCCGGCTCGTCGCCGGGATGCGGCCGGAGCTCAACCCCGGCCGCTACGTCTTCGTCACCGTGGACGGCCCCGCTCCGGCGGGCCTCGCCCCGGTCGCCACCGTCGCCGAGCGCGAGGGGCTCACCCTGGTCGTACGCCAGGAGGAGGCCGACCGGGCCGGCCTGGCGTACGACTACGTGGCGGGATGGATCACGCTGCGGGTGCACTCCGCGCTCGACGCGGTGGGGCTGACGGCGGCGGTCGCCCGCGCACTCGCCGACGCCGGCCTGAGCTGCAACGTCGTGGCCGGTTTCCACCACGACCACCTCTTCGTCGAACAGGCCAGGGCCGAGGAGTCGTTGGCCGTGCTGCGCGGGCTCTCGGAGCGCGCGTCCCACTCCTCCGTGTGACGGTCTCCGGACGGCCGTCACGCGCCACTCTCCGCCATCATGGCGATGCGAGGCGTGACCGCCGAAGGCGGCGGCGGGCCCGGCACGGAGGTGTCAGGACGCGGGCCGGGACGGGTCCGGGCGCGGGCGGCGCGGGACCCGCCCCGGCGCGCCGTGTCGCGCGCCCGGGCACGTACCATGGCCGTATGTCCTTCCTCCGCCGCCGCAGCGCCGCCACACCCGCGGGCCCGGACTTCGACGTCCTGGCCATGGACCCGGGGGACTGGCCCGGCAACCTCGGCGCCGGCCTCCTCCCCGCCCCCGACGGGACCTGCCAGGGCGTCTTCCTGCGCTACGACCTGTTCGGCGGCCGCGGCCCCGCGATGATCATCGGTAACCTCCCGGAGGGCTCCCCGGCACGCGAGCTGGGCGACGGACAGATCCCCTTCGAGGTCGCGCAGCTTCTCGCGGCCCTGGAGAACGACGAGCCGGTCGAGGTCCTGGAGACCGAGGACATGCCGGTGATGCAGGGCGACAACCTGCTGATCGTCCGCCGCGTCAAGCTCTCCGAGAGCCGGATCTCCTGCGTGCAGTTCGACCGCAGCGACAACGTCCTGGTGACCATCGCCAGTTGGGACCGTCCGATCACGGACGACCTCTACGCGCTCCTCAAGCCGCTGCCGGCCGAACTGTTCCAGCAGGGCTGACGGGGGGCGGGGGCCGATGAGCGCGCGCGTCGACAGCTGGATCTGGGCGGTACGCCTCACCAAGACCCGCTCGCAGGCCGCCGCGGCCTGCCGGGCCGGGCACGTCAAGGTCAACGGCGAGCGGGCCAAGCCCGCCCAGCCCGTGAAGCCCGGTGACGAGGTACGCCTCTTCCACGGCGGCCGGGAGCGGATCGTCGAGGTGAAGGAACTCCTCACCAAGCGGGTCGGCCCGCCGGTGGCCGCCACGGCCTATGTCGACAACAGCCCGCCGCCGCCCCCGCGCGAGCACGTCGCCCTGGCGGGCGTCCGCGACCGGGGTGCCGGGCGTCCGACCAAGCGCGAGCGCCGCGAACTCGACCAGCTGCGCGGCCACCGCCCCGTCTGACCGGGGCCCGGTGCGGCGCCGGAGCCCTGACCGAGGCCCGGCGGGGGCGCCGGAGTCTCCGGCGCCCCCGCACACGCGCTACGGGGTGAACAGCGCGGCCAGCCGCGCGGCCGAGGTGCCGACCCCCGTCGGGCCGCGTCGCGCCAACGCCGTACCGCTTCCGGTGTGGACATCCTCGGCACGGTAACGGCGCACGCCCCGGTGCCAGTTGAGGATGCCGGCCAGCCAGTCCTCCAGCTCCCGCACATACGCCTCGAACGCCGCCCGGCCCGCGCCGTCCAGAGCGAAGTCTTCGTACAGCATGGGCAGTTCGTACTTCTTCACATGCTCGAACTGGCGCAGCCGACCGCGCATCAGGTCGTCGACCATCGCCACGGCGGTCGGATAGTCGCAGTCGAAGAACTTCTGCAGCACCAGCACGCCGTTGTGCACCTCGCCCTCGACCTCGATCTCCTTCTGGTACGAGAAGAGGTCGTTCAGGAGAGTGGCGTAGTCGGCCGCCGAACTCTCCAGGGCGCGGACCGTGCCGGTGCGGTAGAGGGCCGGTGGCAGTGTGTCCGCGTGCCGCAGCCGGCACAGCGACATCGTCAGATCCGAGCCGAAGGTCAGCCGGCGCATCTCGATGTAGTCCACCGGGTCGGGCACCCGGTGCTGCGCCTGGTTGTGCAGCTCCCACATCCAGCTGTCCAGCATGGCGTCCATGGCGGCGCGCAGCTGCGCACGGGCCTCGGGCCCCATCGGATCCGCCGTGCGGGCCCACAGGTCGGCCAGCGCGCGCTCCATCGGGCTCCCGGCGAGCGCCCGCCCGGCCGCCGGATCGTCCAGCGGCATGCACGCCTTGAGCCGTTCGGTGCACTCCTTTGCGCCGAGCAGATTGCGCGGCCGCCCGAAGACGAGCGGATAGTAGTCGTCCCCGTACGTGCCCCAGGTCAGCCACTCGGCGCTGAGCTCCAGCTCCTCCAGGGTGGCGTCCGGGTCGAGCCCCGCCGAGCACAGCGCGAAGTCGAAGCCCTCCAGCATCGGACGATCCCAGATGTCGTCCAGCAGGCCCATGCGCTCCGCCCAGTCGACCGACAGCCGCAGCGCCTCCTGGTGGTGCGGGCTGAGCGACAGGGGATAGGGCAGGTCGAACTCGGGCAGCCGTGACGGCCCCACCTTCTGGTGCGGCACATGGGAGAGCGAGCGCAGCCGCGAGGCGGCCGGGCGGCCGAACAGCGTCCTGATGTCGAGCGCCGACGTGCCGAGCACCCCGTCGAGGTGCGAAGGCCCGGCCGTCGCCAGGCCCTCGTTCATATAGCGGCTGGAGCGCAAGTGCCACTCATGGCCGCCCGACTGCCAGTCCTGCAGCCCCTTGGCGTACGCCGCCACGGCCGCGGTCTCCCGCGGGCTCAGACCCTTCTCCAGGCAGAGCCCCGGCACTTCGGTGAGAGCCGTGTTCTCGAACTGCTGCAGCCGCGAGGTCAGCAGGTCGTTGACGGCGTCGGCGGCCTCCTGCGTCGTACAGCCCAGGAACTTCTCCAGAACGAGGACGCCGTTGCTGTTCTCTCCCTCGTCCTCCACCTCGCGCTGGTACGAGAAGAGGTCGTTGCGCAGATGCACCGCGTCCGAGAAGGCGTCCCTCAGCACTCGCAGCGGGCGGGAGTGGGCCACCTGCTCGGGGACCTCGGCGCCGGCCGCGTACTCGACCAGCCCCGCCGACCAGGGTGCGCCCCCGACCTTGCGGCGCATCTCGATGTACTCGACGGGGTTGGCGATCCGACCCTCGTTGATGTTGTCGAGCTCCCACAGCGACTCGTACAGCAGATGCTCGGTGGCCTCGGCGAACCGGGCCCGCCAGGCCGGCGACATGGACGGGACCGTGCGCGCCCACAGGTCGGCGAGCCCGGCCTCGACGGGATTGGTCGGCTCGGGCGTCGCGGCCGCCGGGTCCATCGGCATGAACAGCGGCAGCCGGTCCAGATACGCCTTGCCCCCGGACCGGTCCTGGGTGCGTTTGAAGGTCTCCAGGAAATGGTCGTCGAAGAAGAACACCCAGGTGTACCAGTCGGTGACCAGCGACAGCGCCTCGGCGTCACAGTCCGGGTGGGTGTAGGAACACAGCAGCGCGTAGTCGTGGGACTCGAGGTCGTGCTCCTCCCAGATCCCGGAGCCCTCCAGCATCCCCATCGCCCGCGCCCACTCCCTGGTGTGCGTGCGGGCGGTCTCCACATGGGGATTGAGCCGCGCCGGATACGGGACATAGAAATCCGGCAGTACGAAGGGCTGAGCCATGCGTGGGGTGCCTCTCGGTGAGGGCGGGCGATGTCCGTCGAGCCCTACCCCCCGTGCACGGCGCCCACGCGACACCCGGAATAGTCATATGAGCGCCAGGGGTGTCGGCGGGGGGGCCCCCCCGCGGACCCCCCCCCAAACCCCCCCCCCGCCG